>DKDL01000031.1:0-27700 GCA_002449335.1 Succinatimonas sp. UBA6849 | reverse complement strand
CAAAACAGTCTTGTTCTTCTTCAGCGCGTTTTAAAAATTCTTCAGGAATTTGAACGGAATCCTGAGAATGTTTGAATGCTTCAGAAATCCACAGATGTGATCTGTGAAATTTAGTTTTCTCTGAATCTTCAGATGAAGAGCCGTGCTCTGTTGGAATTGTTGATACTAAGGTCTGTTGATTATCACCATCAAGATCCATTGACAGTTTTGTTTGTTCGTAAATACAGCAGAAATTAGAATTAGTTTCAGTACCTAAACACTCGATGAAACGGTAAAGCTGTACATCAGGATCTTTAATATTCTTAGTATAGATCTCTGTAAATGGGGCAATGATATCGTTTAAGCCTGAATCATCTTTACTTGCAGTATGATCCTTTGAAGATGCTTTATTATCGATTAGAGCAACGTTAATAGTATAGGTACGATTATACAGTTCGATATTCTTTGACTTGATGACATAACCATTTTTCAGTTTTGATTCAACTAAAGAGGTTACATAGAAATTGTCACCAATGGAATGGTTGCAGTTGCATTCTTTACATGGTGTTTTACTTCCACGTAATAACTCATGACAAGTGCCCACAAAGCAACCGTCAACACCTAAAGCTTCGCTTAATGGTTTATTTAAATAAACAATATTCTTAGTAGTAGCATCAGTAATAAATACATACTGATCGATGTTATCTAATAACAGATCTGCGATTTCACTGATATCAAATGAGCTTGAAGAGTTGTATACAACATCATCAAGGTTATCAAAGTCTAGACTTGACTGAATCTCTCCATCCAGATAGGACTCGGATAAAATATCCGCAGTGGTAGCATCGTTGCTTTTCTTAGTAGTCATATTGTTCTTTATTATCAATTATTATTTAAGATAAGAATTTTATCTTTTAATATTTATTATATGTGAAAGCTTTTCATAAAGCGTCAACACTAATTATAGATGTATCTTTATGATCTTACTAAATATTGAATAAATTATTATTAAGAGTGTCACAAAATATAGCATTACAAAGCTAATAATAATCAGAACCGTAAACAAGATCAACTTTAAAACGATTTTTATTTGTTTAGTTTATTATCTGTACAATAGATTAAACAATTACCTGTAATTTCCGTAAACGATTGAGGTGAATTTTGAATAAAGTAGATTGTATATTGAGCATGATTATTTTCACTTTATTTGAAGAAAAATAAAAATGACTATCTTCGATTATTAAATCGTTTTTGTAGTCTTATTCAAGATGGTGCAAAAGTCATTTTTCAATAAAAGATTCTTGTATAGACGAAATTAATTTCAAAAGTCTTAAAAGTTTCTTGTATACAAGAAATTTAAAAATTGAAGATGTTTTCTCTTGTTGATGTTTTAAAATAAGTTTATGTCTTAAGATGTTGAGTGAGGATAAATGATAAAAAGAGATAAATACCTAACTGAGATTTATAACCTCATAGGTACACCACAGCTTAAAATTCTCACTGGTATCAGAAGATGTGGCAAAACAACTTTGCTCTTGCAGCTGATTGGTGAGCTAAAAAAGAGAGAGGTTAAAGAAGAGAACATCATCTATCTTGATTTTGAGCAGGTAGGATGTAGTTATCATTATGAGCCAAAAGAGCTTTGTGGAGATCTTTTAGATAAGGTAAACAACCTTTCAGGCACAATCTACATTATCTTTGATGAGATCTCATGTCTTGATAAATGGCAAACTCTAGTTAAAACGTTAAGAGATAATCATAATTGCGATATTTATATTGCAAGCTCAAATGCTTCTGTCTTTGATAAGAATTTTACCTCTGATTTTAAAAATTTATATTCACAGATAAAAGTTAATCCTCTTAACTTTAAAGAGTATTTGGAGTTAGCTAAAGAGAACCAATCTGAAGCTGATTTTACTAATGATGAGCATTATAAGAACTTTATAAAGTTTGGCGGTATGCCTTTTCTTCACCATATTCAATGGTCCGAATCAACAAACTTTAATTATCTTGAAAGTTTGTACTACACGATACTGTCTAAAGATATTTTAGACATTTCAAAGATTAGAAACGTAAATCTTTTGAACAGGATCTTCTACTTCATTCTTCAAAATCAGGATAGAACCTATAATGCAAAAACAATTGCCGATGAGATGAGATCTAAAGGAATAAAACTTGGCACACAGACGGTTTACAATTATTTAGAAGCTCTTACTAACGCTTACCTTATTCATAAGGACCCAGTATTGGATCTTAAATTCGCAGATGAACATAAAACGAAGGGCAAATACTATATTACTGATCGTGGATTAAGATATGCCTTAATTGGGTATAGAGAGCCTGTTTTAACTGAAACATCATTAAAGTCTCAACCTTCTGAAAATAACTTATAGAAAATTTCTATAGCTTACTATATTAAATTAGTATTACCTAATACCTACCATAATAATAGATAATGTCTGCAAAACAAAAAAGCAGATAACTGCAATATTATTATAGGTAAGAGTAATGATTCATCTTGAGCATATCAGCAAGACATATACTAGAAAGCAAGAAATCATCAAAGCTGTTGATGATGTATCAATCGATATCAAAGCAGGTGAGATCTTCGGTATCATCGGCTTCTCAGGCGCAGGTAAATCTACCTTAGTTCGCTGTATCAATTTGTTAGAGCATCCTGATGCAGGTGGTAAGGTAATTGTAGATGGAGTTGAACTTACATCTCTAAATTCAAAAGAACTGCGTCGTCAGCGTTCAAACATCGGCATGATCTTCCAGCACTTCAACTTAATGCCTTCAAGAACCGTTCTTGAGAATGTTCTATATCCATTAGCCTATAAAGGCATCAAGAAAGAAGATCAGATTAAAAAGGCAAAAGAACTTTTAAAGCTAGTTGATCTGTCAGACAGAATTGATAACTATCCAAGTCAGTTGTCAGGTGGTCAGAAACAGCGTGTGGCTATTGCAAGAGCTTTAGCTTTAGATCCAAAAGTATTACTTTGTGATGAGGCTACCTCAGCTTTGGATCCTCAAACCACCTATGAAATCATTGAGCTTTTAAAGAAGTTAAATGAAAAGCTAAAGTTAACCATCGTTGTAATTACTCACGAAATGGATGTAGTAAAAGATCTATGCTCTCGTGTTGCTGTAATGGAAAAGGGCAAGGTAGTAGAGCAAGGTGAGATCTTTAATGTCTTCTCAAATCCAAAGAGTGATGTAACCACACGATTCATGAAGGCAACTTCAAATCTATCAAAGGCTGAAATCTTAATAAAACGCTATAAGGATTTCTTAAATCTGCAAAATGGTGATGTCCTAGTAAGACTGTCTTACATCGGTAAAGGTGTATCAGAGCCTATTATTTCTTCACTTACAGAGAAGTACCACGTTGCTATCAATATCATCTTAGCTGATGTTGCTTTGTTACACGGCAATCCTATTGGAGGCACAGTATGTATCTTCTCAGGAGACAAAGAGGCAATTGACAAAGCACTAGCATCATTAGATCAGGATAACGTTAAAGTTGAGGTATTAAGCCATGAGTAATGTAATTGTAGATTTAATTCCTAATGTAGTACCAAAAGTTGATGAGTTATGGCTTAGCGTTGAGCAGACCTTTTACATGTTGTCTGTCTCAGGTGTGATTGCTTTTGCCTTAGGTTTATTCTTTGGTGTTGTACTGATTGTAACTAAGCGTGACGGTATTTTAGAGAATAAGTATGTTTTCACAATCCTAAGCTGTGTGATTAACTTATTCCGTTCAATTCCATTTGTTATCTTGTTGGCAGCTTTAATTCCTTTTTCACGATTTGTAGTGGGAACTGCAATCGGAACCGTTGGTGCTATCGTACCTTTAGTAGTTGGTACTGTACCTTTCTTCTCTCGACAGGTAGAAAGTGCTTTATCAAGTGTTGACAGAGGCCTTGTTGAAGCAGCTCAAAGCATGGGTTCAAGCGCAGTTGGTATTATCTTTAGAGTTTATTTAAAAGAGAGTATCTCTCACTTAGTACGTGTAACACAGATCACAGCAATCAGCCTGATTGGTCTTACCGCAATGGCAGGTGCCATAGGTGGTGGTGGCTTAGGTGACTTTGCAATAAGATATGGTCACCAGAGAGGTCAGACTGATGTTACCTATGTAACTGTGCTTGTGATCTTAATTATGGTTGCAATCATTCAGTCAATCGGTAACGTCATCATTAAGAAAACTACCCACTAAGAGGTAAGAGTAAATCATGAGTAAGGTAATAGATTTTCCAGAAGGCTCAGGCGTAAATCCCTGGTATGAGCTTTCAAAGAACAAGAACGCCAAGTTCAAAGATGTAAAAGACATTAAAGACAGCTATGACTATGTGGTTGTAGGTGCTGGTTTTGGCGGTGTAAGTGCTGCTTTTAGATTGGTAGAGAATGAACCATCTGCAACTGTAGCTTTAATTGATGCTCTTCCTGTAGGCTTCTTCTCAAGTGGCAGAAACGCTGGCTTTATCAGCTATGCTCAGTTTGCTAAACCTCTAGTTGGCAGAAACACATTCACAGTTGAAGATCAGGAGTACTTGCTTCACTTAAATAAGATTGGTATAGACAGAATCGAGAAGATCCGTAAAGAGCACAATCTTGATTTTGAGTGGAGAAATGATGGCTTCTACAAAGCAGTTAAGAACTTAAATCGAATCAAAGATCTTGATGCTTTAGACAAGTTCTATGACAAATTACAGGTTGAGCATCAGGTTTTAGGTAAAGAAGAAACAGCCTCAAGACTTGGTACTGACTTTTATGAGAAGTCTGTATATGTAGAAAATGGTACTTTAAACAATCCATCTGAAGCTATTAGAGGTTTGACATTAGCCCTACCTCAAAATGTAGATGTCTTTGAGAATACTCCTGTAATTGAAGTTAAAGACGGTAATGAACCTGCTGTTGTCATAGCTAACGGCAAAGTAATTAAGACTAAAAAGGTGATTCTTACAGTCAACGCATTTATCAAAGCTTTTGGTCTTGGCAAGATAACCGATCCTGTAGCAGCCATTCATAGCTTTGGTGCGATGACTCGTGAACTTACAGATGAAGAGTTTGAGCCTTTTAAGGACTTAAAACCATGGGGGCTGGTTGGTACACATCCAGCTAGCTGCACTGTAAGATTGACTCCTCACAGAAGAATTTTTGTAAGAACTGATATTGCTTTTGCAACACACTTAAACATTGATCCTAATCGTAAGAACAAAGCTGTGACTCTTTTACGCAGGGCCTTTGACAGACGTTTTACCTCATTAAAAGACGTTAACTTTGAGTACGTATATGGTGGTCTTATCTCCTTTACAGGTAACACCAGATCATTGTTCGGTGAGGTAGCTAAGAACGTTTACGCAGGTGTTACACCTGATGGTTCAG
Organism: Succinatimonas sp. UBA6849; assembly: GCA_002449335.1. Classification (GTDB taxonomy): domain Bacteria; phylum Pseudomonadota; class Gammaproteobacteria; order Enterobacterales; family Succinivibrionaceae; genus Succinivibrio. Next base: position 22,333 of record DKDL01000031.1, on the reverse strand, counting down.
GCGTGCCTAAGGCAACTGTTTTAGGTAATTATCTTGCTGATCTCATTCAGAATGTAGAGAGCAAAGAGCTTGATTACATCAAGAGAACCTATTTCCCAAGTTATCTGCCACCAGAGCCTTTTAGAACTATTGGTGCAGATATTGCGCTTGCCTATAAGAATTTCCAGGCAGGAATTGAAGTTTAATTTTTAAATCATAAGTAATTTAAGGACAATCAAATGTTAAAAAATATTATTAAAACCGCAGCAGCCATTGCTTTAGGTTTAACTCTAACAGCATGTGGAGATGACAAGAATGACCAGGCTCAAAATACAGAGAACACCGCTGCTAAAGTAACAGAGGTTAAATTAGGTGTTGTAGGCGAGCACACTGAAGAGTGGAAACTTGTTGCAAGCAAACTTGAAAAAGAAGGCATTAAGCTTACTATCGTTAAGTTTGCTGATTACACCTTACCTAACCGTGCTTTAAATGATGGTGATATCGACTTAAACGCTTTCCAGCACAAAGCTTTCTTAGAAGCTGACTGCAAGGCAAATGGTTACAAGTTATCATTCATTGCTGATACTATCATTTCACCACTAGGTGCTTACTCTAACAAAATTAAGTCATTAGATGAGTTAAAGGACGGTGACACTGTTGCTCTTCCTAACGATCCAACTAACGGTGGTCGTGCTCTAAAGCTGTTAGAGAAAGCAGGTGTAATTAAGTTAGATGAGTCAAAAGGCTACTTACCTACAGTTCGTGATGTAACCGAGAACACAAAGAACATCAAGTTCTATGAGGTTGATGCTGGTAATACTCCAAGCTTAATTCCAGATGTAGCAGTATCAATCATTAACGCTAACTATGCTACAGATAATGGTTTAACTCCTGATAAGGATGCTATCTTCCAGGATACAACAGGTGAAATTGATGCAAACAATCCTTACATCAACATCGTAGCTGCAAGAACTGCTGACAAAGACAATCCTGTTTACAAGAAAGTAATCGAAGCTTATCAGCAAAAAGATGTAGCAGAGAAGATCTTAGAGTTATACAAGCACTCACAGATCCCTGTATTTAAGTACTAATCAATAACATTAAAGGCCAGATAACTTAACGCTATCTGGCTTTACTTTATCTAAATTACAATTCTGACAATTACATTAAGGTAGGATCAACTTTATGAAACAGACTGATAGATTTCCTGAAGCTTCAGGTAAAAACGGTTGGTTTGAAACTTCACGTTATAAAAATCATCAATTCAATTCTGTAGATGAAATTGAAAGATCATATGACTACGTTGTAGTAGGTGCTGGCTTTGGCGGTGTTAATGCTGCTTTTAGATTAGCAGAGAACAAGCCTGATGCAACTATTGCATTATTTGATGCAATGCCTGTAGGCTATTTCTCAAGTGGAAGAAACGCAGGCTTTATCATTGATGTACCACACAGCATTGTAGGTGATCCTAACTTTACTTTAGACGATCAGAAATGGAGATTTAGACTCAATCGATATGTTATAGATAGAATGGTTAAGATCAAAGAAGAGAACAATCTTCAGATCGACTGGCAACAGGCTGGTATGCATCAAACAGCTCGTGAAAAGGGCAGTTTGAAGTATTTAAATATGCTAGCCGAGTTCCTTGATGTTATGGGAGCAGAATATCAGTGGTTTGATAAAGATGAAGTAGCTAAAAGATTAGGTACAGACTTCTATTTTAAAGCTCTTTATACACCAGGTACTATTCTTATCAATCCATCAGAGACAGTAAGGGGACTTGCTACGGTTTTACCAAAGAACGTTCATGTCTTTGAGAATTGTCCTGTGTTAGAAGTTTTAGAAGGTGAAGTTCCTCAAGTAAAACTTACTAATGGCAAAATCATCTCATGCAAACAAGTTATCATGACAGTTAATGCTTTCATTAAGAACTTCGGTGCTAAAGGTTCTGATAACATTATTGGCATACACAGCTTTGGTGCTCATACAAGAGAGCTTACTGATGAAGAAATTGCTACATTACATGGGGCCAAACCATGGGGCTTATGTTCAGCACATCCTGCTGGAGCAACTTTACGTTACACTACAACTAAGCGCTTGTATGTAAGAACAGATATTAGCTTTGCTACTCATATCAACATCGCTCCTGAGCGTCTATATAAGTCAATTTACAAGCTACGCAGAGCCTTTAATAACAGATTTCCTCAGCTCTCACATGTAAATTTTGAGTATGTTTACGGTGGCTTTATTCCATTATCAAGAAACACCTTGCCTTTCTTTGCAAATGTAGGTAAGAATGTTTACGCAGGAGCAGCCTGTGATGGAACAGGTGTTACAAGAGCATCAATGTGTGGTACTTTCTTAGCAGATTGGGTATGTGGTAGAGATAGTGAAGAACTACGCTATATGCAACAGTGCGATGCACCAAGTTACTGTCCACCAGAACCATTTAGAACAGTTGGTGCAACAGCTCGTCTTGTTTGGGAAGATATGCACGCAAGAAGTGAGATCTAGAGCTTAACAAGAGCTCAATTTTCTTAATTCTAAGCTCCTCTCTAGAGGAGCTTTCTTATATTTGGAATCTAAAAGGTAGGTTCATAATATATAAATATAATTCACAATTATAATTATAGTCTGTTATAATGAAATTAAGATCATTTTTAGGATTTCATTATGAGCAATTATCTAAATCCAACCACAAGTATCACAACTGAACGAAACTGTAAAAACTTCATAGATCAAACTGAGCTCTTAGTTAAGCTAAACCTTCGCATTAAAACTCTCGATCACAACATAATGGTTAGTAGACCTCATCAATTTGTTAAGACTTTTGCTACAAAAATGATCTGCTCCTACTACTCAAAAGCTAAAGATAGTTCAGAAGAATTTGATAAGTTAAAAGTAGCCGCTGATCAGAACTACAGAAAACACTTAAATCAATACAATGTTATCTTTTTCAATATCGATAGGGAGTTTTGTAATGACTCTCATGACGTAGAAAAGATGATTAAGACTATTACAAGTAGCATTAAAGTGGAATTAAAAGAAGCTTATCCGGAGTCCTCATTTGATGATGGTTCGTACCTGTCACATTGCCTAGAAGATGTCTATCAAAAGACTGGCATACCATTCATTATAGTGATTGATGATTACGACTATATGATACGAAAGAATGAGATAAGTGCTGTTAACGCCAGCCTTTATCTTAATTGGTTAACCAGCCTGTTAAAAGATCAAAGTTATGTTGCACTCTCATATGTGACAGGTATTCTGCCAATTGACAATCTTAGAGTCAGCTGCGGTTTAAACATGTTTGATGAGTACACTATGACATCAGGCATAGAGATGGCGCCATATTTTGGTTTAACCGAAGAATTCGTTAAAACTCTGTGTCTAAAACATCAGGCTGACTACCAAAATCTGAAAAAATGGTATGGAGGATATACCATTGACGGAGATTACCAGATTTTTAATCCTATTTCCGTTTTTGATGCTCTAGAGTACGATTCTTTTTCTGATCACTGGACCTCAAGAAATCCTCATCTTCATGACAGAAACCTAATCAACATGGATATACCTGGACTTAGAGATGCCTTGCAAAGACTTGTAGAAGGGGAAACAGTTTACATCTCAATGGCAAATCACTGCTATAAAATGGAAGAGTTTAAAACTGTCAATGAAGTTCTTACACGTCTGATTCATCTAGGATACCTGTCAGCTAACGATTGCAACTATTGGAAAAAAATTGCTTACATACCAAATGAAGAAGTAAAACGTGAATTCAAGCGTACTCTGAATGAAAAAAGAGATGAAACATCCATTGTAAAGCTAGTCAATTCATCTTTTGAACTTCTAAATTACATCTCATCTTTAAAAACAAAATCAGTTGAGAATCTTTTAAACAATAGAAAGTCAAATGATTCATCTCTTAAAAGCACTTCCATTGATGAAGTAGCTTATAACATTTTAGAAGCATTGTATGTAGGAACATATGATAACTATGCATTACAAACAAATTTAGAAGGATCATCTGATTATAAAGATCTTGTTTTTATTCCAAAACTTGAATTAGAAAAACCGTTCATAATAATCGGCATTATGTGCGATGTTTCTCCAGAAATTGCATTAGAACATCTAGAACAGCTAAACTACAGAAAGAAACTCGACATTAGCATTGGAGAAATTTTACTAGTTGGTATCAGTTATGACCAAACTAATCAAAGTTACCAATGCAAAATTGAAAGGATCATATTATGTGAATGATAGAATAGGTTAAAAGCTCGTTGGAAAGAAAATGTCTATTTTTACATAGCAACTTCGCATAATTTATATTATGTTAAATTTCATAAATAGACCAATAATCAGCTTTTACTTTACATGATTATTGGCTTTATTTGCTAATGATTGATGTGTTTTTCTTTAGATTTATCTATTTAAGAGTTTCTACTTTTACTCTGCAGTACTTATTTGAAAAAGCAAGTGCATAAGCATAGACATGGTCTATTGAGCTGTCTTTTATGTAGCTTTCAGCATATTTCTTTTCTTTAATCTGTTCTAATGCTACTTTCTGTGCGCTTAGAAGTTCATCTGTACTTGCACATGACTTAATTTCAATAACTACAGCTGTTTTGCCAGGATTATCTTTAAATGCAAAATCAAGACAACCTAAACCTGCTTCTGCGTTTGATCTGTAACCTGAAATTACATCTTTGCAATTAAAGAAAATTCCTGATAAAAAGCCCTGATAGAAGTTCTCTGGTTTTTGATTTTGTAGCAAAGTCTCTTGTTGATACATAAGCTAAGATTACTTCTGAAAGTAAGTCTTCAACTTTTTTCTCATTGCCATTTAATAATGCTTTTGCAATGTTAACAGCTTTAAAATCAGGGCCTTCTTTTACTAATTTATTGAAAACCTTCGTGATATTGGTATTAAAGCACTCTAAGATTTCCTCATTTGGTATCTTTACAAGATAGTTATTCTTTGAAGGGTTACCAACTGCGGTTAAATATCCTGTATGCAGTAATAATGAGAAGAAATCGTCAGGATCATGGAGTTTTAAATCGTCATAATTCATAGAATCATTGATGCAAACTTCAATTCTCTTTCCATCAACCAAATCCTGTAGTCTTTCTCTTATAGTTATGCTGAGATATCCTAAGTATTCCTGCAAAATTTTAGAAGATGACGTTGCATTCCAATAGTTGCCTGGTTTTATGTCAGATTCTGTTCCATTTAATTTATGCTCATAGTTTTCTGCAACAAAATTGATAACGTCCCATGGACAGAACATTTCTTCATTATAGAAACGGTATCCATCATAGTTTTCTTTGACCATCCCCTCGTATTCACTTAGGTTATAGTCTTCTAAGACCTTTTTTGTTTCCTCTTTGTTGAAGCCTATGATAGATGTAAATTTAGTCTGTGTATTGAGAACTGTATTTACAACTACGTTGTTAACACCTGTAAAGATAGAGTTTTTAGCTACCTTTAAACAGCCTGTCATTACCACTTTTAAAAGTGGAGCCGTCTCTTCATTTGTATTTTTAGGAGTACTTTTTAGTACTCCTAAAAAAGAACTGATGAGTTCAACCATTTCTTCATGATATTCTCCGGATGCAGCTTTAGCTAAAGGAACATCATATTCATCTATTAGAAGAATGACTTGTCTTTTGAAATGCTTATACAAACAATTAACTATAAAGTAAACAAGGAACCTGTAAGGTAGTCTTCATTATCAATGTTTCTCAACAATGAATATTTTTGAAGTATTTTTAGTTTATCTTTATCGTCTTCTGTAATTTCAGTGCTATTGTTAAGACAAGAAAACTGATTACCAACATAAGAAACTACTGAAGCCAGCTTTCTGTAAGCTTTATAAAAATCTCTTCCATGTACATCTTTTAGAGACAAATAAAGTACAGGAAACTGCCCCATAAACTTATCGACAAATTCTTTGTCTTGAAGAATACTCTTACCTTTAAAAAGATTTTGTTGAAATGAAGTATCAGAAGGATCATTTACATTTAAGCGTAGAAAATCTGCAAACATATCCATAAGTAGACTTTTTCCAAATCTATGAGGTCTTGTAAATAAAAGTACAGAACTACCATCTTCAGCAAAGACAGATCTTAGATAAGAAGTCTTATCTACATAGTATTTATTTTGAGTTATTACTTCAGAAAAAGTATCTTCACCTGTTGGTAACAACTTGTATTTCTTAGTGTCTGTCATTTGCTTTCCTAAATATTAGCAAGAGTTTGTTTAACTAGATGATTGTCTTTGCATCTATATTTAATTATCTTTATTACATCTCAAATAACAAAAAAGCAGAACCTCTCTTCGAGATCCTGCCTCTTCTATTATCTATCAAGATTGCTTGATATTAGAATGCTGGAACTACAGCACCCTGGTATTTATCAAGGATGAACTTCTTGATTTCAGGAGTTCTTAAAGCTTTAACTAGAGCCTGAACACCAGCTGATTTAGCAGTCTTTGAATTTGCTACGATAATATTTACGTATGGTGAATCTGAGCTCTCGATGTAAAGAGAATCCTTTAATGGATTCAGACCTGCACCGATAGCATAGTTAGTATTGATGATTGAAATATCAGTATCATCTAAAGCACGTGGTAACTGTGGAGCTTCTAATTCCTTGAAGTTTAAATTCTTCTTGTTCTCTTTAACATCTAAAGGAGTTGCGGTTACGCTCTTAGGATCTTCAAGAGTGATTAAACCTGCTGCCTGTAACAGTAATAAAGCACGACCACCATTGGTTGGATCATTTGGAATTGCAACAGTTGCACCATCTTTTAGATCTTTAAGATCTTTAATCTTCTTTGAGTAAACGCCCATTGGCTCAATGTGAATACCACCAACATTTACTAAGTCAGAGCCACGCTCTTTTACGAAAGATTTTAAGTAAGGCTCGTGCTCTTCAAAATTGCAATCTAACTGACCATCTGAAACAGCTAAGTTTGGCTGAACATAATCATTAAACTCTGTAATTTTTAAATCAAAGCCTTCTTTAGCTAAGATTGGCTTTACAGCATCTAAGATCTCAGCATGTGGTACTGGAGTTGCGCCTACAGTAATTGTTTCATTGGCATAAGCTGAGAATGATACAGATGCTGCAGTTAGTGCAGCTAAACCTAACAGTGACTTAATCTTATTCATTATATTAATCTCCATGAAATGATTCTTACCTAATTTGTTCCGTTGGTAATAATATGCCCTTATTACTTTTGAAGATCAACAAGTTAATAATACTATTTTTGAATTGATACTTATAGTTAACGGCTATAATAGCAACAAAAAAGGAGAGCTACTACAAGTTCTCCTTTCTAAAAAGATGTGTTGTTTGAATAGTACTATCTGTGGTCAACCTTCTTGGTTAAGTAATCACCAACTAGCTGGGTTAACTGCACCATCAAAATTAAGATAATTACGGTTAGAACCATGATAGATACTTGGAATCGTTGATATCCGTATCTGATTGCGATATCACCTAAGCCACCACCACCGATGGTGCCTGCCATAGCTGAACAGCCGATAATTACAATTACTGTTAATGTAAAGTTCTGAATTAACTCTGGTAATGCTTCAGGCAACAGCACTTTTCTAATGATTCTAAATGGACTTGCACCCATTGATTGAGCAGCTTCAATTAAACCGTAAGATACAGTTCTTAAAGAAGTTTCAACTAATCTGCCTAAGAAAGGTATGGTTGAAATTGTCAAAGGCACAATTGCTGCAGTTGTACCGATACTTGTACCTACAAAGAACTTTGTAATAGGAATAATTGCCACCATTAAAATGATAAATGGAATTGATCTTAAGGCATTAACAATTGAACCTAAAACTGAGTAGAACACTGGTGAGTACCAGAAGTAACCTTTAGAGGTTACAAGTAAAATCACACCTAAAGGCACACCTACAATAATAGAGATTGTTGTAGCTAAAAACACCATATAGAAAGTATCTACAGTACCGTCAAATAAGAGTACTGAGATTTTTGCTGCGTATGATGACAGACCTAAAGAAGTTAAAAACTCAATCATTTATTTTGCCTCCTTTAGCTGATAGCCTAGAAGCTTAACTCTGTAAACTCTATTTTCAAGCTCAACTTTAGCTTTGTTAATAATTTCCTCAGTGCCTTCAATTGCAATAATCAGAACACCTAATGGTTCATTTTGAATATGGTTGATTTGACCGGCCATAATGCCTATCTTTACACCCAGTTTTTCAGCTACATCAACAATCACAGGATCTTCTGCTTTATCACCTAAGAATAAAACCTCAAACCAAGCTTTTGAGCCTTCTTTATATGTCTCAGTCAGCGTTGTGTACTCTAAAAGATCATTTAAGTCTTTTCTTACGACAGCACTTACTAATCTCTTAGTTAGCTCTTTTTGTGGGTTTGCAAATACATCAATGGTATTGCCCATTTCGCTGATTAAACCACCATCAATAACAGCAACTCTGTCACAGCATTCTTTAATTACTTCTAACTGGTGAGTAATAATTACGATGGTAAGGTTGAGCTTCTTTTTTAGATCTTGTAACAACTTTAAGATTGAGCTAGTTGTCTTTGGATCTAAAGCAGAAGTAGCTTCATCACAAAGTAAGATCTTAGGATTTGTTGCTAATGCTCTTGCAATACCAACTCTTTGCTTCTGACCTCCTGATAATTGAGCAGGATAAACATTAGCTTTATCACCAAGGCCAACCATTTCAAGCAATTCTTTAACTTTTGCTTTGATGGTCTTTTTGTCATTTTGAGGATTAAGCTCAAGTGGGAAGGCTACGTTTTGAGCTACAGTCATAGAAGATAATAGATTGAACTGCTGGAAGATCATTCCAATAGATTGTCTTACTTTTCTTAACTGAACTTCTTTGTAGTCAGTAATATCTTCACCATCAATGATTACCCTTCCCTCAGTTGGAGTTTCAAGCATATTGATGATTCTAATAAGTGTTGATTTACCTGCACCTGAAAGACCAATCACACCAAAGATTTCACCTTTGTTAATTGTTAGATTGATACCTTTTAATGCATGCAAACTATGATTTTTATCTAGCTGATAAACTTTGTGTATATTCTCTAATTTTATCATTTGACTAATCCTAGTATGGACTTTTAAGTCATATCTTATTGCATTGCGAGATTATTTTTTTTATTTTTTTATTTTTTTCTTTTTTATAATATTCTAAAGATCTTTACAAGATATTATCTCTATTTGATGAAGAAAAAATTTCTTCTCGAAGGTAGGATCTGATTGTAAGGTTAGACAAAAAAGATTTAAAATTCAGAGTGTAAACTAAAAAAACGCAATAGAAGCTCTTTTCAAAATGAATTAGATGATTAGGTTCAAAACCTATATAATGTTTTATACAAATTTGAATTGTCTAATTCATGTTTTGGCGATGTGTCGCCATTATAAATTTAAGTTCAGAAGGAAATCTAATGGCTTTTGGAATGTTTTCTAAAAACAAAAAGAATCAGCAAAACGAAGACTCTGGTAAGGTAGCCTCTCTCTTTAAAAAGATCCGCCTTAATGTTAACCAGACTTCAGGCAAAACAATCAATAGAGATTTCGATTCTGAACCTAGTTTTGGTCAGGTTAATCAGAATTACTCATCAATCGATCCTGCACAAGCAAACCTTAATCAGAATGCTAATCCTCAAGAGCAATTTGCTAGCGCATTTTCAGATCCTGGTTTTACAAATATTGTTCCTCCTCAGAATTTTGAATCACAGCAGCAATCCGCTTCTGATTTTGATCTGTCAAATACTCAAGGATTATCACAACCTAAGACTCAGGCTAGAGAAGAAGAGACTATCTATGCTGTAGGTCCTTCTGAGCGCGAATTAAAGAAACACGACTACTACACTTATAAAGCAAATGAAGCTTATTTAAATGAAGAAGGCCGTGACTCTGGTCATTTATACATTGCTCCTGGTGAGCCTTTAAGACCAAGAAAACCTAAGGTTGAAGTTAAAAAGGATGAAGAAAAGACTCCTATTCAAACTGATCTATTTTCTAACAATACCATGGTTCAAGGAGACATTTCTGCTCATATAGCAAATGAAGCAAAACTGAATTCTCTAAAAGATGCTTCAGTAAAAGAAGAAAAGACAGATGTAAATAAAGCTGTTCAAGATAACACTACAACTGAGCAGAATACAGTTGCTGCCAATAACCATGATCCTCAAGATTTAGCAAAACCTTCATTTGAAGCTTCTGCTACCCAAAACAATATTGCTGATAACAGTTTATATCAGCAAGCATCATTTGCAGATAATCAACCACAAAATGTTGGTGGTAATACTGCTCAATCAAGCATTTTTGCTAATGTAAAAAACACTAACTTAAACTTCGGTCCAGAGTCTTTACAAACACAGAATTCTGCCCCTAACTACAATCAGACTGCTCAAGTACAGCCAAATGAACAAGCACAACAGATTCCAAATGAAACTGCTGTTGCTGACAATCAGAATAAAGTTAATAATGAGATTTCAGCTTTTGTTTATGTTTTTGTATTTTTAAGACAGCTTATAGCTTCATTCTTTAACTTTACTAATTTAGGTGCATTATTTCCAAAGCAGGCTTTATCAATCTTAGGGCCATCAGCACCAGCTTTCATGCCATTACCATACTTTGTAATTGGCTTTATTACCTGTGCTTTAGCTATGTTCATGCAATCTGTATGTCAGAGCGGATCATTGTGTGCTGCTGTTGTTACCCTCTTCTTCTTTGCCTTAACAGGTTCTGGTGCATTCAGAGGAATTGGTCATTTATGTACAGCAATCTCTTTAAGAAAGATTGATACTTATGGCAAGATTTTAATTACATTGATTGTAATTAGCCTGTTTGCAAGATCAATTCAGTATTTTACAAAATACATGGAATTAGACTTCTATTTCTGCTTAGGCTTTGCTGTCATCTTTATGCTAAGTTCTTTTACAGCAACTACATTAAACTTCGGTTCATCAGACGATCCTGTAAGTTCATTTGGAACTTTAGGTCTAAAAGGTTTAATTGCAGGAACCATTATCTGTTTAGCAGTTACTTTTGCTGTATTAGATTGGCAGATTGCTTTGACAATGTTGGGTATATGCCTGCTTTGCAGAGTACTTATTGGTCAGTTTATGGTTGTAAAAGGAATTAAGGCAAGCACTGATATGGTATGTGCCTTGCAGCTTATTACTGCAATCTTATTGATGCTTGAGATTGTCTTTACTAATGGATACTTTACCTTTATCAATCCAGCATTATTAGGATAGCTACCTAATATGCACTTCTTTTCATTTGAAAATTTGTAATAAAGAAAAGCTCTTTCATGAAGTTTTAATGACTGCCTTGAAAGAGCTTTAATTTTTACTCCTCAAAAGGTTTGTCGATGACCTTTTCAAGTTTATAAGTACTAAATTCAACATCAGGTACTTTAATCTCTGCTAACTTTAAACCATAGAGATTTTCAAAGTTAGCTGAGGTAATTGAAGCAAACTTATCTTCACTGATACCTTTAAAATCAGCAATGAACTTTAAGGTGTATCTTACAAAGGCAGGCTCATTCTCAACTCCTCTTACTGGAATTGGAGCAAGATATGGACAGTCAGTTTCTACCATCATTCTGTCTACTGGTACGTATTTAATTACCTCTCTTACATTGTCTGAACCTTTAAAGGTTGAGATACCAGTAAAAGAAATATAAAAGCCCATATCAAGGCAAGCTCTTGCCATCTCAACAGTATCTGTAAAGCAATGAATTACACCTCCAACATCACGAGCATTTTCTGCTTTCATAATGTCCAGTGTATCTTTTTTAGCTTCACGGGCATGAATTACTAAAGGCTTGTGAACTGTATGAGCGATATTGATTTGTCTAGCAAATGACGGGATCTGTATATCACGAGTCTCAAGAGCATAATGGTAATCAAGACCAGTCTCACCTACAGCCAGAACCTTAGGAGAACTTTCAAGATTTTTGATTAACTCATCATCTTTCCAGTCAGGATCATCCTCAAGATTTAAGGGATGGATACCTAGTGCCAGATAGATATTGTCATAGTCTTTTGCAATTTCATAGTTTTTTGCAAACTCTTTTGTTGTGCAAGATACATTTAAAAAGTGAGTAACGCCTGCATGGTTAGCTCTGGCTATGATCTGTTCAATTTTATCGCCAGCTTTGCCTTCTAAAGAAAGACTTGATAAGTGGCAGTGAGAATCGACTAAATAAGTCATGATTTTTCCTTTTACAATTAGATTCTTTTCTTGCAAATTGCTGATATTTTACATTCATTGCATAGAGGTGTGCGAGCCTTACATACATATCTTCCATGAAGCAACAGAAGATGGTGAGCTTGAAGTAGATACTTCTCATCTATTAAAGGGACAATTCTATCTTCAACTTCTTTAGCCGTATTGCCTAAACAAAAGCCGGTTCTGTTACAAACTCTAAAAATATGAGTATCTACAGCGACAGTAGGCTTATTAAAAGCCACGTTCAATACAACTTTAGCTGTTTTTGAACCAACACCTGGGAGCTTTATGAGTTCATCATAAGTAGCAGGTACTACACCATTAAAGTCTTCACAGAGCATTTTAGACAACTTTACAAGATATGATGCTTTTGCTTTCCAAAGACCAATGGTACGAATTACTGAACCAACCTCAGCTTCTGGTAACTCACTTAACTTTGATGGAGTAGGTGCTAGTTTGAATAACGCTGGCGTAATTTTATTTACAGACTCATCTGTAGCTTGAGCTGACAGAACCACAGCACACAAAAGCTCAAATGGATTATTAAAAATAAGTTCTGACTTGGGATTAGGAAAACACGAAGACAGAATAATCAGCATGTTTTCTCTTTGTTCTTTATTGAGTAATGATGTTCTATTTGCCATATCTTGATACATAAATAGTCGTTATTTGATTTGTATTTTACATTCTAGATTAGGTCTGTAAATCTAAAGATGAAAATTTGAGGAAGCTGACTTATGTATGGATTAACAGATACTGATTTTTAAAAACCAACATATACTGATTGAGTTTTCAAATTTAATTTCTCAAAGCGGCTGTTCTTTAGTAAAATAGTTTAGCTAACTTAGAATTTTTCTCAATATCTTTAGACTTTATGAAAAAAGATTTAAAATTCAGCGTGTAAGATATTTTATTCAAGTTAAGTAAAGTGACATGTCTTGCTCAATTACCCAACAAGAGCAAACTAACTAACTAAAATAATCCATTTTATTAGCTTATTTGAACATTGCCTTAATAGGTAGTGTTTATATATCTTATTTTGATGTAATACGTTTGACGGATACACGTAATATCTATGGTTCACTATTTATTTTTATTCTTTGGCGCTGCAATTGTAAATAACTTTGTGCTGGTTCGCTTTCTTGGATTGTGCCCTTTTTTAGGTGTATCAAACAAGATCTCTGCTGCAGCAGGAATGGGATTAGCCACATCATTTGTGTTGCTGATAACCTCAATTGCCTGTTATTTGGTTAATACCTACATTTTGACTCTATATTCTTTAGAGTCTTTAGAGCTAATCATCGACATCGTGATTATTGCGATAACTGTACAGTTAGCTGAGATAGTGATCCGATTTGTATCCATGGATTTATACAATGCTTTAGGTATTTATCTGCCTTTAATCACCACTAACTGCATCGTTTTAGGTTTAGTTCTTTTACAGGGTTCACTCTCATTTAACCTAGCTGAATCTGTAGCATTTACAATTGGTGCAGGATTTGGTTTTACTCTGGTTTTAGTCCTCTTTGCTGCTATCAGAGAAAGATTAGCTATTTCAGACGTACCTGAACCATTTAAGAATACTGCTATTGCCTTGGTCACAGCTGGCCTGTTATCAATGGCATTTATGGGATTTGCAGGCTTTGCAGGAAGTGCCGCATGATAAACTTTGAATTCATTATAGCGTTAGCTTTAGTCTTAGCTTTAATTGGTATTCTGCTATCAATTCTGTCATCTTTTACAGAATCAAAGAGCGGTAGCAGTAGTGAAAAACGTATTGAAAAATTATTGCCAGGGATTAACTGCGGTCAATGTGGATATCCTGGCTGTCAGGCTTATGCTAAAGCTTTAGCTGACGGCAAAGCTCAGGCAAACTTATGTAAACCAGCTGGTGCCGATGTAGCTAAACAGATCGCATCAATGTTAGGAATTGCCTCAGGTGATGTTGATGATTATGAAGAGCAGCTCTTCTCACCAAGACAGGTTGCCTATATTCATGAATCACAGTGCACAGGTTGCGGTAAATGTAAGAGAAAATGCCCTGTGGATGCTATCTCAGGTTTATTAAAGCAACCTCACGTTGTAGATCCTGAAGAATGCATAGGTTGTGATGAATGTATTAACAACTGTCCAGAAAAGTGTATTGAAAAAATCAGACTTGAACGAAATCTATCTCATTTCAACTGGAATATACACTCTGTTCAAATTAAGAGTGGGAGTTAATCATGCCATCTAAACAATTACAAAAAATTGCTCAGGCAAAAATTTGGAAGTTCTTTGGTGGCATTAAACCAAAAGAGCTCAAAGATACCGAAAACTGCAGAATCGAAGAGTTAAAGTTACCATCACTTATTTGTCTGCCTATTGAAAAACATCTAGGTAAAGACGGTGAGATTTTGGTAAACGTAGGTGATCATGTTAAAAAAGGTCAGCCTTTAACAGCTACAACAGGCCGTTTAGTACCTTGCCATGCATCTACATCTGGCACTATTACTGCCATTTCAAAAGAGCTTTTACCACATCCTAGCGGTTACACTGGTCTTTGCATTACCATTAAACCTGATGGCCTCGATGAGGAGATTGATCCTGCACCGCTTCCTAATTGGGAGAGCATGAACAGTAAAGATCTTCTGTCTAGAATGCATAATTTTGGAGTAGAAGGTTTAGGCGGAGCTCAATTCCAAACTGATATTAAGTTAAAGTCAGCCTTAGATGAGTCAATTTCAGGTTGCAATGTTCTAATTATCAATGGTTGCGAATGTGAGCCTGCTATAACCTGTGATGACAGGATCATGCAGGAGAGAGCAAGCGAAATTGCACTAGGTATTAAGATCTTTAATAAGATCTTAAATCCAAAAATCACTTTAGTTGCAATTGAGAACAATAAGCCTAAAGCAATTTCCGCTATGGAACAGGCCTGTGCTGAAGTTGCAACTGTAAGAGTGATCCCTACTGTATATCCATCAGGTTCAGCCCGCAATCTTATCAAGATCCTAACCGGTATTGAGGTACCTTATAATGCTCATACCTCAGAATGTGGCATTGTTGTAGATAATGTTGGTACTGTCTTAGCAGTAAAAGAAGCTGTAGTAGATGGTCGGCCCTTAACCTCAAGAGTCGTTACAGTAACAGGTAATTCTTTAAAGCGAAGAGGCAACGTAAGAGTAAGATTAGGAACATCTGTAAGATTTGTTTTAAGTAATTATGAGTTAAATCCAGAGTTCCACCAGAGGATCATTTTAGGTGGACCTATGATGGGCTTTACACTGCCTTCAATTGATGTACCTATTACCAAGTCTGTAAACTGCATCATGGCTCCTGGCTCAAATGAAATCCCAAGAATTAAAGAGCCATCTAACTGCATTCGTTGCGGTCGTTGCGCCAGAGTATGCCCAAGTCGCCTGGTTCCATATCAGATGTACAACCAGTCAAAAGCACATAATCATGCTGCAGCTCAGATGTGCGGTATTAAAGACTGTACCTTATGTGGTTGCTGCACCTATGTTTGCCCTTCTTATATACCTCTTACAGCTCAGTTCAGATATGAAAAAGCTGTTGAAAAGCATATTTATGATGCTGAGGTTAGAAATGAAAGAGCTAAACAGCGTATGGAAGCTCGTAATGTACGTTTAGCTGAAGAAGAAAAGGCTCGTGCTAAGAAGAAAGCAGAAGCATTAGCAAGAATGAAAGCTCAGAAAGAGGCTGAAAAGAATATGTCGCCAGAAGAGCTTGCTGCTGCAAGGCAGAAAGCTATAGAAGAAGCAAAAGCCAAAGCCCGTGAGCGTAAGGCTGCTTTAATGGCAGCAAAAGGTGCTACAGCAAGTGCTCCTTTGGCAAATTCTGAAGACTCAAAAGAAGCACAAGCTGTACAAAGAATTAAAGATGTAGAAAGAAAGGCCATAATGGTGGCAAAACATCAGGGCCATATGGAAACATCTAGTCTCCCTAAAAAGGATGATGTGGAGACTAAAGTTGCTAAAGCACAGGCTGAAGTTGTAGATGTTCTGCCATATGCTTTAAGAACTCAGGCAGGTGTAAGAGATAATATTTTAAATATCAAAGCTTATGATGAACCTGTAATTGAAAATGAGAATCATCCATTAGTAGGTTTAGAACCTGATGACAGCTTACAAAATCCTGTACAAAAGAAAGTAATTGCTCAAGTTTTACTCTCACATCAAGAGCAAAAAGAAGAAAACAATTCTTTGCCTCAGGCATTAAAGAAAAAGACATTGAGATCAAAAAGGTAAAAAATGAACACTAATTTTAATGGAGTTTCAAGACAGAACCTTGGAATTGAAACTGCTCCACATTTAAAAGCACCTTTGACCACCAAGATGATCATGGGAATTGTGTCTTTATGTCTGCTTCCTGCTTTTGTGGTTCAGATTTTCTTTTTTGGATTTGGTAATTTCTTCCAGTTTATAAATTGCCTCATTACTGCCTTGATCTGTGAAGTTGTAGTAGCTCTCTTAAGACACAGATCAGTGCTGCACTCTTTATCAGACTTGTCTTATTTAGTTACAGCAGCGCTTTTAGGTATGACCCTACCTCCACTCTTACCTTGTTACTACGCTGTTGTTGCAACTGTATTTGCCATTATCGTGGTAAAAGCTGTTTTTGGTGGACTTGGTAATAATATCTTTAACCCAGCTATGGCTGGATTTGTCTTTATCGTAATTTCAAGTCCTTCTATTGTAGGTTTATCTTGGGTAGCCCCTGCTCCATTTGCTTTTTCTGTTGCTTCATTAGAGAAAACTGCTGCAGTTATTTACGATAAGAAAAGTGCTAATGCTTTGAAAAAAGAAATAGACGCTTTAAACATTACTTTATTAGATGAAAATACTGATGAAAGTACAACTTCATATACAGATGAGGTTGTAGTTGATAAGTCATTAGACTCATCTGAAGATACTGACGCTACTACGGGTGCTACTTTCTTAGAAGAGATTAAGTCAGCTAGAAAGAGCGGTACATTATATAAGAAGACAAATGTAGATTTTCAGTCTTCTGAGTATTTAGCTTATTTCTGTTTAGCTATTGCTTACCTTTTAGGTGGTCTTGCCCTGATTGCCTTTAAGATCATCTTAGTTAAGATGGTTGTAGTCTTCTTTATATCTATTGTAGCTTTCTCATTGTTGCTATCACACATCTTCCCAGGATACTTCCTGGCACCACTTGATACCTTACTCTTTGGCGGTACGATGATGGCTGCATTCTTTATTATCACAGATCCTGTAACGAATGCTGGTACTTCAAAGGGACGTATTTACTTCTCAATTTTAGTTGCCTTCTTAATCGTACTCTTAAGAGCTTTTGGTTCTTACTCAGATGCTGTAGCTTTTGCGGTAATGCTGTCAAATGCAGCAGCTCCTTTAATTGATGTCTTAACTCACAGAAGACCTTTTGGCTACAGATACAAAAAAGGAGGACTGCAATAATGAAAAACACTAACGTAGAAACTCTTTTAGGTACAAACGAAAAAGAGACAAAACACATGAATAAAGGACTACGTTCTTTATTGTCTGGTGTGTCTTTAGCTATTGTAGGTTCATTGTGCGTAGGTCTAATTCTTTATGTAGAAAACACAACTAAAGCACAGATTGCTGAAAACCAGAAAAACAGCATCGATGCCAGAGTTTTAGCTCTATTGCCAGAAGAGGCAAAAGAACATGGCAACATCATTACCTGTTATCAAATCAAAAAGAGCAAGTATATAGGTTCAAATCAAAAGTTGTTTGTAGCTAGCCGTGATACCAAAGTAACTGGTTATGTAATGACCTATGAGACTTCAATGGGTTATTCAAATCCTTTAGTCATGATCGCAGGTTTTGATAAAGATAAAAGGGTTTATAAAGCTGATATTCAGTTCTCTTTAGAGACTCCTGGCTTAGGAGATAAGGTTGACAGAGCTCACGGCAATTTCTTAGATCAGTTCAATGGCCACAGCTATGATGATGCTAAATGGGATGTTAAGAAATTAGGTGGTGACTTTGATTACATAACAGGTTCTACTGTTACCTCTCGTGCTACTGTAGTAGCTACTTCTATGGCCTTAAAAGAACTTAATACCATCGATCTTTCAAGATTTTCAAAATGCAGGACACAGAACTAAATGAGTGAAAATTTAAAGCCTGTAGAAGGCAAAATTGAAGCTAATCCAAAAGAAATCAAATTACCTAAAGAGAGCATCTTAAAGGTATTCTTAAAGGGAATATGGTCTAATAACCCTGGCTTATGCCAATTATTAGGACTGTGTCCTCTGTTAGCTGTTACCACCTCGGCAGCGAGCGCCACCGGTCTTGCTATAGCAACTTTAATTGTAATGTGCGTAAGCTCTTTTGTAATTTCTTTAATTAGAAAGCTTATCTTTAAAGAAGTCCGTATCCCTATTTATGTACTCTTTATTGCCACACTGGTTACTGTTGTAAGATTCTATACTCAGGCTTATTTCCAGGATCTTTACTCACAGTTAGGTATTTATCTGTCTTTGATTGTTACTAACTGTATCATCATGGGAAGAGCAGAGGCCTTTGCCGGCAAAAATGGACCTATCGCTTCATTCTTTGATGCATTAGGTTGTGGTATCGGCTTTTCATTAGTGCTGTTCGTTTTAGGTGCCTTACGTGAGATCTTAGGTTCAGGTACTTTCTTTATGGGAGCATCTAACCTCTTCGGTGAGTTTGGAAAGTCTCTTGAATGTACAGTTATGTCATCAGATTACACCTTAATGGTAGCGATCTTGCCACCTGGCGGTTTCTTTATCTTAGCTTTCTTAATAGCATTTAAGAACTTCCAGTCTAACTTCAGACGCAACAAGATTGAAAACAGCTACAAGATTAAGTCAATCCAGAACTAATCATTTCAAGCTCAATTTCCATTAAAAAGGCGATCGAATCTGATCGCCTTTTTAACTTCATTTAATTTTTCTAAGTTCAGTTATTTTTTCAAACTGTTAATAAATTCCTCATAACCTTTCTTTCTTAGCTTACATGAAGGACATTCTCCGCAACCGTAGCCCCATGCATGAAGCTTATCATGCTGACCTTCATAGCAGGTGTGAGTCTTTTCGACAATTAGCTTTACAAAGTCCATGCCACCTAAATCATAGGCTAATTCAAAAGTCTCTGCTTTAGATTTAAACATCAAAGGTGTTTCAAATTTTAAATTAGATTCCATACCTAAATTTACAGCTGTCTCTAAAGCCTTCATGGCATTGTCACGACAGTCAGGATAGCCTGAGTAATCAGCCTGTCCTACACCTGTTATAACAGTATCAGCTTTGATGGTATAGGCATAGCTTGCTGCATAACACAAAAAGATTAAGTTACGACCTGGTACAAATGAGGTTGGTAAATGATTTTCCTCATTCATAACATAATCTTCATGATCTTTAGTTAAAGCAGAATTTGTAAGATCTTTAAATGACAGCATATCTACAACTCTGTCACCTTCATACTTTTTAAATAACTCTTTATCAAAGTTCTTTAGGGCATCTAAAAACTCAAGACGGCATTTCATTTCAATATCATGTCTTTGACCATAGTTAAATCCTATGGTGGCAACTTTGTCATACTTCTTTAATGCATAATAAAGGCAAGTTGAACTGTCCTGACCGCCTGAGAACACTACTAAAGCTTTACTCATATTTCACCTCACATAAATCAAGCACATTCTACTATATAAGGATGTGTGATTTAAGGCATCTTTTATCCGGCAAAAAGGATTAAATGTCTTTCAAATTTCTTTGCCGTTTGAGGCAATAGTCCTGATATTTACTTTGCCACAAAATAATTTTCTTTATAAATCAGTAAATAAAATAATTGGCACGTCATTTGCATTATATAAATCATAAGGGCGAAAAGCCCAATATAAAAATAACTTTGTGAGAGAAAAAAAATACTATCTATTATCTATTTGGAGAAACGCTATGTTCAATACATCAATTACTGGTTTAAATGGTTCCCAGAAATACTTAGACACCACCTCAAACAACATCGCTAACGCTAACTCATACGGCTTTAAAAAATCACGTGCAGAGTTTGCTGATTTATATACTAACTCAGTATTTACAAGTTCAAAAACAGCTACCGGTATGGGTACTAATACTACAACCGTAGCTCAGCAGTTTGCTCAGGGTTCATTATCTGGTGACACTGGTAATAACCTAGATATGGCTATTAGCGGCAACGGTTTCTTTGTATTAGCAAATGAAGCTAATGATACAGCAACAGCTAACAATGGTGACAGAACCTATACCAGAAACGGTGCATTTGAATTAAATCCAAATGGATATGTAGTTACAGCTATGGGTGACTACTTACAAGGTTACCCTGTAGATGAAGACGGTAATGTTTCAAATCTTGATATTACATCTACAAAAGCAATTAGAATTCCAAGCGACACTGGCGCACCACGTGCTTCATCAAAGATTGGTATTACCTTTAACTTACCAGCTGGCGCTGATGCAAAAGCAACTCAGGCAGCTCATGGTTATCAGAATTTTGATCACACTGATAGCTCAACCTATACTAACGCATCATCACAGACAGTGTATGATTCATTAGGTGGAGCTCATACTTTAACTTATTACTTCATCAAAGATCATACCAATGATGGTACACAGAACCATCCTGGTAACGTAACCAACGACGGTCACACTATTTGGAATGTACTAACCTATGTTGATGGCAATCCTGTAGACGTAGCAGGTGGTGTTGATTTAGCAGTAGATGCAAACAGCCCTTCAGCAGATGCTGGCACTACCTTCAAAGGTATTCAGTTAGAGTTTGGTACTGACGGTAAGTTAATTGATGGCGGTCAGACTCCAGGTCTTATCACTTTCACCAACGCAGGTGGCGCAAATCCTCCTGAGGCAGGTCGTGATGCATTCACTTTAGCTCAGGCTATGGGCGGTGGTGTTGATGATTCTCAGTCTATCGTAGCAGATCTTAACTACACTCAGTACGGCAGCTCAAAGTTCTCTGTAGGTGGCATTACCAATGATGGTTACTCAACTGGTGTGCTAGAGAACGTACAGGTTAACGAAGATGGTGTCATGATTGCTTCATACACCAACGGCAGAACCTCAAAGATTTGTAAAGTTGCAATGGCAAACTTCACTAACCCACAAGGCTTAATCAAAGTTGGTGATACTCAGTGGAAAGAGTCAGTAAACTCAGGTGAAGCTCAGGCGTGTGAAGCAAATTCTGGTATGGCAGGTGCAATTAAAGGCGCTAACTTAGAGTTATCAAATGTTGAGTTAGCTTCAGAATTAGTTGACCTTATCATTGCTCAGAGAACCTATCAGGCAAATGCCCAGGCTCTGCAGACTCAGAACACTGCAATGGATTCAATCATGAACATCCGTTAGTAGTTTAGGAATAGATTTATTTAAGTTTCTCTTTTAGATAGTTGTGCCTCATAGTTATGCTATGGGGCTTTTTTTTGATCATTTTGGTAACTATACAAAATCTACAATTTTGATCGTGGTAATAAAATTAAAAATTTGTCAGCACTTTATTGGTATTTAGTCAATAAAACATACAGCTTTGAGTTGTCTCATGCTATCATAGTGAAAAATTTTCTTAAAAAGGATGAGTGTATGTTAAAGAAGTTATCTATATTAGCTTTCTCAGCTGTAATTTTAACTGGTTGTTCATGGAGCCACGTAAAGAATGTAAACGCAGTTGATGCAGGCAATATTTCAAAGGTTTGTGTTGTTGCAAATAACAATAAACCAGCTGATCCTGCAGTGCAGCAGATGATCCAGAACTCATTATTAACATTAGGTGTTGATAATATCCTAGTTTCTGGTGAGTCAAGAGCATATGAAAACCAGTGTTCAAACCTGTTAAAGTTTTCAACTCGTGGTGGCAATGCTAAGAAGATCGGTTTATTACACGTAAGATTCTATAAAGTTAATGACATTGACAACTTCAAGGTATTAGGCGAAATTTCTCACAAAGAGAAAGTTAAGGTAGCAAACCTACAGCCTATTGTTAACGATTTAATCAAGCAGTTATTAAACAAATAATATAAAACAATCAACAGTAGAATAGAGAGCAATCTCTACTTTCCACGGTTAGA
>DKDL01000089.1 GCA_002449335.1 Succinatimonas sp. UBA6849 | reverse complement strand
CCACATTTAATCGCTATATACAGAAAACAAGCTAAAAGCCTTATTTCATCTGTATATAAGCAGGATAGAAAAGGTGACATTATGAGCAAAGAGTACGAGCCACAAACAGTTAAAGAGCTTACTGATATGGTAAATAGTTCATTAAAACTGTGGGGTATGAGCGATGAAGCTTATGCAAAACTAATCAATTTGTCAGAGAATGCCACTTTTTGTGCAACTGATCCTAAAGAGGGCCCAAATAAAGATCGCTCCCTAATCCTAAGAGTTCAACGTAATGATTATTCAACCAAAGATGCGATTAGATCAGAGTTAGCTTGGGTTAAAGCACTAGCTGATGATCATGTAATCTCTACAGCAAGACCAATTCCTCTAGTTACAGGTGAGTATGTTGCAATGACAACAACTGCATCAGGTGATCACCGTATGATTGTTGCTTTTGAAAAGTTAAATGGTAGTGAACCTACCTTAGAGTTAGCAGGACTTGATCACTGGTTTGAGGTTGTAGGAGAGATTAGTGCCAAGATGCATAACCACGCAAGACAGTGGAAGCGTCCTGAGTGGTTTACAAGACGTGTTTGGGACTTTGATGGCATCATCGGTGAACACGCTTACTGGGGTAACTGGAAGAACAGTAACGGTTTAGATGACTTTGGAAAGCTAACCGTTGGTAAGACAGTGGAAGTTGTAAAGACTCTCATGGATGACTATGGCGAGAACAACTATAACTTTGGTGTGATCCATTCAGATTGCAGAGCTACTAACTTACTTGTAGATGGAAGTGAGCTTCACGTGATCGATTTTGATGATATGGGCTTTGGCTGGTATCTGTTCGACTTTGCAGCAGCACTAAGTTTCATGGAGCAGTCTGATGATGCAGTTAAGTTAGCAAATGCTTGGATAAAAGGTTATGAAAAGGTAACCAAGTTGTCTGACTATGAAAAAGATCTGCTGCCTACACTATCCATCATGCGCCGTATTGAGCTTATGTCATGGTGCACCAGCCACAGCGAAGTTCCTTTTGCAGCAAAAGAAGGTCTTCAGGTTACCAAAGATACTGTAAGACTGTGTGAATCATATCTTGCAGGTAGTTATTTAAAGTAAGAGGTACGCATCATGTATGACAGCTTAAAGGGATGTACAGCAATTGTAACTGGTGCAGGATCTGGAATTGGTAAAGCTATGGCAATAAGCTTTGCCAAATCTGGTTGTAAGGTAGTTTGTGTAGCAAGACGTAAAGCTACTTTAGATGAAGTTGTTGAAGAGATCACTAAAGCAGGTGGTGAGGCTATTGCCTTTGCAGGTGATGTAACTTCATATGAACAGATGCAAGCTATGGCAAAGACTACCATTGATACCTATGGGCGTATTGATATCTTATTGTCAAATGCTGGTGTTATTCCGCAAGTTCCTCTATCAGAGATGACAGACAAAGACTTTGATATGGTGATGGACATCAATGTCAAAGGTATGTTCCACGCAATAAAAGCAGTAATGCCTTATATGAAGAAACAGAAGTATGGCAGAATTATCTTAACCTCATCAATTACAGGTCCTATTACAGGCTATCCTGGTTGGGCTGTATATGGAGCAAGTAAGGCTGCTCAGTTAGGCTTTATGCGAACCGCTGCAATGGAATTGGCTCCATATGGAATTACCGTAAACTCAGTATCTCCTGGCAACGTAATGACTGAAGGCTTAAAGTCTTTAGGTCAGAACTACGTTGATATCATGGAAAAGGCAGTTCCTGTTGGAAAATTAGGAACAGGCTTTGATATAGCCAATGCAGCTTTATTCTTAGCTTTAAAAGAGTCCTGGTATGTAAATGGTCATAATTTGATTATTGATGGAGGTCAAATCTTGCCAGAATCAGCAGGCGCCCTTGACGAAATGCGCAAGCTCTATGAAGCTGATACAGCAAAAGCTTAATGAATTATTATTTCTCTTGTGTTTAAGCGTTACCTTTACGATAACGCTTTTTTTTGCCTCTTGTAATTACAATCTATCAGTTTCTTGGAAGTCAGTTTCTATTCCTTTCATTGAATAAAGTGAAGTTGTCGGTTGTATTTGCTTACTTTATTTGTTCAGATTACCTAAATAAATCGGCCCAAAATACCTGTAAACAATCGCAATAAGCGCTATAAAAAAAGTATTTTGCCCTATTCGCTCCTGAAAAAACTAAAAGTAATATAAATACGATTTGACAAAAGTAATAGATAATTTTCTTACAATTCAAATAATTAAAAATAGTTTAATAATAACTATTGTAAATAGTCAAAATGCAACTATAATAAAAATCAGATAAGGAATAATAAAAGGTGAAACAATGATTACGACAAAACATTTTAAACAGAGAATGCGTCAGAGAAAGATTTCTCCATTCATGGTAGAGATGCTATTGAAGTTTGGAGAGTTTAACGAAAATTGTCAGAGATTAGTTATTTGCAATCAGCAAAAAGAGGTACTAACAGAAATCAAAGATAAATTGAAAAAAGAATGTGAAAGAACTTCACACTACCTCAAGCAGTTGCTTGCACATGGTAAAAATGCGTCAGACAATTTACCTAAATCAAACATGATCTTAGAAAGACGAGAACTAAAAAGAAATCTTAAAGAGATGCACAAAAATTTAAAAGACTTAGAAAGGTTTTCTCATAAAAAACATACCTTAGTCTTAGAACATGGTGCTCTAATAACAGTTTTTTACTAGATACCTTTTAAGGTGAATATATGAATAAAATTGAAAATTTAGATGTAGTAGATGAAACAAATGATTCTCTAAAACAAGTTCAGATTGAAGTTTCTACTAAACATGACCCTCTTTTAAAAGCTTTGAATTTAGAAATAAACCTATCAAAGTTTAAAAGCTCTGATGATGTATCAAATAGTAAAGAACAAGGTCCTAAATATAATTTAAAAATTAAAAAGAGAGATCTTGTCCTAATTGATGAAATAGCAAATTTGGAAGGTATAAGTAGAGCTGAGCTTGTGAATAAGCTTATACATAATTATTTTTTGAGTGAGCTAAATTCAATAGAAGAGAGCAACAATGAATATTCTAATAATCAATTACGAATATTGATTGCGTCAAGAGCTGACGCAATTGCTCAAAAGCTGTCTCAGCCAAATTATCAAAATGATTTCGTAGCAGATCCATTAGGCTGGTCAGGAGAAATTGTCAAAGATTATGTATGTGCTTCATTGACTAATTATTTTAATTACGGTGACTTTGCTGTAGATCATTGCCCAAATTTTGAAGGGCTTGACGAAGATGATTATATTGAGCAAACAAGAACTGATGCATATAAAAAAATTAGAGAAAAATTATTGGAGAAATAGTATGAACGATAGTTCTTTAATCAATAAAGTAATAGACGATATCAAAGTTTCTAAAATGGAAGATGATAAAAGTGATGAATATGTAACCATCTCTATAAGACCAGATATTAAGATTGCTTCTATGCTAGAAGTTTTTCTTAAACTTACAAACAAGAAGATATCTCCATTATTAACGAATAGTATTTCAACAGAACTATACAAATATGTTATTCAAAATAAAAACTATGCAAGTGCTATAGAAAACACATGTAAAAAGCTAGCAAATGAAAATGTGTATCTTCTTAATCCATTAGAGCGGTCTAATGATGATTGTTTGTCTTTATTAAGTAAAAATGGACAAATATCTCTAGATGAAGTTAGAGAAAGGTTGGAACTTCATAAATATTATGACAGTCCGAGCCCTATTTAGCAGGAATATAACAATTACTTCAAAATATGATCTAGCAAGATTGTATTTGACAATTTTGTTGATATTAATTCGACATGAAGAATGTAACTCACTTTTATTAGAGAATTAAAATGCCTTTATCTTCTTTACAACTGTTGGCTCTGCTGAATGTTCCTAGAATTGGAAAAAAAACTGCGCTAAAGCTAAGTCTAAATTTTGAAAAAGTACCTTCAGAGGAAGAATTCGTAGAAAAACTGTCAAATAAAGGTAGCGGAGTAAAACCTCAGATCCAAAAAGAAACTTTATTGGCAAGTTTAACTCATGCAAAGACTGTGTTCGAAAAATCTGAATCTTTGGGGATTAAATCGATAAATATATTTGAAGACAATTATCCAACTTCATTAAGAAATGCTGTTTCAGAGAATGGGAAAAACAGCATTGCTCCGCCAATAATTTTTTATAAAGGCAATATAGAGTTACTTAATGGTAATTGTTTATTGATTATTGGTAGTCGAAACTGTAGCGAGAGTGCAAGAAAAGCTGCTTTGTATCTTTCTGATAAATTTGCTACCAGAGGCTTCTCAATTGTATCAGGGTTAGCTATAGGATGTGACGCTGCTGCTCATTCAGGAGCTATCAGACATGGTAAAACTATAGCTGTTGTTGGTAATGGATTAGATGTTGTTTATCCAAAAGAGCATAAGGAGTTAGCTTCTAATATATTGGATACAGGCGGACTAATTATTTCAGAGTATGAAATCGGAACTCCAGTAAGCAGATATACCTTGGTTGAAAGAGATTTACTTCAAACGGCAATTTCTAAAGCTGTAATTGTTGTCCAATCATCAGAAAATGGAGGGTCTATGCATGCAGCTATAACTGCATGTAATTCGGATAAAAAGTTATTTACGGTTAAGTTTTCGGACGACTCTGTTAACAATGCAGAAGATTGTTCAGGAAATAAGTTATTGGTAAGTAAATACGGAGCATCTTATATAGAGCCATCTCCTGATCAGACATATATGAATTCATATTTAGATAACATTTCAAAACAAATTCAGGAATAAAAATGAACGATATTATTCAGCACTGGGATACACAAAAGTTAGGCAAACCTTATTACTTTTTCTATATCTATGTTCCAAAAAAGTTATCAGATAATGAAGCTTTTAGTCAGGAATCAATTGATATTCAACATGGCATTTGGCATTTTAAAGATGGTACTGATCAACAGTATTTTACAAATATCTTCATTGAAAAGATAAAAAATTCATTTAGTAATGTCCAAAATTTAACTCTAGCTTGTATTCCTGCTTCAAGTAAGGTTGCAAATACATGTAGATACAGGGCCTTTTCTGAATATGTTTGTAACTTTTTGGGAATGAATAATGCTTTTGATCATGTAAGTATCGTCGATGAAAAGGATCCTAAACATTTATCAAATGTAGAATCCTATTGTGTTCTGAATTTTGATAAAGAGTTTTTTAAGGGAAAATCGGTAATACTTTTTGATGATGTTGTCACCAAAGGCAACTCAATGAAACACTTTATCTCTCAATTAGAGAGTTTAGGTGCAAATGTCATTGCATGCTTTTCTATAGGCAGGACTTATTATTCAAGAACAGACGGATTCAATCCCATCCATCCTTGGTCGGAAACAAGCATTCGCTCTGGACTAAAAGCAGAGCCTGTATCTACAGATATTAGTATTAGATCTGAAGATATCATTAAACACGAACACGAGAATGTTGCTATTCCTCAGATGCAGTATATAGTCGAATCTTCTATTAAGCATGAGAAAACACCTCCAGATGTTGATGCTCCTGTTTGTCATCCCCAATATACATTTGGAGATATCATTAAATTTGGTTCTTACTATGGACATCCAATTGAATGGGAGGTCTTGGAGCAGAAAGGCAATAATGTACTTCTAATCTCTAAATTTGGTTTAACTTGCAGAGAATATCACAACAAATTAGAGAATACTTCTTGGGCAGAGTGCAGTTTACGTGAATGGTTAAATAATACTTTCTTAGAAAAATCTTTCTCATCCTTAGAGAAAGACTCAATGATAAAACATAAAGTTAATGCAGAAGTTATATCAGGACATGAACTTAATCCAGGCGAAAATACTACAGATTTTGTTCATATTTTAAGTGTTGATGATTATGAAAGATTTTACGATGGTCAAGTCCATCATTGGCACTGTTATTTAGCAAAGAACAAGAAAAAACAGATGCAGTGTTGGTTAAGAAATTACGGATTGGACAGAACAAGAGCTGCTTTTGTTGGAAGAAGTGGACGCCTTCATTTAGGCGGAAGTGAAGTGGTTAAGACAAGAAATACTGTGCGACCTGTAATTTTAATTAGAGTCTAATCGTATGAAATTAAATGAAATTGGTGAAAAAAAACTAGTTAAGAATTTAACTAGTTTGTATACACAAAGTCCATGCCTTGTTGGAGGCTTTGGACATGATAGTGCAATATTGGATATTGCACTATCTTCAGATGAATACCTTCTGATGAATACAGATAGAAGTGGAATGAATATAGCATATAAGTTAGGTTTATCTGATGCCACCTGTGTCGGAGATTTTGCTGTATCTCATGCTGTAAGTGATATATATGCGTCAGGAGGTCGTCCTGTTGCAATATCAATTGCTTTATTACTTCCTCCAACATTGTCTGAAGATACAGTTAAAGAAATAACCATTGGTGCTAATCTTGCAGCTAAAAAATATGGTGCTTTTATAGCTTCTGGAGATACAAAGCATAGCGACAAATTCGCAATGGTTGTTACAGTTTTGGGCAAAGCAAAGAGAAGCAATATCCTCACAAGAAGTGGGGCAAAACCAGGTGACTACCTAGTATCAGTAGGTAACTTTGGAACAATGTTAAGCGGGTTAATAGCTATAAAGAAAAATCTTAAAATCTCTGAAAAAGACAAAAAAGAGTTTTCTAAAGCAATAGTCTATCAAAATCCTCCTTACAAATTTTCTGAACTTCTTTTTGAGTCTCATTTAGCAGACGCATGTATGGATAACAGTGATGGTCTTGCAGGAACGTTATACGCATTGTGCAATAAAAGTGGGGTCGGCGTAGTTTTAGATGAATCAAATCTCCCTATTTCTGATTCTGTAAAAAATGTAGCTAATGTATTGGGAGTAAAACCATTTCAGCTATGTTTAGGAAGTGGGGACTGGCAACATATCTATTCTGTACCGAAAGAAAATCTTGACAAGTTTGTATGCTTAGCAAAAAGCGTAAGTCAAACTGTTGCTGTTCTTGGTAACTTTGATGATACAAAGCAAGTAAATATAAAAACTGATAAAGGTGTATATGAACTTCTTTGTCTAGAAAACGATAGATTTGGTGTAGGGGGCACTGCATGGTTTGACTTACTATCAAGTGAAATTCGTTATTTAGGAACAAAACGATAATGGAAATAATTACAAAAAGTATCGGTGAATGTTGGCTTAAAAGTATAGATGCTGTCATGGGAAATGGTGCATTAGTTCTAGATGAGGATGTTAATTTAAAAGAAGTTCTATCTCTTACAGTGAAAATTGAAAATCCAGATATTTCTGATCAATTGGTATACAGATATGGAGATCCTGATATTATCAACCATACCTTAAAAAAGTTTGAAAAGGACGTTGTAATGGAGGATCGTCCTTTCACTTATGCCGAAAGAATCTATGATAAGCAAGGTATTGATCAGTACGAATGGTTATTGGATAGAGTAAGAAATAAAAAGGAAACTAAATCAGCAACAATCTGTTTGTTAAACGAAGGCGACAAAAGCCCTAATATCCCTTGTTTAACAACAATTGATGTAAAGATTAGAAATAATGCACTAAATCTGCAATTCTTTTATAGAAGTCAGAATATAATCGGCAGGCAGTATGCAAATTATTTAGCGTTAGCAAAACTTCAGAAAGATCTTGCAAAAGACTTAAATACAAAAGTTGGATTTATGGCTGGATATATAGCTTCCGCTCATATTTATGAATACGATTTTGACTACGCAGAGTCACTGCGAAATGGTAATCATGTACAAATTAAGGATCTGTTTTACAAAAAAGGACCAAAATCTATCAGAACCATGTAATAACACATTGAGTGTAAATGCTCTATTTCTCAATTAGCTAAATTTACAATTTTTGGCTCAGCTCTTAATTAAAAGCTACAGAGCCTCAACAATATGTACATCTGTAGCTTTTAGCTGTACTTTAGTTAGCTTTTATTACTTACCAATCTCTTTTAATGACTTTGTAATTGCATCTATAAAGAAATCAGCGTCTTTTCTGTAGAAACGTAGTGGAGGACGGATCTTAAGAATGTTGCCGTAAGGACCTGCAGCACCAATAAGGACGTTGTTATAGCGCAGTCTGTTAATTAAGAGTGTTGCGCTTTGTGCATCAATCTCTTTAGTTTCAGGATCTTTTACTACTTCAAGTCCTGTAAATAAACCTGCACCTCTTACATCACCAATGCAAGGATGATCTTTAGCTAGCTCTTTTAAGCCAGCTCTTAGGTAGTCACCCGCATCTTTTGCATTGTTGATTAAATCATCTTCCTGTAGAACTTCTAATACCGCAGTACCAGCAGCTGCTGCACCAGGTGTACCGCCAAAGGTATTAAAGTAACCAGTACCTTTTAGAGCATCAATGATTTCACTTCTTGTAACCATTGCTGCCATAGGGTAGCCATTACCCATAGGTTTACCCATGGTAACAATATCTGGAACTACATCATGTCTCATAAAGCCCCACATCTTACCGGTTCTACCAAAACCTGGCTGTACTTCATCGGCAATATAGACACCACCGTGCTTATGTACTACATCAATAGCCTTTTTGATAAAGCCGCAAGGATCTGCAAACACACCATCTGATGAGAAGATATCGTCAAACAGGATGGCTGCAAACTTAATTCCATGTGCCTCAAGATCTAAGATTGCTTTTTCAACATCACTTGCAAACTTGTCTGCTAATACATCAGCATCAATTCTGTAAGTGTCAGGAGCTGGTACTGTTCTTACAAAGTCAGCTGTTACCTTACCATTGGTGCTTGAAGGTGACACAAAGGTAGTTAAATAAGAGTTACCGTGATAAGCACCAGAGGTTACGATAACACCTTTACCACCAGTTAAGTAAAAGGCAGCTCGTAGAGCAAGATCGTTACTCTCTGAACCAGTACAGGTCATAGCAATTTTATCTAGTGGCTTTGGAAATGTCTTTAGTAACTTCTCGGCATAATCATCAACAACCTTGTTCAAATAGCGAGTGTGGGTGTTAACAACTGATAACTGTTTACCTACATACTCAGCTACACGTGGGTGTCCATGACCGATACAAGCTACGTTGTTATAGCAGTCTAAGAATTTATTGCCTCTGTTATCAAACAGGTAGCAACCTTCACCTTTAACTACTTCAATTGGTTCTTGGAAGAACAACACTGATGCAGAACCAAAAACATCTAAACGACGTTGTGTTTCACCTTTTATGTCTTCAGGGAGAGAGCCTACATTGCTCTGATCAAAGGCATTCATTGAAAGAATTGATTTAATTGCCATAAGAGCTCCTATCATATTCAGAAAGCCAATTTGTTGTTTTGTTATGTTTAAAGTAACACATAAATGTGGTAACTACAACTATAAAACAACAAAATGCATTATAAATGTTGTAATTGCAAACTAAATGACCATAAATAATGTTGTAGTGCACTCTTATGCTCAAAAATAATACATAAGGATCAACATTGCTTTATTGTGAAACACTCTCGAAAGATTTTTCTAAAAGCCTTAGTGAAT
>DKDL01000081.1:18410-40260 GCA_002449335.1 Succinatimonas sp. UBA6849 | reverse complement strand
TTCTCGGTATCAGCACCAGCGGTCAGAATCTATTTAACTCTCTGAATTATCAGAGATTTTCTCTTAATTTTAACTCATCAAAATTTTTCAAAAATTTTTGTGAATTTGGCTCATTTAAGCCATTTAACGATTTTCAGCTTCCTGAAAAAGTCTCTAATTCTCAAAACTACACTGAAAATAATGATTTTTTATCAGAAAAAAAGTCGAATTTTCTATCTAATGCTGTCGGTGATTTATCAATTATCGGCATTCTTTATAAAGAGCAACTTAATCTAAAGTTAAGTTCAACTCTTAAAGTCTTTTTGTCTATTCTGACAAATCTATGTAAAAACTCTCATTCAAACTTTATTGATTATTCAAACAATGAACTGCTTTCACGTGTTCATGGATTATTCAGTCTTGTTCAAATCAGAAGACATATTGAGAAACTCAATAAGTTAGGACTTATATCTGTATCTTATGGACAAAACAGCTCACGCAAGATCTTATTAACCAGTGTGTACAATTTTGCTGGTAAGTTCATTTCGATCTCATCTATCTACACAGGCTCAGGCGCATCTAAGCTTAAGGCTTCTGAGATCCTTGTTTTCTCTTATCTATTAGATAAATCATCTTTCTTTGCTAAAGCTGATTTAGGATTCTTCACTGATAGCGATGATGCTACTCAGATATGTAAAGAGCTTAATATCTCTGACAGAACTCTTCGTAACGCTTATGCTTCTCTCATTGAGCTTAAGGCTGTAGCTTACTGCTCTGATGCTTCTAAAAAGGCAGTTAAGGCTGTAAACATTAGTGAAGATATTAGCTCTCAGTACGCTAAGAAGTTCAATATCACGAGCTCAGAGCACTGCAGAAAAATTGTTCTCAAACGCTGCAAAGCAGGCTCTTCTAATGCTGATATATCCAGCATGACAAATGACTCTTTAAAGTCACTGTTACTAAGCTTAAAGGCAAAGAAACACTTTGGAAAAAAATGTCGTTTTCCACAGGGGGATTTTGGAAAAAAAGGATCTCAAAACAGCTTATCTTTGGAAAAAAATGATCTCTCTATTAATAATGAATTAAACGATCATATTAATAACGTAATTAATAACGCACAGCTCGCTGTGGATAACATATATAAATTAAATCTAAAAAGTGATCCTATAGGCATAAGGGTCATCTCTCCTTCTCAATCAGATTCTTGCTGTTGGCTTGTACAAGTAAAGCCAGGCTCTCATGCAGAGCTTGATTTAAAGCTCAATACAAGATCTTTGACCATCCTTCACAAGATTAACGGTATTGATTTACAGAATTCTTCACTTTCAGTGAAAGACATCAATTCAATGCTTAATAAAAAGAAAGTAATTCTTCAGGTTGAAGCAGTAACAGGTATTTACCAGAACGTAAAGCGCACTTTGGAACTTACAAGAAATATCTAAACAGGGGGTAATTATGGATATTTTTGAAAAGATTGCTCTGGCTCAGAGCATGTCAGAAGACAAAAGAAAGCAGAATTTAATCCCAATGCTTGAAGACTTAATTTCATTAGCTACAGGCGAACATGCAGAGCTCAAGTTAGACAAGAAAACACAGATGCTTTCTATGGTTTTAGGTCAAGAGTTCAAACAGATTTCAGTAAAAGACGACAGCGCTTTAAGCCTTGTTCGTGACGTGATTGCAAACATTTAATCAAAGGAGTTTTTTATGAAGATTTTAACTGTAGCAAATGAGAAAGGCGGTGTTGGCAAGACTCTTCTCTCAGTTCAGTTTGCTTTTTATTGTGCTTTTAAGTTTGGCCTTAAGGTCGCTGTTTTAGATCTTGATCAGCAGGCAAATACTACTATTGCAATCTCTGCAAATGAGAATTGCTCAGTAGCAGAGCTTACATCTTCAAGTTTTATGCTTGAGACTGAAGATCAATTTCCTCAGAAATTACGCTCTCAGATGAACTCACTAGAAAGCTCTTCACTTGTGTGCTTTCCTGCTGATGATGTTTTGTCTGAAATCGAAAAGAAAGGTGAAGAATTTCACTATGTAGCAGCTTACAACTTCAATGCAAATATCCAGTGTTTGTCTGAATATTTCGATCTTGTTGTGATTGATACCAATCCAAATCCAGATGTGCGCTCAAATATCGGAATTGCTGTAGCTACTCATTTAATCTCTCCACTTGTTTTAAACAAAGAGCCTATTGATGGTATCGCCAGACTAATGAACAGAATCACATTAGTTACTCAAAATAATCCTGATATGGAGTTAGGCAAAGGCTTTTTAGGAATGCTGCCTAATTTGCTTACATCAACTAACTTCCAATGCCAAAACGCTCAAGAGCTTTTTAATTCAGCAAGTGACTTAATTCTAAAGTGGAAGCAATTAGATATTGTTCTTGATACATCAAAGCTGTCTTTTGAAAAGGCTGCTGTAGCTCTAGATGCTGATGGTAACGCTATCGTTAAAGAGACAACTCATTACGCTGCAATCAAAGAGCACGTTGGCATTGCTGAAGCTCAAGCTAATGGCAAGCCTATATGGGAAATGCCTAATCAAAATGTAGCGTGGGGAGAAATGAAGCGTTGCTTCTTTACCATGCTATGCCAAATCAATCCTGAGAAAAAAGATACATCTACAGAAGAGCAGAAAGCCGTATTTGCAAAAGCATCAAAGCTTTATGGCAATACAGCTAAGGTCATTATCAAGAATTTCTGGATGACTGATGTCGCAGCTTCTCTTCCTGGCATGAATCTAAACGAAATTCAAACACTAAGGGAGATGCGCTGTGCAGCTCCTATCTCAATCGTTCTTTAAGAGGAAAAATCATGGCTGAAAATAAAGAAAAAGAGACTAATGCAGTTGCAGATCTAAAGACGGAAACTCCGTCTTTAGATCAGGAAGTTAAAAAATCTCAGAAGAGTAATGAGCTAAATAAAAAGCCAAAGCTTCCTAAGTTAAAACTTAACTTTGTAGGAATGCTTTATTTAACTAACTTAAGATCTAAGAATTTAGGACCTTTAGAAAAGATTGTACTGGCTTACATTACAGGCTTAATTCTTGATGAGAGTCTACCTGAAGAGAAACGTTCTAAATTTACAGGCTTTAACGAAGCTCATTTTAAGTATTACTCTGACAAGTATAAAAGCAACCTTTTAAAAAAGATTAGAGTTCCTTTATTCAAAAAGATTTCAGAAAGCTTACAGAGTAAGAAAGAGCTCACTCTTACTTTTGACTTTTTAGGAAGAGCTAACGCTGTTCTAAATAAGAGACATTCCACTGGATGCTGTCTTCCTATCTTTGAGATTGATCCTTCTAAGAGAATAAGCATTGATAAGCCATATCTAACTATTGAAGACAACCTAGAAGGTGAGGTCGGATATAACAAGAATGCTGACTACAACTATACAGCATGGATCATTTTAAGTGGACTTCTAAAGTGCGCTAATCAGTCTTTAGTTGAATGCGAAGGCTTTTATGTTAATCGTATTCAAATTATTAAATTAGCATCTACTCTGCTTCAGATGCCTGAAGCTGTGATAAATGATGCTATGAATTACCTCTTCAAGATAGGAGCTGTCTTTACTAAAGAATCATTAGTTGATCCTTCAAAAGAGTTTTCGCTATATGACATTGTAAAAACTGAAACAGCTCCTTTTGAGTACTTATACATCAATGAATCGATTGTTAGCAGCTACATGAATTGGTTCCCTAACTTTGAAATTCTTCATTATTCATTTGAAGTATCAAGAACATCTTCAGTGTTTTCAGGCAAATATAGATAGACAACTTAAGGAGAATAAAAAATGAGTATGACTCCAGACCATTTAGCTAATTTAAAAAAGAGTATCGAGAATTTTAAAGGAAAAGGTGACTATGCAAAGCTCACTTCAAAATCAGGTTCATTCTATGATTTTGATGTAGATATTATCTCTCCTGATCCTAATCAGCCACGTAAAAACTTTGATGAAACAGCTCTTCAGGAATTAGCTGATGATCTTAAAAAGAATGGCCTGATTCAGCCTATTGTAGTTCGTGATGATCCTGACAATGTTGGAAAGTTCATCGTTGTTGCTGGTGAACGCAGATTAAAAGCTGCTAAGTTAGCAGGCTTCAAGAAAATCCGCTCAATCCTATCAACCTATGAAAGTTCTCAGTTAGGTTATGTTCAGATTGCCGAAAATGCAAAAAGAGACAATTTGAAATTCTATGAAATGGCTGAGTTCATTGTCTCAAGAGCTAATGCTGGTGAGAAACAAGCTGACATTGCTGAAAAGTTAGGCTTGTCAAAGACCAAATTAAGTGAATTTATGATTTGGAAAGATGCACCTGAATTTTTGAAAAAAGCTAAAGAGAAGTTTAATGCAATTAGAGCTTTTTATGATGCAGTTAAGTTAAACGAAGAACACCCTGATGAACTCAGTGAATTTATAGAAAAAAATGAAACTATCAGTAAAACGGATATTTCTAATTTTAGAAAAAAAATATTAGAGAAAGAAAATCAAATTACTGAAGGAAATTCTGTGTCTGAAGATGATAAGAATCAGATGTTAGCTGACTTCTTTGGCTCTAGAGTTGAAGGTGATGCTACAGATGAAGAAGATTCAACATCATTAGACAATGACAGCACTGAAAATCCTTTTGTTGAACCAGCAAACGCTAGTGATTATGCGTCTGAAGATACTGTAGATGAAAGTGCTGAAGATGCTACTACTGATGATTTTTCTTCAGACGATTCTGCAGAGATTTCAAATTCAGCTCCTACCTTCCAAGATGAAGCTTTCTCTGGAGTTGATACTTCAATAAATGAAAGTGAATCTGAATCATTAGCTGATACAGACTTTGACTCTGAAACAAAATCTAAAAAGCTGAAACATCCTGTATTTGTAGGCACTGTAGATGGTCGTGAAGCTGAAATAGTGATGGAAATGCCAACTACAGACGGTATGGTCAAAGTCAAATATGAAGACGGCTCTTTAGATGAGGTATTGTGCGAAAACTTCATTTTAAACCGTATCTACGAATCCTAAAAAAGTTCGCCCGGGCGAACTTTTAGAGGGGAATTTTGTTGTTTTTTGATGAGGGCAGGATAGGCAAAAAGGATCAAAATGCAGTGCATTTGTGATCCTCCTCTTTTGCCACCTGCCCTGTCTGGGGGACTCCCTGAGAGCGACAAAATTTGAAAATTTTGCGAAACACCTGAGCAAGTCAGGTCGCACTAAAGTGCGGTTTAAATGAAGGAAACAACAAAATGAACATTGAACTAACCGAATACACAATCAAAGATCTGCTAGCTATGGTCGGCTCAGATGTAACTTACATCGTCATAATTTGGGACAACACACCTATAAAGAGCTATAGAAGAGAATCATCTAAAGAGAGCTTTGACATTCCTGAGTCTCGTTTGAAGTCCAGATTTTTGAATTTCTTTTTATCTGACAACGGAAAGACTTTAACTATTGAGCTGTAGCTATGACAGTTGAGAAAAAAAGAAGACAGCTCACGGTCAATTTAGGTGAGTTTCATGATGCTTTTTTAGAACTTGCTGCTAAGTATGCTGTAAAGCCAGCAACTTTAGCTGCAGCAATATTAAAGCAGTCTGTGAGTGATGAAATTCAAAACGGTGATAAGAAAATTGCTCTTTTGATTACTCCTAATAACTCTAAAGCTGTTCACCAGCATCTAAGACTCAGAGAAGATGAGCTTAAAGTTTTAGATGAGTATTCCTCCATCATGGGACAGACAAGACATCAAGCTCTTGTTGGCCTAGTAAGAGCAATTACTGTAAATGAGCCTCAGTTCACCATAGGTGAGATTGAATCATTAGAAAAGTCAAATTATGAGCTGCATAAAATCGGTGTGAACTTAAATCAGATTGCGCACAAAACGAATATGCTGGATCTTGAGAAGTTCAAAAATACTCAGGCTGAAATCATTATGCAACTTATAAACAGCCTTATAGATCGTACAGATGGATGTCACAACATGATTGTTAAGCACATTGATGCTGTATGGAAACTAATCAATTCAGCTAGATTTAGAACAAAATTGAAGCAGAAACTAAGACATTAGATTTTGCTGTAGCAAGAATAGGTTGTTAAAAATGCCACTATCAACAAGAACAAACATCAAGATTGAAGATCTTCTAAAATGGCATAAAGGGCGTGGGAGCTCTAAAATTCATCATACAGAGCAAAATGGAGGCAGTGGCTACCATTACTCGTCTGCAGGATCAAAACTCTTTCCTACAGCTTCCTATGGCTCTCATAGAGCATCTTCAGAATTAAGTCCAAGTGATAAAGCTTCTGGCATTGTAAATCACCTGCCAGAATCAATGGTTAAGATTGATAAGGCCAGCAAGGGTATCAAATGTCAAAAGCACATGATGGCTGCAGCAGACTACATCTCAAGACATGGAAAAATTGAGCTTGAAGATGAAAATGGAAATCTTTTAACTCATGATGAGTTAGAGTCAAGAATTTCAGACTGGTGCAAGTCTCAGAATACTCCTTACGATGAAGATGGTAGAAAACGCTCTGCAGATGCAAGACGACTTATCATTTCTTGCCCAAAAGGTAGTGATCCTGCTGCTGTTCGAGCTGCTGTAAAAGAATTAGCTCAAGAGTGTCTTGCTTCAGAAGATTTTAGCTATTTGTTCGGTATTCACTATAAATCAGATGAAATGCCAAACGAGCCTGATCATCCTCATGTGCACCTTCTTATTAAAGCTCTCAACTCAAAAGGCAAACGCTTAAATCTCAGAAAACAAGATTTAAGATACCTAAGAGAACGCTTTGCTGTGATCGCAAAAAAGTATGGCATTGATATGAATGCTACTACCAGAGCTCAAAGAGGTCATACTCAAAAAGCGAAAACTCAAGAGCGTATTCATCAAGAAGAAAGAGAATGGAACAAACACCTTTCACCATCTCATCCTTATGATCTTGAAAGAATGAAACAGATTGATGATGCTTTAAATTCTGGTAAAGACCTTCCTGAGAGTGTAGCTAAACAAAAAGCAGTGAAGACAAGAGAGAAAATCATTAAAAATGCTGCTTTGTATATCAAAGAACTTAGATCTTCAGGCAATGCTCAAAATATAAAGTTAGCTGCAGATTTAGAACGATACATAAACAATATGACACCAGTAGAGACATCTCAAGAAGAACTATTAAGAAAGCTTAAAGAGTTTAATAAAAAGCAGAAAGAAAAAGGTTATGACATTAAAGAGAAGATTAGACAGCGTAAGTCTCGTCAATCAAAGCAGTCTCAGGCTCAGAAATGGGCTATAAATCGTAAAAAGGTTGAAAAATAGGAAAGTAGCGCATAGAGCAACTAGGTCAGCACTAATAGTGCAGTTTTCAATACAAAGATAGTGCGTTTTTTATAAGATTATAATTATCACTAAATTTAATTTACTATTTATTACTAAACTTTCTATAATTGTCACAACACGATGTTATAGCTTAAAAGGAGATTTTATAATGAAAAACCATAAAATTTCACTTTCTTCTTCTGAATCAAAGAATCCTGTTCAGGTATTCTTGGATAGAATTTGTGATCCAGATGTTTTAAACGCTAACCTAAAAAAAGCTATAGAGCATAGTTGGGAATTAGGTGTCCCTGTTACTCAACAAGATGAGAAGGGAATTTATGACTTATATCCAGATGGTACAAAAAAATACGTAGATATTAAAAATATCGAAAACGCATAATTTCTAGGAATGATGTATCTTTGTTTTATCTGTTATAATTTCTTTCATGTTCTTAAGGGCTTTTCAATTAGTGTTGGAAGCAAGAGTTGAGAAGCCCTCTCCTTTTTTACTTTTCATCAATTAAATCTATCTTTCAATATCTTTACTGTTGTGTTTAGAATGTAAAAAAGAAGTATGTCCTATTTCTTTTTGTGCTGTATTTTGTTCGATATTTTTAGAAGTCAGATTTTTTATTTTTATCACAGCATCTTGCAGTCTTTTATTTATTTCTTCATTGCATGGATATATTTTTATGTTTCCATTTTCTTTTTCTAAAGCTAACTTATAATTCGTTGTGTTGTCAAATACATGCGCAATGTCAGACTTGCTAAGTAATTTAGGAAATAGAATTGTGGCTCTAGAAAATCGTCTCTTTATGTCTTCTGAATTTACATTGTGACCTCCGACTCTAACTCTTTGCGAAACTCTTTTTATATGAACATATTCGTTTGGTAGCATTACATAGACAAGGTTAACTAAATAATCTAATTTATGTGCCTTGTCAATTAGTCTAAAAATAGAATCAGATGATGCTGTCGTTTCAATTCCAAAGCTGAGACCTTCTTTTAGTGCTTTTTCTCTTTTGATTAAAGCTAATTTACCAGCTTTTATATTTACCTTTGTCTGAAGATTTGGAGGTAAATCATTAATGCTTCTTGCTCCTACTTTATTAGCCATTTCTTTTGCGTAGACATCAGGATTTATGATTGGAAGATTATTTGCTAAACCTGGATCAATCTCATAAGCGGTGGATTTTCCTGCTCCGTTTACTCCTGCAAAAATTACCAAATTTTTTTGTTTTTTCATATCTTCTTTTTTCATGAAAGGATCTCTTAAAAGTTTAGCCCCTGATACCCTGATATTATCATTTACGCCACATTGTTAATTTTATTGTCTGATTAATCGCTTTTAAGTTCAATTCTTAAATGTTCAATATTTGGATAGAGTGCTTCTAGTTGTAGGAACTCCAATGATAGGAGAAATCTTACTTGCTGAAGCTGTAGAAGTCTTTGGAGTGGCTATTGAGGTGATAGTTAAATTAAATTGACTAGATAGAAAATCTATCTTTCTTATGCATTTTCTGAATCATCTAAATAATATGAAAAAACAGGAAGCTTCAAGTATTTTTCTTTAAGAGATTTTAATCTATTCAAAATATTTTGCTTATTAATATTTTGAGGCGAAGTCATTAGTAAATTTTC
Source organism: Succinatimonas sp. UBA6849 (assembly GCA_002449335.1). GTDB lineage: Bacteria > Pseudomonadota > Gammaproteobacteria > Enterobacterales > Succinivibrionaceae > Succinivibrio. The sequence goes on along the minus strand of DKDL01000081.1, from coordinate 31,334 downwards.
TCTCATTTCAGAACATTCTATAAGATCTTCACTTTTTGTATTTAAAGGTGTTCTGTATGCGATAAAAGCAGCAGTTGCTGAAACTTCTTCAATCAGTACATCCTTTTCCATCAAAGTACACATATTTGTAACTCCTTTAATATTTATCTACTACCATCATTATAATTCAAAAATATGAATACTTACTTAATCTTAGAAAGCAAGTTCTGATTTGATTTATCATTAGTAACTTTCAGTTATTAAGCACTTCTTGAGCTAAGTTTAAGTACTTCTGATTTGTTTCCCAATCCTTCTTATTTAAGATATTTTTAGAGAAGTTAATATCTATATAAAGTTCAAATGAACCTAGATAGCGAGGATAACCACCATTAGAATTAGATTCATGAAGTGAAATTTCTATGCTTTCATTTTCACCGAAGTTTTTGATCTTGAAATCTGATACCACAAAAGACAAAGAAGAAAATTCATCTTGCCTTGATATGAAACAAGCTCCTTTAATTTGACAATCAACTTTTTTCAGTTTAATTGTTTTTTCTAAGAAAGTTATAAAGGGAGAGTCTGCCTTGATAGGTGTTCTTGATAAATGTTGACAAGTATAAGAAAGTAGAAAAAGCCACGGTAAATTAAACTTATTTAAGACTTCAATCGTTTCATTGTGCATCGTAACAAAGTTTCTTAACATGTCTTTATAATCTTCAGCACTGAAGTAGATCTTAAACGTGCTTCTTACTAAATAAGCAATTCTGTCAAAGTTCTCTTTAAGAAATTGTATTAAGAGCTTATTTTCAGGATCTTCATATTTTCTTCTGCAGTTGTCATTCTTTAAAGAATATGAGTTAGAAGCGTAAGGACACCTTTTGTAGCCTGCTTCGTTGTATTCAGCTAATCCTGACACACTATGCGGATGATGTGCTGCATAAGGTTCTCGTGAATTTTTGAGTCTGTTTGCTTCTATGAGATTTACAAATTTAACTGGATTGCTGCAACCTTTAAAAGGGCATACTGCAAAATAAATACTTTTATTTCCTTTTGTTCTTACCCAAGGTAATTTTTTGCCTGTCAGTTTCAAAAAATCAGATTCGTTTGTAATTGTATGCGTGTTTGGATCATCTTTGCTTAGCTTGAATATTTTCATGGATGAGCTCTTCTGTAAGATTTTGTAATGATGGATAGTAGTTTAACAGTAACATCCAAAAATTAGGATATGTGTCAACTATAACATGTTCTTCTTTGCAAACGAAAAGGCAAAAAACAATCTGCTCTAAAGGAAGAATAAATTCATGTTTAGCATCTTTAAACAGAAAGCAGAAATCGCTATTTCCGCAATCAGGACAATAAAAATCTTCAGCTACGTTCTGAAATTTAGCTATGTTTTTAGCTGTAGACTCAACAATATCATCATTTTTTAGAATGTAATCTTTAGCTTGCCTGATCCAGTCGTCAGTTAAAGTGGGGATTTTCTTATTAGAATCAGCTACCAGAACACATTTTAGTATGTCTGAATCGCTTATAAAAAATGAAGAAAAGTTATCTTTCATTTCAAAATATAAAGGTTCGTTAGAAACTTCTTTTGTTGTGTTGATTTCTTGTTTCATAGAGAGAACTCTTAATTAAAAAAGCTTCCTCGTAAAAGAGGAAGCAATAATGAGGCAAATATAGAATTAGGATTTTTTATTATTAGAACTCTTCAGGATAAGCTTTTTTAGCTTCTGTTAAGTTGTATTCTTGAATAGCTTTAAAGCCAAATCTTGTCTTTGCACTTAACATGACATTAGCTGGTGCAGGCAGTGTCATCAAGAGCTTTTCAGACTCTTCAATTTTGCCTGCCTTTCTCAGGTCAATGGCATCTCTAAAAATAGCTTGCTGCTGCTCTTTATCCATTTCAATATCGTACTTTTTACGACACTCAAAATATTCATTCCAGTCAGCTTCGGTCATTTTGTCTTTGTTTACTAAAGGCATCTTAGGTGTATTCATAGTTAACGCTCCAATTCTTTATTTTGATTATGAGCACCTGCTAGGTGCGGATTCATCTGCATACTCATGCCTGAGTTCTGCTGCTGTTGTTGCTGCTGATTTAAGTTTGGTTCTGCAGCCTTTACTAAATTCTGAGCTAATGCAGCTTTGTAGAGCGCATTGATAAATTCAGCCTGACGTGAATTAAAGTTGAAATAAACGCCCAGAGCTTTGTTATCGATAGGGTAAGCTTTGCCATTAGGTGACATTAAATAAGCATATACAGGCTTCTCTTTGTACTTCATAGAGATGTTAAAGCCTTTGTTTCTATTCTTTAAAGCTTGTCTTAGACTCTTGCCAAACTCCCACAGCCAAGTTTTCTGATTATCAATGTAGCGTTCGTTAGCCATGCCGATTCCACGCATTACAGCATGAGCTAAACCTTCGCCTTTTTGGCTAATGTTAAGCTTTACATTTTCACCATCTTTTTGAAATTTCATCTTCATATCGCCTGATTTAACAGTCATCTTAAAGTTGTCTGTCATCATTCCCGCAGGCATAACTTCAGTAAAAGGATTCATGAAGAAATTCTGCTCAAATACAGGGAATGTGAGAATTGACCTGCCAGGTTGAACAATGTTAGCTGCCATCTGCTGGGCTTGATTATCTAAGCACTGACGTACTGGATCTTGAGGAAGACCATCTTTAAATTGAGTGTTTTGATCAAGAATAATAGGTAAATATGGGTTATCAGTTTGAATGTAAGGCAACTGAAGAGGACTTTCAGCTGTAGCAACTTCAGGTGCTGGATCTTTTCTTAAAGCATCAAGATCTCGAATTGCATTAGTCTGTGCTTGAACTCTGTCAGCTCCATCTGCAATATCTTGAGCATTATCCATAAGCTCATGCTTATTAGTGAGTTCATATTCTCCATCAACGATCTCAGGCTCAACATCAATGATGTCACCTTCTTTGCTGTTGTTTTTTAACTCATTCTTCTGCTCATGCTCTGCAGGAAGAACTTCAGGGAAAAGTTCGATTTCATCAATAGCAGCCTTTTCTAATGCAGCATCCTTTTCTACCATAGGATAGAAAACTTCAGGAGCATCTTCAGCATGATTGCATTCATTAGTAAAGCCAATAAGCTTGATTTGATCATCAAGGCCTACTTTAGATTTATCTTCTAGAGCACCTTTGATTTCTTGACCTGACTGGCCTAAGTAATACTGCATACATTCAAGACTGTCTAAAGCTTTTTGCTTGTTTTCAAGTTGCAGATCGCTCAGTTTGTCTTCAGGCACTGCAATAATCTCAGGCTCTATAGGCACTTCTTTAGTAAACCATTGAGCTTTGATAGCGAATACAAGATCTTTGATTAGATCTTTACTGCTTGAGAGTGAATCATGAATACCAGCTTTGATCCCATCGAAATCCTCTTTTAAAGTCTCTCTATGAGAAAATTCAGTAGCTGTTCCTTCAATAGTCGCCATATATAAATTCTCCGTTAACGTTCAATATCTGGTGATTTATGTGATTGTGTTGGTGAATTGAGAACTGTGAGATCAGAGTCATTATTAAAGCCAACGACTTTAACCTCGTCATCAAGTAGTGGTGCTACAGGTGCTTGATCTGCAGCAGGTTGATTTATTTTGTTATTAGGTGTCTGTGTCTGCTCTGCTTTATCAAAGTTTGCAAACAAGTCTGTAAGTGATTGAGGATTCTCTTTTGATTCTACAGGTTCAGCTACAGCTTCTATGATTTGATTTTGAGCTTTGCTGCATTCTTTAGAATACTGCTCAAATACAGGTACAATCTGCTCTTTATAATCAGCTAAACGAGCTTTTCTTTCTTTTAATTCTTTTTGTTGAGAGTATTCTGAAGTATATAAAAAGTCTTCATCACCTTTTAAAACACCGTCAACATAATCTCTGATGTGAGTTGAAAGATCTGAGTTTTTAGGTTCACTTCCGATGTCATAGCTAATATGTTCAAAGCTTTCATCTTTAAAGCCTACGCCTGAGGCATTTCTTTTGAAGTAAAGAACAGAAAACTGTGATTTGTCATAGCCACTGTCAGGAGGATAGCTATTGTTCAATTTTTGAACAACTTCATTAGCTTTACTCAAGGGCAGAAATCTATTTTTGTCAAAAGCTTTCTCAAGCTCTTTACTTTCTGACCAGTGCAAATATGCCATAGGAGGCATTTCAAATTCTAAAGAAGTCTTGCTCGAAGTTTCAGGATCATGAGCTACAGCATCTACAAGTCTTTCTACAGACCATTCTTCATGATCTTCTCTTGTTTGTGAGTCTTCTTTAGGAATAGCAGAAAGAGCTGTCTTAGTGTAAATTTCCTCGAAAGTGTCAAAATCTACATCCTGATAATAACCTCTCTCTTTGCCTTTGTTGTAAATCTCTCTGTAGCCCTTTTCGGCTTCTTCGACTATAGCCGATAGCTGCTTAACAACATCATCGTTTTCTCTTTGAGAAGTTAAAGTTTTTGCATCTGCTACAGCAGTTTCAAGATTTTGCTGGGTGATAGGTTCTGAATCAGTTAGTAGTTTTTGATTCTGGCAGGCTTCCTTAGTCTTTACATACTCAGGATCAAAATTCATGATGTAATCACTGATTTTTTCAGCATCACCGCAAGCTCTTAAAATCTCTTTTGGCTCTTCCTTTAAGTGGGCTATCCATCCTTTGATATAAGCTTTGTTGTTCTCAGAAATTTTGGGAGCAATGCCTAACATCATGTTAACCATCGCACTTCCAATCTCAGCTCTTAATTCTTCACGAGCATATTTTTGAGTGTGCTTGTCTTTAGCAAAGTCTCTATTCAGTCTTGAACTGTGACCAGTCCAATGAGAGAGCTCATGCAATGCTGTAGAGTAATAATTTTCAGCATCGTGATATTGATTAGGCATGGGAAGCGTGATTTTATCAGCTAGTGGACTGTAGTGAGGCACAAGACAGGTAAGCTCATTACTGATGTTAGCTTTAGATGCTTTTAACAAGTTTTCAGCACGCTCTACAGGAGTCCACTTATGATCTGGCTGTTCAATTTCAGGTATCTTTGGAAGATTAAGACCTTCAAACTGCTCAACATTAAAGACCATAAATGGCTTAGGAAATATCATTTCTTTATATTGCTTCTGGCCTTTATCATCCAAGACAGGATTGCCTTCTTCATCCTTAACTAATACCAAAGTAGGCTTGAAGTTAAAGCCCCAGATGCAATGTTCACCTTTTTTGACTTTGCCTCCTAATTCATTAGCCTGAGACATGGTCATGAAACGAGGATCTCTATAGCCTCTAATGTAGCTTTTTAGAGCAAAGTTAAATGAGTTCATGCCCTGATAGACAGTGCCGTTTGCTGGATTGAATGGCTTGATGTATCTAAACTTATCAAAGCCTGAATGCCAGGGGAGAGTTTCTTCCTCTAAAGCTTTTATGAAGATGTCTGCAATTTCTTTAGCAGTATCTGAATAATGATCTTTTTTAGGCTGGTCCTTTTTACGCTTATAAGCCATTTTTAGACCTCTTCTGCCGCTAAGACTAATTCTGTTTCAGCATCTTCTTCAGCTAGCTCCTGCTGAGTCTTATTTTTCTCATCTTCAGCTCTGTAGCCTACAGCTTCAGCTTCTTCTTTTGAGATGAATAATTCAGGATGCTTTTGAGCTAGAGTCTGAATGCGTTCTTGCAGCCTCTGAGCTAAGACATTATTGCTGATGACCGCAGCTGCAGATCGGTGTACTGGACTTGTATGATTTTCAGTATTGCTATCCATATTTGCTCCTTTTTTATGTATTTTTTTAGATTTCCGTTTTTAAGATTTATCTTTGTAAAATGGTGAGTTAGATAAAAAATCAAAAAAAAATAATGATTTTTTAGTGTAATTTTTTATGTTATATTGCACGCAAAATATTTAACTTATTGATAGATAAAACTTTTAAATTCTCTCTTAGAGAACGGCATAGAGCTAAAGACAAAAACAGCACCACTGAAAAAGGGTCTTGAGTCACTAGCTTTTGTCACTTTTATTGCCACTTCATGCAGCGCAACAGCTCAACCTTTAGTTGAGTTTGATGCACTTGCTGATAAGTGCGCTCCTGACGTATCTAAAGACACACTACAAGCTCTCATAAAAACTGAGAGCAGTATGAATCCACTCGCTATCGCTGTAGTCGGCGGAAAAGTAAAACAGCCTTCCACTCTTTCAGATGCTTTAGCTCTTGTTAAAGAGCTTGAAAAGAACGGCTCTAACTATTCATTAGGCTTAGGCCAAATCAACGTTAAAAACTTTAATCGTCTTGGTGTCACTGCTGAAGAAATGTTTGAGCCTTGTAAGAACTTACAAGCAGCTCAACACATACTAAAAGAATGCTTTTTAAAGGCACAAAAAGAAGACAAGACAGAGGGCAAACAGTTAGGTGATGCCTTGTCTTGTTACTACGCAGGAAATGAGCAAACTGGATATAAAGGCTATGTTCAGCAGGTAGTCTCTAATGCAGACAAATATGCTTCTGTAAAAATTCCATCTATCCAGTCAGTCAAAAAAGAATTGAATAACAGATCTGCAGTTGTCGCTGTCACTTCAGCTGCAGATGCTGATTCAGTCGTGATCGCATCAGATCATGCTAATGGTGGCTTGATTAGTTCTCAAAGAGCTAATTCAGGTCTTATTTTTTAATTCAGGTAAATAAAAATGAATAAAAGAATGATTAAAAATCTTGGTTTAGTGGCTCTTGTCGCAGGTCTGTGTGTTTGTGATCAGGCTTTTGCTGCAGGTGCAACCGATGTGAAGTCAAAGCTACAGACTATTTTGGATGTAGTACAGGCTTGCGGTGTTGTCATTGCTACAGGTGCTATTGTTTGGGCTGGCTTTAAGATTGCCTTCCAGGGTGAATCTTTACGTAATGTCGCAGGTCCTCTAATCGGTGGCATTATCGTAGGTTGCGCTGCTTATTTCGGTGCTCTGTTAGTTAACTAAAAGAGTAGGGGAGAGCATCAATGTCAGATCAAGAAAGCAAGTACGTGCTTAACAATGCGCCTATTTTTAAAGGTGCAACCAGACCTCCTTGTGTTTTAGGTATTCCGATAACTCCCTTTGTGTTTGTAGCTGGAGGCATTCTGATAGCAAGCCTTGTTATTTGGATCCCATTAGTGCTCTCTCTTATTCCCATTCTCTGGGTAATGCACAAAATTGCTAAAGATGACGATCAGAGATTTTTACAGCTCTGGCTGTCATACAAGCTCAACATTCTTGGCAGTAACAGGCACTTGTTTACTGGATATAACTCTTTATTCCCAGTTATTTATAAAAAAGACACTAAGAGACACTAAATGCAAGAAGAACTACTAGAGAACAGAGTACGCCTGATGCAGTCTGCTAAGAGCGTAGGAAAGTTTATCAATTTGTCATCGGTTATCGCTCCTTCTGTCGTCATTGGCAGAGACGGCGAACTTGTGACAACCTGGAAAATTCAGGGTATGGCATTTGAGACTAGTGAAGACATCACTTTAGATGGTGCTATCAATTCACTGAATATCTTATATCGCTCACTAGCCTCAAATAAGACTGCTCTTGCAGTCCAAATTCATCGACTAAGAAGACCTATGACAGATGAGCTGTCAGCTTGTGAAGAAGCAGGCTTTGCTCATAATCTTTCAAAAGCTTATAACAAAAAGATAGGTCATGAGTCTTTAATGTCAACTGAGCTCTATTTCACTCTTATTGAAAAGAGAAAATCATTAAAGAAAAGAAAGCGTACAGCTGCAATGATTAAGCAGGAGCTTTTGGCTCGTTTAGAAGTCTTTAATAAGATTTCTGAAAATGTAGAGCGTTCTTTAAGCTCTTTTTCACCTAAGAGATTAGGTGAATATAAGAAAAATGACAAAGAATATTCTTCACAGTTATCTTTCTATAACTTTCTTGTTACTGGCTTGTGGCAGGAAGTAGTTATTCCTAAATGTCCTTTATATGAAGCTTTAATGCCAGAAGCTATCTTTACAGGCTCAGATTTCTTAGAAATTCAAAGCGCAAACGGTCATAAGTTTGTGCAGTCTTTAGAGTTTAAAGACTATGCTCAAAGTAGCTATTCAGGCATTTTAGATGGTCTTTTATATCCTGATGTTAATGCTGTAAAGAAACCTTATATCTTCATTGAAACTCAAACTTTCTGCTTCTTATCAAGATATGATGGTCAACACTTCCTTGAGTTACAACAAAAGCAGTTGCTTTCATCTGAAGATGCTGGCGTTTCACAAATTCAGGCAATGTCTGCTGCTATTGATGGTGTTGTTAACGGTGATTTCTCTATCGGTGAATACAGCTATACTCTTACTTTGTTTGCCGATTCCTATGCAGAAGTAAAGATAAACACTGCAGATGCTGCTAAGAAACTCCAGGATGAAGGCTTTTTAACATTCTTAAGTACATTGGCACTTCCAGCAGCATTTTTCTCACAGTTACCATGTAACTTAGCCTTGCGACCTCGTTTAGCTAAAATTACTTCTGTTAACTTTGCTCAGTTAGCTCCACTACATAACTTCATCTCAGGAAAAAGAGATGGTAATCCTTGGGGGGAAGCACTGGCACTGCTGCAGACTCCATCAAATCAGCCTTATTACTTTAACTTCCATACAAGTCCTATAGGCGAAGACTCTTTTGATAAAAAGACTCTGGCTCATACCACTATCATCGGTACATCAGGCTCTGGTAAGACTGTTTTAATGAACTTCCTGCTGTCAATGGCACAGAAGTACAGAACATCAACACAGAAGATGACTACCGTCTATTTCGATAAAGATCGTGGTGCTGAAATTGCTATTCGTGCGCTGCATGGTGGTTATTTAACCGTAGAAAACGGCAAGCCTACAGGCTTTAATCCATTCCAGCTTGAATCAAATAAGGCAAATATTCAGTATTTGATTTCATTTGTTAAGTTGCTTTTATCAATGGATGGAATGCCTATCACCGCAGCCGAAGAGCAGCAGATCCAGCACGCTGTAGAAGGCGTGATGAGTATGCCTAAAGAGTTAAGAAGACTGGGATTAGTTCCACAAAACTTAACCGATGGCCTTACTCGTGAAGAAAGACAAAACTCACTTTCAGTACGTCTTAAAAAGTGGTGTGAAGGTGGTGATCTTGGTTGGGTGTTCGATAACGAAACAGATTTACTCGACTTTGATGCTTATCCAAATTATGGCATTGATGGCACTGCATTCTTAGACAATAAAGCTGTTCGTACACCTATAGCTTTCTATCTTTTAAAGCGCATGGATCAAGTAATTGACGGCAGAAGATTCATCTTTGTGATGGATGAGTTCTGGAAATGGTTACTTGATGAAGCTTTCAGAGGCTTTGCCTTTGATAAGTTGAAAACAATGCGTAAGCAGAACGGCTTTGGCGTGTTTGCAACACAGTCACCATCTGACGTGCTTAATTCTGAAATTGCAAAGGCTGTGATTGAGCAGTCTGCAACTCAAATCTTTTTACCAAATCCAAAGGCAGATAAAAAAGAGTACATCGAGGGCTTTAAGGTCTCAGAAGCCGAGTTTATGTGGATACAAGGCTTAAAAGAAGACTCAAGAATGATGCTGATTAAGCAAGGCTCACGAAGTGCAATCTGTAAGCTTGATTTAGGCTGGGCTAAAGAGCCTTTAAGAGTCCTGTCAGGCTCTACAGATAACATTAATCTCATCGAGCAGTTAAGAGCTCTTGTAGGTGAAAATCCTGACAAGTGGCTAAGTCTGTTTCAGCAGATTAAGAATGATTCTAAAACAGTAAAACATATCCAACAAAGATATGGCACAGAGCCAGAACTATGGCTTTCTCATTATTTAGAGGAGTGTGTAAATGAAGATTAGTAAGCAAGTATCAACTTTAGCTGTAGCTTTGATGTTATCAGCATCTCATACAGCTTTAGCTTCTGGTATTCCTACAGTCGATGTTGCGAATCTGACTCAGAGCCTGACTCAGTACATCGAAGAGTTTAATCAGGCTTTAAAGCAGTATAAGACTTTAGAAAATCAGTACAAAGAGATGCAAAACACTGTTAATGAGCTTAAGAATGTTAACAACGCCTTAGAAGGCATCAACAAAGTAGGCAGTCTCATTTCATCTGTAGATTCAGCTTGGGATACTGAATATAAAAAAATCATGAATGTAAATAACAGTGACTACTACAAGACTGATGCAAGTCTTGATTCTAATGGGCAGAAGTTCAAGGCTCATTATTCAAAGCAGTGTCAGTATGAGATCAATGACGATCTTAAAAACAACTGTAATGAGCAGGCTAATCTCAAAGCAAATGTAGATAACATCCCAGTAAAACTCTACAACAATATGCAGGATCTGATTCAGGAAGGTCGTCATGCATATAACAAAGCAGCTAATGCACAGACAGCAAAAGACATTGCTGATGCTACTGCAGCTTTGAACTTTGTAAATCAGAAATTTGAAACTCGCTTTAATGAAGCTCGTCTAGCTCGTGAACACTTTGAAAACATGATTAGACAAGAGGAAGCTGAAAAGGCTGCATTTGAAAATGCTTTTTTTTCTGGAGCAAGTAATGAACAGATTGAGCATACTCATTTTAGCTATTAACTGAGGAATTGAAGGATTTATGGTTGTTGGTTCAAGAGGATTTTTTGAGTATATCGGTGACGATATTATCAAAGCTCCTATACAGAATTTTGCGGATCAGTTCTCTAATAACTTGATCCCTTCAATTACACCTATCTTAATCATTGGATTGACTCTTTACTATGTGTTAAAGGGCTATTTAGCCATGACTGGCAGATCACAAGATGCCATTATGGAAATTCTGATCCATGGCTTCAAGGTGGCGTTAATTGCTTACATCTTCCTAAATACAGGTAATTTCATCAATTACAGTTGGAATTTTTTAGATTCTTCAGAGCATTTAATACTAAATGCAATGCCAGGTACTCCAGACACCTCATGGAATGCAATAGATAAGTTATGGGTAGAATGCTATAAGATCCTAAAAGCTTATTTTGTCTGTGCATTTAAAGCAAGCTTCGGCAAAATGATTGTTATGGGCTTATTAGGAACGATCTTTGTTATTGCAGTTTTGTTCCTTACTTGTTCTGCATTTGGAGTCCTTCTAATTACAACTATTAGCTTGGCAGTAGTTTGTGGCTTTGGCCCATTGTTTGCGGGCTTTCTGTTTTTTCCTATCACAAAGTCATGGTTCGATGGCTGGCTTAAAGTCTGCTTGGGATTAGCTTTTACTAAGATCTTATTCTGTGCATTCTTAATGCTTATATGCAAAGTTGTTGATGGAATGCTTCCTACTTGGTCGAACATAAATCAATCAGCTGGCGATTCTTGGCTAACTCTTTTAGAAAATTACTTATCTCTCCTCGTAGTGCTAGTAGGTGCTGCTTCTGTTATATCCAAAATTCCAACGCTTTCATCTTCTCTTATTGGTGGAGCTCAACTTGCATTTAGTGGCGATGGAAGCGCAATGGCTTCCTTTGGTAAAGCTCTAAATCGTGGCGGACACGCTATGGCTGCAGGAAAGATGATGGGCGGAATTGGTAAAGAAGCAGCTGGCGCTGCTGGCTCTGCTCTAACTTCTCCTATGGGAGTAGCAAAGTTAGCGGCTGGTGTTGCTACAGGAGGTGCTTCTTTTGCAGCTCAAGTCGGTTTAGCTGCTATGCGAGGCGGAATGACTGGTCGTATTAGCAGAGCATTACAACAAATCGGAAGTAAATAAAAACATGAGAATTATAAATTTATTTGTTGGTGGGGTTATGTGTGCGTTAGTTTCAGGTTGCGCAACTCCTCCAAAGCCTACACAGCCTGAAGGTGAAAAGATTGTTATCAATCCTCATCCTGATTTATCTCTTTTAGTAAAAATCAAAAAAGAGCAGGCAAAAAACAACTCAAGAAATAACAACAATAACGAAATTTATGTGAAGGAGATAGATGATGAAATTTCTAAGTAAAAAAGATAAGGGTGCTGTTTCATCACCTAACGTGCAGACTCGTACAGCTGAATTAAATTGGGAAACTTCAAGAATTGAGCTTGTAGAAGCCAGCGAAAGAAGAGCCTGGTCTATCGTAAAAATAGTAAGTTTTGCTGTTGTTGCCTTATCTATCGCTATTATCTGTCTGTTTCCATTAAAGACTACTGAGCCTTATGTTATTCAGGTAGATAAGAGCACTGGTCTTACTGACATTTTGCATATTGCAAATGCTCAGGATATTCCAGTAAGTGAAGTGATGGATAAGTATTGGATCAATACATTCGTGCTTTCACGTGAGTCTTACGACTGGAATATGCTAAATGACCTCATCGAAAAGGTTCGTCAGCTGTCATTACCTATCGTATATGACACTTATGCGCAGCAGTTCATGAAAACTGGCAAACAAGATCCTTTAGATGACAAGTTAAAAGATAACTTCCGCATCGTAGTTAATGTTAAGAGTGTTGTGATCAATCGTGGTAGAGAGAACGTAGCTACAGTACGTTTCTCAAAGACTACTATTAATAATGCTAATGGCAGCACCGTAGGCACTAATAATTGGACTGCAAATATCAGCTTTGACTACTATCCTGATTTTGACACATCTGAAGCTACAAGACTTGTAAATCCTTTCGGCTTTAAGGTCCTTTCTTATCAGGTTGATCCTGAGTTGAATTAAGGAGCTTGAGATGTTTAAAAAATCACTTTTAGTCGCAGTAATGTCTGCAGCTTTATTCAGTTCACAAGCTTTTGCTTTAGCTACTCCTTCAAAGAGCAAGCTCGACGGCAGAATACAGTATGTTAACTACTCAGAGCACAATGTAACTAAGATTAAAGCTGTAAACGGCTTTATCACTACTATTACATTCGCTCCAGGTGAAGCTGTATCTAATTACGGTTCAGGCTACTCTACAGCATGGGAGTTTGCAGCAGCTGATAACCACTTTTTTTTAAAGCCAAAGGATAAAGAAGCTAC
>DKDL01000081.1:9064-18398 GCA_002449335.1 Succinatimonas sp. UBA6849 | reverse complement strand
ACATCATTATTGTAACTAACCGCCACATCTACTCTATTGATGTGCAATTAGTTGATGATGAAAAGTCAGCAACTTATCAGCTGGTATATAAATATCCTGAAGATGAAGCAAAGCTAAAAGAGCGTAAAGAAAGCACTAAGAAGCTAACAGATGAGCTCGAAAGGACTGATCCTAACGTATCTGAAGATCGCCCTGTAGGTAATTACCAGTACACCATGAATTTCGGCAAAGATTCTGGCTCTCGTGATTTAGCTCCAGCTCTTGTCTATGACAATGGTCAATTCACTTACTTTAGATTTAATTCTCAAAAAGACTTCCCTGCAATCTACAGAGTCTCAAGCGATGGTGAATCACTGGTTAACTCCCATGTAGAAAAGGGCGTTCTAGTCGTTCATGGCGTTTATAAAGAGTATCGCCTAAGAGCAGGAAAATCAGTTGTCGGTGTCTATAACGAAAACTATAGAGGTGGCGATTTACAGCCAGCATCTGGCACTACTGTAAGCAGCGTTTCACGTGAGGTTATCAAATAATGTCAGATCAGCCAAAAAATCCAGAACAGAACGAAAATCATGACTACACTCAGCAGGGTATTCCTTCTGTAGCACAAAACAATGCAGTAACACCTAATCAGAAGAATGCAAAGAAATTGCTGTTTCTTGCCTTTTTGATTGGTTTAGCAGCCTTAATCTGGGGGTTAACTCACTTTAAAGGCAGTTCTTCAGATGATGCTGACAAGCAGGCAAACAGCAATATGCAGGCTTTGACTTCATCAAAGTCAGTAACTAAGCCAGTATTGCCACCTAAAGATCCTGAGCCTGATCCTGTAGTGCCTGTACAAGTAGCAGAGCCTGAAAGTGACTTGCCTCCTTTAACAGCTAAAGCTGATGCTTCAGGCAACGTGCAGGTATCATCTGGCAGCTCTGTAAATGTAGTAGGTCCTAATGGCGAGCCTGAAGTAACTACAGAGCAGCTAAAGTATGCAGCTCCTATGATGGGTAACGTCATCAATAACTCTCAAGAGAGTAAGACTGGATATGCTCATGAAGGCTATTCAGAAGAGGATAAAAACAGCGTACTTGAGACTTATAAGAACAGTCTTAACGGCATCAATGGAGGCTCTGAGTCAAATCTGACCTCAAAAATGAATGCTATGGAGACACCTGACGGCACTGCAAGAGTGCTAAGAAAGCCTAGTTTGACCTTATCAAAAGGCACCATGATTGAATGTATCTTAGAAACTCGTGTAGATACTTCAGTGCCAGGCATGGCTTCATGTGTAATTCCTCAAAATATTTACTCTATGGATGGCAGAGTGCTCTTAATTGAGAAAGGCACAAAGGCTATTGGTGAGTATCAGGGCGCAGTTCAAAACGGTCTTGAGCGTATTTTTATGCTCTGGTCTGAGTTAAGAACTCCTGAAGGTTTAGCTGTATCACTTTCATCACCTACTACAGATGCTTTAGGAGGTGCAGGTATGGGCGGTTATACTGATCATCACTGGTGGAAACGTTTTGGTAACGCATTAATGTTCTCAATGGTAGCCGATGGCTTTGAGTATATGGTGAATACTGCCAACTCAAACACCACTAATAACAATGTAACTTATGAGAACTCATCTGATGGTATGGATGAGATCATAAAAGCTGCTATGCAACAAAGCGGTAATATTCCTCCTACTCTAATCAAGAATGCTGGCGAACGTGTAGGCATCTTTGTAGCACGTGACGTGAACTTCTCTAGTGTTTATCACCTACAGAAAAGGTAGCACGTTATGGCACTGAAAAAAGATGCAACTGTAAGCTATTTATTAGAGGACTTTAAGCAGTTCTTTGATGATTCTAATGTCACTGAAATTTGTGTGAATGCGCCAGGTGAAGTCTGGTGCGAAAACAAAGGCAAGTGGGTATGCACGAAAGTTGAAAAGCTCACTTATGATCGCCTGCTGCAGCTAGGCATTGCTGTAGCTAAGTATGCAAATACTGAGTTCGGTGAAAATGCGCCTATTGTTTCAGCTGTATTGCCTCACGGAGAGCGTTCACAGTTTGTGATGCCTCCAGCTTGTAAAGATGGGACCATCTCAATCACCATTAGAAAGCCTAGTTTTCACGTTCGTACGATGGAAGAGTATGAAAATGATAACTTCTTTGCGAACGTTAAGCCTGTATCTCATTTAAGTGTCGAAGATCAGGAACTGATGCAGATGCAGCAGAAGATCTTAGTTGAGCAGGATGGTGCAAAACAGGCGGTGATGAGAGCTCAGTTTTTACAAAGAGCGGTAGTTCTCGGTAAAAATATCATCATCGCAGGTGAAACTGGCTCAGGTAAGACTACTTTCATGAAAACTCTCATGCAGTCTATACCTACAGATCAAAGACTAATCACGATTGAAGACGTTCCTGAATTGCTGTGGGGACTTCCTAATCATCACAATGTGGTGAATCTTTTATATCCATCTGAAGCTAAAGATGATGCAGTAATTACTGCAGCATCTCTGATGCGTTCATGTTTGCGTATGAAGCCTGATCGCATCCTGTTAGCTGAGTTGCGTGGCGGTGAGACCTTTGACTTTTTAAATGTTTGTCTTTCAGGACACGGCGGAACTATCACATCATGCCATGCTGGAAGCTCTAAAGGTGTATTTGAATATCTTGCCTTAAAGGTC
This sequence comes from Succinatimonas sp. UBA6849, assembly GCA_002449335.1. Lineage (GTDB taxonomy): Bacteria > Pseudomonadota > Gammaproteobacteria > Enterobacterales > Succinivibrionaceae > Succinivibrio. The sequence continues at coordinate 15,736 of DKDL01000081.1, read as the reverse complement.
ATGCAGTCATCAGTTGGTAAAAGTCTTCCATATCCAGTCATTTTTAAGCTCTTACATCTTGTTTTAGATGTCATTGTCTGCATTCACAACGACAAACAGAACGGCTTAGGTCGTCATATCACTGAACTGTGGTATGACCCTGAATCAAAATTTAAGGAGTATTAAATGGGACAGCCAAAAAAGAAATTTAAGCTCAACATGATGTATGTAGTCCCTGTATTGGTGATTATTGGCTTTATAGCACTATGTTATGTAGGCTCTCTTCTTTTAATGCACCTAAACGGCTTGCCTTTAGATAAGGCAGGTCCTTTTACAGCATTTAGATATTTCCCTATTTATAAAAATTCACCTGTAAAGTCAGTAAGACTTACCGTGATCTTCTGTGCAGCTTTCCCTTTCCTTGTAAGTGTAGGTATTGCCGTACTGTTTTACATCACCAAATACAAGCCTCGTGCGCTGCATGGTGATGCTCGTTTTGCCACTTACATGGAGATTAAAAAAGCAGGTCTTGTAGCTCGTGATAACTACGATAAGACAATCCTTGTAGGCCAGTATAAAGAGCGTGGCAGAAATGAGTATTTATGCTATGGCGGTTATCAGTTTGTAATGCTGGCAGCTCCTACTCGTTCTGGAAAAGGCGTGGGTATTGTTATTCCTAATTGTCTTAACTACTCAGACTCTCTGGTAGTTCTTGATATTAAGCTTGAAAACTTCGACAAAACAGCAGGTTTTCGAGCAAAAAGCGGTCAGGAAGTTTATCTTTTCGCACCTTATGATGAGTGCGCTGCAGAACGACAGCCAGGCAAAGCAGCACCTATGAGAACTCACCGCTATAACCCTTTAGGTTATGTCAGTGAAGATCCTGTAGATAGAATCGGTGACATTGATTCTATAGCTCAAGCCTTTTACAACAACCCAAACTCTAAAGACAAGTTCTTTGATGAGCAGGCAAAAGACTTATTCCGTGGCATCACTCTACTTGTATTAGAGACTCCAGGCATTCCTCATACTTTAGGCGAAGTATTCAGACAGTCTTCAGGCTATGGCAAAGCACTACCTGAGCATCTAAATGAGATGATTGAAAAGGCAAAAGCTGAAGGAAGACCTTATTCAGATGAGTGTGTAGCAGCCATTAGTCGTGTATGTACTTTATCTGATAACACTTTTGCAGGTGTCAAAGGCTCAATGCAGGTGCCTTTAATGCCATGGGCAAATGCTCGTGTAGATGCTGCAACCAGCGCAAACGACTTTGATTTAAGAGATGTTCGTAAAAGGAGAATGACTATCTATGTAGGCATTACTCCTAATAAGCTTGCTGAAGCTAAGAACATCATCAATCTTTTCTTTGATCAGCTCATTAACCTGAATACTAAGACACTGCCTCAACAAGACAAGTCTCTTAAATACCAGTGCCTCATGATCTTAGATGAGTTTACAGCTGCAGGAAAAATCAATCAGATTGCTCAGTCTATTTCATATCAGGCAGGCTATAACATGAGAGTGTTGACTATTATTCAGAACAAATCTCAGTTAGAAGATGTTTATGGTAAGCCAGGTGCTTTAACTCTGATGTCTAACCATGCCTTAATGATCATGTATGCACCATCACCTGTGGTGCAATCAGATGCTAATGAATATTCTGAAATGCTGGGCTATCAGACAGTTAAAAATACCTCTCATTCTCGTTCTTTTGGCAAGCAGGGCTCACGCTCAGACTCAACATCTGATCAAAAGAGAGCTTTGATGCTGCCTCAAGAATTAAAAGAAATGGATATGTGGGAAGAGATTGTGTCTCTTGAACACACTAAGCCTATTAGATGCGCAAAAATCAAATACTTTGAAGATCCTACATTTACAGCTCGTGTTGATTGGAAAGTGCCTGAAATTCCTTTAGTTGATCTTGATGAGTTCATTAAGAACACAAAGGCAGGTGCAAAGATCTTAACAGAGCCTGCTACAGCTAAAAATGAGCAGCAAACACCTGATATTGATTCTATTGGAGCCGATGATGTTCCTTCTCAAGATGAACTTATCAATAGCTTGGATGGAATGCCTGAAAACAAAGCAAAAGAATTTATTTCAAATTTTGCTAAGTCTCAACAAACAAAGATAACTATCCCTGAATTGAAATTAAATTATGGCGGAAAGTCTGAAACTGACAAAAATCAGATGCTTGCTGATTTCTTTGGCAGTGTAGCTGAATCTGAAGACTCTACAGCTACAGACAATATTGCGCCTTTAAATGAAGAAAGCTCAAATGCTGCAGCTAATGATGATGCTACAGCCAGCATGAGTGAAGAAGAAAAAGAGACTTTAGCTCTTATGAAAGGTTTGGCTGTAGAAGAGCCTTCTGAAGCTGAATCTTCTGAAATTCCAGTAACTCCAGCACCAAAAGCAGAAACTAAGCAAATTTCAGACACAGAAAAGCTGGAGCTTGTTGATGATGTCTTATCTCATTTTGGCTTTAACACTGCAAAGACAGCAGATGAAATACCTGAGAACTTTGAAGACATCAATGCTCAATTAGCATCTATGTTTGGTAATGCTTTGAGTGCATAGGTGAGAGTTTATGACCACTTATGCACCTGATTTAATCAATGATGTAGCTAAGTTTGTAACAAACATCAGATTAAAGACAAATGAGATTGTAATCAATGACAAACAACAGGAGCTAAATGCGCTTAAAGAGCATTTATCAAGGTTAACCAACAATAAATTATCAACTTCTACTCATAACGGAGATTTAAAAATGACAGAACAGAACGATAAAGCACAAGCTTCACAGCAGCCTTCAGACAAAGTCCAGAATTATAAGATTTATGTCTATAGGGAGCCTGAACTAAATACAATTGTGCCAAAGTCAGGAAAAAATGCTGGTAAAGAGATTGATGTATTAAGCGTTAAGGTCTTGCATCGAAACTATGAAATTGATCCTACATCAGGCGATTTCATTAAAAAAGAGCCTACATTCATGACTCTTAAAAAGTATGGTGATGCTAAAGACAACGTTAAGCAGTTAGCCTCACTCATTCAGCCTGGTATGCAGTTACGAGTAAGTGGCTCTTTAACTTCTCATGAATATGAGTTTAAAGATCAGAAAACAGGTCAAATGAGAAAACAGACGGCTTTAGAGCTTAATGCCAACAATTTGATGCTTGATTTATCACAAAAAGGCTTAAAAGGTATCAATTTTGAGCAGCAAAAACAGAATGAGCAGACGGTATCACAGTCTCAGCCTCAGCAGTCTCAGGTACAGTCTAAAGTCGATGCTACTAAAGATTTATAAAGGAGTTTTTATGAAGATCTTAAAACTTATTGCCTTATCAGCTCTTGTATATTCTTCAGCTTCACTTGCTATTTCTTCTGGAATTAAGAGTAACAGAGAGAATGAATGTGCTATCTGGTTGTGTCTTCCAACAGGTTTTGCTGGCCCTGGTTGTTCTGCTGCTCACCGTGCATTTATAAGCAGAGTAACAGACATAAGTCATAAAGGTGTAAGACGTTATACTGATATTCCTAACTTTGGTGTTTGCAATGATGACGAGCCTAAACTGCAGCAGACTGTAAATGTGCCAAAGAGTGACATTGCATATGTCACTTATTATGAAATTAAGATGCCTGCATATAACACTGCTACACGCTGGGAGTGGGTATATGAAGAGAAATCATCATCTCAGTATGGCTGTGACAAGGTAGAAAATCATAAATGCTACAAGCGTTTATATCAGGTAGTTGCTGCAGTATCTACAACTCCAGCACGTACTTTTGAATCAGCTACACCAACACACAAGTATAAGACTATCAATATCGGTCAAAGAGACTATACAGAAAAGACAGCACCATATAGAGCTGTTTCTGAAGTGCGTGTGGATGGCAAAACAGTCGGCGAACGTTACTACAGATAGCAAAAAGGCAGTTAAGTATGAACAGACTATTTATTGCTGAAAAGCCATCTGTAGGAAAGGCTATAGCTGAAGCTTTAGGCAAAACAAAATCAGATAAAGGCTTCTGTGAGACAAAGTCTGGCGATGTTGTAACATGGTGCTTTGGGCACCTCATGGAGTTAGCTACTCCAGATGTATATTTACCTGACGATGTTCCTACAACAAAGACCGGATCAAAGGTATGGCGTGAACAAGATCTTCCGATTGTGCCAGACAGATGGAAGATTCAAGTTAAATCTGACTGTAAAGCTCAGTTTAACGTCATCAAAAAGCTCGCACAAAAATCAAACATCACAACTATTGTGAACTGTGGCGATCCTGATCGTGAAGGTCAGCTTTTAGTTGATGAGATTTTGTCTTTTATTGATAATAAAAAGCCTGTTCTGCGTTACTGGGCCTCAGCTGTAGATAGTGCTTCAGTTAAAAAGGCTCTATCCTCATTAGAATCTAATGATAAATTTGTAGGCATGAGATACGCTGCTTTAGGTAGAAGTCACGCTGACTGGCTTATAGGCATGAATGCTACAAGAGCCTTTACTTTAGCATCAAGAAGAAGTGGTAATGGCTCTCTTTTATCTGTAGGAAGAGTGCAAACTCCAACTCTTAACCTTGTAGCTACACGAGATCATGAGATTAGTAACTTCAAGCCTCAGACTTATTATGTGTTTAAAGCCAACTTTAAAGCAGCAAATAAGACTTTCACCGCAACACTGCAGTATGGTGAATCTCAAAAAGGCTTGGATAGTGAAGGCAGACTTATTGATCTTAATGCTGCAAGATTGCTGCAGCAAAAGCTCTCTTCTGTAAAGAAAGCTAAAGTTATTGAGTTTGAGACTAAAAATAAAGATAAGAATGCACCTCTAGTGTATTCATTAGCATCAATTCAAGCTGAAGCAAACGCTAAATATGGATACTCTGCAGAGCAAATTCTCAATATTTGCCAGGCTCTTTATGAAAAGTACAAGCTCACTACTTATCCTCGTTCTGATTGTGAATTCCTGCCAACAGTTCAACATCAGGATGCAGCAAAGGTTTTAAGAGCTTTATACTCATTTCATACTGAGCTTAAATCAACAATCTCAAAGGCTAATCCATCTTTAAAGTCCAAAGTATGGAACGATAGCAAAATAACAGCTCACCACGGCATCATCCCCACACAGCAAGTAGGCAATCTGTCTGAGTTAAAAGACGATGAAAGAAAGGTGTATATGCTTATTGTTAAGCGTTATTTAAGCCAGTTCTTTCCTCCTGCAAAGCTGTTAGCTACTACTATTAAAATGGATGTTTCTGGTGAAGTATTTGCCTGCAAAGGTTCTGTAGTAGTTGAAAATGGCTATTTAGCTGTTTATGGAGGTGAAGATGATACTGCAGAGCAAGACAAAGATGACGAAAAAGAAGACTCTCAAAGTCTTCCAAAACTATCTGTAGGTGAAATCGCTGATGTTCTGCAGGTGTCACCTGTTACTGCACAGACAAAGCCTCCAGCATCTTTCACAGAAGGAACTCTTATCAAGGCAATGCAAAATATTTATAACTTTGTGCCTGACGGTCCCTTCAAGAAAGTTTTAAAAGATGGTGATGGTATTGGAACATCTGCAACAAGGGCAAGCATTATTGCAGAACTAAAGAAAAAAGGCTTTTTAGAGCTCAAAGGTAAGAAGATCAAAGCTACTCCTGTAGGTATTAAGCTTTTATCAGAGCTTCCTGATTTATGCAAAAATCCTGTGCTCACAGCAATGTTTGAATCACAGTTGAAACTTGTTGAAAGCGGTAAAATTACCTATAAGCAGTTTGAAGAAAAGCAAAAAGCTTTTGCTCTACAGCTCGTAGAGAAAGCATCAAAGCTGACGATTGAACTTCCTGATGGTGCAACTTCTGGAACTAAAAAAAGCACAAAAAAGAATCCTTTTAAGTCAAAATCCAGCTCTAATCCATTCAAGAGGTGATTGCTATGGAAAGTCCCTTAAATCCTTATAGAGCTTTCATTCTTGGAGAAATATATAAAGCAGGTAATGAGCTTGATTCAGTAAGAACCGCATTAAAATCAGCTTTAACTTCTAAACAAGTCAACGTCTTTACTACAAAATCAATGATTCTTATAGATAAGATCCAAACTTTAAACAGGATCTTATGGGCATTAGAAGTCATGATCAAAGCTGATATTGTTTCAAAAGAGAGCAGCCAGGAAATCATCAATATTTTTAACGAGTTAAAAGAAGTTCAAGAAAATATTGATTTAATTTATCGTCTAAAGGCTACAAGATTAGTTGAATTAGTATTAGAATTGATTGAAAGAAAAAAACATATATCACCTGATGAAATAGTTGGTCTTATTTAATTTAGTTTTGTTAACAAGGAATATTGAACATGAAAAAGTTCTCTTTAATCGCTTTGTCATTAGTTGCTTCAACTGTAGTTTTATCAGGTTGCGGTGAAAAGAAAATTGAGCCTAATAATTACTATTGCACATCTTCTGTAGTTGCAGGTGGTTTTGATAGAGAAGAGCTAGAAGCACTTGTTCAAAAGGGAAGAATTGATAATGCTTATGAATTTATGCAGCAGTGTAAAACTAAGAAATTAGGCTCTTATAGTGAAGAATTTAAAAATTTAGATGAAAATACATATAAGTGCAAAATGGACTTTTTAGACAAGAAAATTAGTGGAGATGCACTTAAGAAATGCGAAAATGCTCCACAAGCGTTATTTGAAAAGTGGAAGAAAGAAGAAA
>DKDL01000081.1:4248-9030 GCA_002449335.1 Succinatimonas sp. UBA6849 | reverse complement strand
TGACTAGCTTTAATGAGGCCTTGTTATTACGGCAGGGCTTTATTTTTAGTTAAATAACAACACAATGAGGCTTATATATGAAGATTCCTGATAAATTACCTAACCCTCCAAAGTACAGAGACTTTCCTGAACTGACCAAAGAAGAGTGGGAAGATTATTACGCTTGTAGAGAAAAGTATGATATTGCAATGACCGAAGAAGAAAAATGGGAAATTAGAGATAAAGCTTGTGATTTATTTGAAAAAGGTTTTGAAAAAGAGGCCCGTGAATTGCTTTTTAAAATTCCTGTTGACCCATTTTTAGCAATGTCATCAAAAATTGCAGGGGGATTTGATGCTGTAAAGTATTTTAATCTGTATGAGGCAAAAAAGGTATATCCTAATGAGTTCTGATATTGCTTCTATTTTAGAATGGTATTCTTCACAGACACAGACTTTTCCTTATAGTCTTATTTCTCAAGATGAAAAGAAACAATTATCTGTAATAAATCAAAATGGTCTAGACTCCTACAGATCTTTTTTAGAAAGAAGAAGAGCGTCAAATTTGATTATCTTTGATAAAAGCTGTAAAGCACTTTCTTCAATAGTTAAAAAAGTGGCACTTGAAAATAATGTTGGAAAAATTGCAGAACTAGACAGCTTTTTGGTTGGTTTTACTAGCTATGTAGAGTTATGTAAGCAATCAGAAAAAAAAGAAAATCAACAAGGAACTTTGGAGAATTTTTCTAAGCAAATTGACTGCTTAAAGCAAATAAAACGTCACTGTGAATGGTATAAATCATATGAAAGCTATTTACCTGTAATTTATGATTCAGTCCCTGGTGTAGATAAGCAATTTTCTTTAGGCTTACCATTGGATAGTGTTCATAAAAGTCTTCATAGTTGTCTTACTTCTCTTCGCAACTTGAATTTTGGCAATTCTATCTCTCTAGATTATATAGATCTTTTAAACATTAGGATGAAAGCTTTACAAAGGGCAAAAGCTCTTTATTCTCAGTTGCAAGTTTCTTATATGGATCGTTATGCTATCGAGTATCCTTTAGATAAACAAACAGCAGCTTTTCTTAATAAAAGAGGATCTTTAATCAAGAGTATTGATTCTGCTTTAGCTAAAACTGCTCTTGCGCTTTCAGAAAATAAATCTAAATCACAGGAGAACTCTCAACAAGCACAAGATCCAGCATCAAATAAGAAGACAAAATCATCTCCTGACTTAGAAAGGTAAGGTGAATATGGGAATAATGACATATAAGCCAAGTCCTGAAGACACAATTCTTGTGTTTAAAAATGGAGGCTTTGGCTATAACCCTCTCAACAAAGAATCTGAAAAGATAATTATTGAGAAGATTAAAGCCATGTCGAAGCTTGATAATAATATGAAGCCAAAAGAAAGCAGTAAAAAGTAATGCAAATTACTTATCCCAGAACTTATCTGAAATAAGAGAAACGCAAAAATCTCCCCAGTCTTCCATAATTCTTCTCCTTTCTGAAATGTGTTTTGTTCTATCGTAAGCTCCTCTTAAAGGATCTTTTCTTTCATGGAGCATACACATTTCTACTGCATCAACGTTATATCTTTTTTTAGCATTTTCATCAGCACTAGCCCAACATTTGAAAGATGCTCTTGCAGTTCCATGTTGAGTGATTACTGCTGGCTTTTTTGTTTTTGGATCGATAATTGATCTATCAACAAAAATAGGAGTATTAAATCTAAAGTGATCTTCATTTAGCTGGTAAATAACAGACTTGAATACAGAATCAGTGTAAGTCTTGCATAACTTTGAAACAAACACATATTCAGAGCGTTTGTCTATCCATTTCAAAAGTTGAATTGCAGCTTTTGAAAGATAGATTGTTCTATTTGCTTGCTCTTTTTTGATCTTGTCGTTTTCAAGAGGAATGGTCCAAGATTTGTCTTTATAATTGATTTCAGCCCATTTCATGAGTCTCACCGCTTTAGATCTACTTGCGGTAAGTATAGAAAAGATCAACTCATAAGCTGGTACAGTATGCTTATCAAAACAAGCTTTAATAAGCTTTGGAATTTCTCTATAGTCTAAAGCAGCATTATGAGATGGTTGTTTTTTCTTTGGATTTAATGATTTTAGAACTACTTCTAAAGAGTCTGATGTTACTGGGTTTTCATCTGTTCTATAGTTTTTAACTTTAGAAAGATTTAGAACTCCCTTTAAATGAGATTTTAGCTTTTGAGCCATTGCAGGCTTATTTACGTAAGGATCTTGAAGTATCTTCAAAATGTCATCAGAGGTAATTTCTGCAATATCTTTATTTTGAATGACAGGATAAGCATAGGTGACCATCATAGCTGAAAAGTCACTTTTCCCTTTACTCGAATGCTTAAAAGCTCCGCTTTCTTCCCTGAAGATAAGGTATTCATCACATACTTGCCAAAACGGATGCTTAGTTATGTTTTGGTTATTTACAGCTTTCTCTTCAATTTTCTTTTGCTTATTAACTATTGCAGGATCTTGTCCGTTGAATACCATTCTTCTATATTCTAAACATTTCTTTTTAGCGTTTGGATAAGATATTAAATCAGTTTTTCCGATTGTGAAGAATTTTGGTTTACCTTTCCATGAATACCTGATTTGATAGTAAGCAGTGTTACTTGTAATTCTTACAACAAGACCATTACCCCCACCGAGAGAACGTATTAAGGAACGTACTTTTTTCCCTTTTTCCTTGTCTTCTTTATTTGCTTTGATTCTTGCTTTGATAAGTGCTTTTAATGCAGCAACCTTTGCTTGAGCGATGATTTTGGGCATGATAATAACGGTAACAACAAAAAAAATTATGATAAGTTACATAAAAAGAACAAAATATATTAAAATCAAAGTGTGAGCGACGTGTTTAAAAAACTGTTCAATTTTTGAGAACGTGCTAACAAAAATAACTTATTGAAAAATAAGAAAAATAAATGTGATTTTACACCCATTCTCTAAGAGAGAATTTTTTAGGATTTTTAATTGCGCTTTGGTTATCCATGACATAAATTTGTACATTTAGAGCCATCCAAATCTGTTCTAGGTTCTGTGTTTTAACAAAGTGTCTAATGCTGTATCTCATTCTAGGAGGCAAATTAGAGTATTTTGCATCTACCAGAGCATCAACAGCATTTAGAAAGCTTTGTGGATTTTCAACTTTTGCAAGTATAGCTTCGTTCGATAAATAACATTTCTTCTTCATATATAAAAAATAAATGCAAATGATTTATAATGATAATAACACGTATGTAAAATAAATTGTAAAAAATCTTTAACCTTATAATTCAAGATATTAGAGAATTTTTCTTTATAAAATAAGGAGATATTTTTGCAATTTTTTACGATTTTTTTTGAGATTTTGGAATTTTTGTTGTACAATCTTACTAAGGGTAAAAAAAGAGCCTAAACAGAAAACTGTTTAAGCTCGATTTTTAAACGTAATAACTGAAAGGCTTTAGAGCCTAATAAATATAGTAAAGGCATTATAGCATGGTGAATTTAGAAAACCAAGGTATGATGACCGAATTTGATGCTGTTCACGGTATCAGCACCAGCGAACTTAGATCTTTGTTTTTTAAAGATAAAAGTTCGTTTTTTTTATGCCTAAAATTTCCCTAACATTTCAGATAATAATTCAAAATGGCTTTCTTAAGTCTTTTTGTTTTTCTCCTATCTCTTTTTGACCTGAAGATCATTTATTTACAGTAATAGATCACGATTTTGATCTGTGATTTACTGATTGTCTATCTTAGATCATTTCTTGTATACTGAGTAAAAGTATCATGATCTTCGGTTTTGTAGGAATTTAAATGTTATCGTCTCTATTTTTACCATTACCAGAAAGTCCTGCAGGCTTTGAGGAACTGAAAAATTCAGGCAGCTACTTTGTGGATAAGACTGAGTATATAAAAACAGTATTTACAGACTCAGCCACAGTTCTTCTGTTCACAAGACCAAGACGATTTGGCAAGACACTGCTCATGACCATGTTTGAGTCTTTCCTGAAAATAAATAAAGACAAACCATTTGACACATCTTTACAGGAAAAATACTTTAAGGGCACAAGGATACTTGAAGATACAGAGTTCTGTAAAAAGTTCATGGGACAGTATCCTGTTATAGAAATCAGCCTTAAGGATGTTGACGGTAAAACTTATGATGATGCCTATAAGATGTTTGCATCAACAGTGAGTTCTGTTGCCTCAAAATTTAAGTACCTTCTAGACAGTAACAGACTGGATGAAAAAGAAAAGGGTGGAATAAGCAGAATATCGGATATCGCTTTTTTAAGAGAACAGGAGAATTCAGATTATCTTAAAAACTCATTAAGGATCTTAGCCTCAGCTCTTTACCGTGAATACGGTAAATATCCAGTTCTGCTCATAGATGAATATGATGTGCCTTTAGCCAATGCCTCATATCATGACACCACAAACAAAAAGCTTTACTCTAATGATAAAAGCTTTGTAGCAGATTACCATGAGAATATGGTAACTCTGATAAAAGGTTTCTTTGGAATTTTAAAAGATAAGAACACCCTTACAAGAACAGTTCTTACAGGATGTTTAAAGGTCGCCAAGAACAGTCTATTTACGGGAGTAAACAACTTTTCTGTAAACAGTGTTACCGATAATGAAAGGAAGTACACCGGTATCATTGGCTTTACCAAGGAAGAAACACAAAAGTTCCTGAAAGACTATGAACTGGATGACTATGCCACTATTGTAAAGGAACACTATGACGGATACAGGTTCTTTGACAAAGAGATGTTCTGTCCA
>DKDL01000081.1:0-4205 GCA_002449335.1 Succinatimonas sp. UBA6849 | reverse complement strand
TCCATGGGATGTGGTTAAGTTTGTAAGAAAGAACTTTGATTTCAAACAGAATAGAGAACTTCAGAAGATAGTTGCAGGCAACTACTGGGCAGGCTCTACCTCTGATAAAAGCTTATCAGACTATATAGGATATCTGACCGACAAAGACAATCAGAGAATGCAGGACTTAATAGACGGTAAGTCCATCAGCTTTAAGCTTAATGAATCCATGAACTATGACACACTCAGTGAGCATAACTCAGATGACTTCTGGTCACTTCTTCTGCATACAGGATATCTTACAGTAGACTTTGAAAAGACAGATGAAAATGAGCTTACAAAAGACAGTTCATCTGATAAGAACATCTTTGCAAGAATTCCAAATCTGGAAATAAAAGAGTGTTTTACAAACAATATTCAGAACAGATTTAATACAGAAGTTGTTCCTAACAATATTGCAGACACTCTGGCAAACAGTCTTTTTGAAGGAAAGGCAGATACTGCATCTGACACTATCTTTGAACTGTTACAGCGCTATATTTCCATAAGAGACACTGCCACAAAGGCTCCTTTTGAGAACTACTATCACGGATTTCTGAACGGACTGTTCTCAAACTGCTCTAAAGGTTTCTTTTCTGAATATCATTCAAACTGTGAAGCAGGTGACGGCTATGCTGATATCGTCTTTAAGAGTAAAAGAGAAGATAAAGCTGTAATTATTGAAATAAAAGCAGCCAGTGCAGGTGCAGATTTAATTACCTTAAGTGAAAATGCTGTAGCACAAATTGACAGAAAGAATTACGCTGAGCCTTTTGTACAAAGCAGAATGATAAGTAGTATCTATACTTATGGCATAGCATTTTCAGGAAAGAACTGCTTTATAACCTGCAAAAAAATTAAATAGAAAAGAATAACATGAACAGATAAATGAGAGAAACTGCATTCTTACAGTTACCATATGGAAAGGATGACCTCTCTTTATTAAGAGATGAGAGCTGTTATTTGTAGAAAGCACACATTTTCTCAAATAAGCCTATGTTATTCATTTATCAGAATGAACTGAGAGATCCTTTGCAATGATCTTAAGTAGTTGTAAAGTAACAGTGAGTTTAGCCTGATTTAGAACCTGACAATGATCTGAATGTGCTCTTTTATTAAGGTTATCTTATAAATTGTCATTTTAAAGACAGATCTCAAAAGAAATTAGGATCTGTCTTAAGATAAGATTACCACCTAAAAGCTCACTTTAAAGATTGACTGTGCGATCAGGAGCGACAGTTCGCAGTATTAAGCTCTCTGATAATAGCACCAGAAGGCAGATTTCTCTGGCTACTGTTTTGTGAGTCAAAGATAATTTCTCCTGTAACTCCAAAGACAACCATTCTGTCAGTAAGACCTGATTTAAATACTGTATCAGCATTTTCAGGTAATGTTTTTACCACAAGATCGTGATGACTTCTGTCAGTAAACCTTTCCTTACCTTCTTTTTCGTTAAGACCTATTTCATATCTTGATAGACATCTGCTCCAGCTGACTTCACCTGGACAGGTTTTGATGTAGACAAAGGTCTTATAGTTGTGCTCCTTAAGATCATTTAAGGTTTTTAAAGGTGTATTTGCAGTTCTAAATGTACCTTCAATGATAATGTTATATCTGTTCAAAAGGCATCTGTTAATAAGCTCCTGTGTAACTTTTCCTGCAAATCTAGCAGTGATCTTGGAACTGTCTTTACCATATTTTTTCTGGATCACAGAAAAATATGGATGCCAGCATCTGTATTCATCGCCATTGATACTTATGGTATCTGGCAACTGCTTTTTGATGTATTCTGTAAGATAAGCCTTTCTTGCTCCAGGCTGACCTCCGAGAACAAAGCCTTGTGGTGTAGTTCTGCAGCATGGCTTTATCCTTCCAAAATTGGTGATATAGGCAAAAATGTTATCAAGGATCTCTTTTGAAGGATCAATCTCGTCTGTGTTATCAGGAAGATCTGTATGACAGGAAATAGAGGTATCTGTATAAACAGGATTTTCTTTTACAGCTTCTTTTAATGCTGAAAGTTCTTCTCTTACAGTAGCTGCCTTGATGTCTTTAGGTGATTTTGACAGTAAAGCTTCTCTAATCGAGCCACAGCTTTTTAATTCATCACTGAAAGTTTCTGTCTGAGGATTGTTTTTTGTTCTTACAGCAATGAAGGCAATGGCTGCTGCCACCTCTTCTAAAAGAACATCCTTTTCCATTAGTTCGCACATTGTTGACTCCTGTAATCTCTGTTAAAAGTAATTTATGGTGTTAATGTGATGCTCCATAAACACAGATAACTGAAAACAACTTGATCTAAAAAATAAGGTTCTTCCCTAAAAATGGGGGTATACATTTTTATCATAATGTGCAAGCCTTCAATGTAGATTCACGATCAACACTTAAGGCTTGATGTAATTTTAGAATGTAATATTCTAAATCTCTAAAGCCGTAAGCAACTCTTTTAATCACTTTAAATTTGTTGTTACAACCTTCTAAAATGCTCGTATTTAAGCCTGTTGTAGCTGCATGAATGATATACTCAGTCCAGCTTTTAAGCTTCTCACTAAACTTAATAATTTGCTCAATTCCGCTTTCTTTTGCTTGAGTACAATAGTTCTCTATAGCTATTCTCACCATTTCTGGTGATTTTACATGCTTCCACAGCTCTCTAATACCATCACTAAAGATTTCTACCTGAAGCAACGGTAAGTTGTTCATTATTAGCTCTTTTAGATTTACATTAGACTCTTTAGCTGCTTCTAATCTAGTCCTTCCCACATAGGATAGCCATTTACTTTGCCTTAGATCAGAAATCTGTTTTAAGAGTCTTTCTTTGCCTTCTTTATCATCGTCATCTAGGTTAGCGAGATCTTGGCGAAGCTTTTTAATCTGAGCCAATCTTACAGCATCAGCTACTTCTCTGTTATATAACTGAATGCAATGGAATAAATCCAATACAATCTTGGCTTTTGGGCATAACTCCTTTACTAAGTTTTGATAGCCACAATTGCCATCCATTACTGCGCCTAGGATATTGTCTATTAAACCTAATTGTTTCAATTTCTCAAAGAACGGTTTTAAATCATCCTTCTTTCGTCCATGAGTGGCAAACAACAACCTTCTTGTTTGAGCATCTATGATTACAGTTATATAGTCATGATGCTTCCTAACACTGATTTCATCTATTGCTATGTATTTTACGTTTTCTAATGGAATACTCTTTAGCCTTGCCTTATCAATAGCCCTTACGATATCAGCCTCTACACCTAGGATTTGACCTATCTTCTTAAGATCAATATGACTTACACCTAGATCTAGTAAGTTTAATATCTGCCCATACAGTCTCATAGTGATCCTATGGTGTGGATGCTTAAATGGTGGATTTAACCATTTGGTTTTACCACACCAAGGGCAATACACCTTAGGAATTTTAATCTTTAGGCTCACTTTGAATGCTCCTAGAGGTACATCCTTAATGGTTCTTTCTCCCCACTCCCTTAGCTGAAAACGATGTTGCTCACAACCATGGCAATCTTTATCAAAATGCGTATAGGCTAACTTAACAATTAGCCTCATATTCTCAGCATCTAAGACAGGATCTTCTGTAACTACACATCCAGGGTAAAGCTCAAGTACAGTTTCTTTTCTTCTTATGTGTAGCAACTCCTCTGGAGTTGCTTGTACTAAATTTTCTGTTTCTGGATTATTGGCAGCAATGTAAGAATTAGTTACAATATCTGAAGGCTTCATCTGTTTCCTTTTTTGTGGTTATTAAAGATAAACGGTGGAGCCTTTATTTTAACTTATCTGTTCCTATCTACAAAATTCACTGCTCTAGTCAACCCCCAAATTTAGGGATGATCCAAAAATAAGTTTCAGTTATGGCAAAACAGTCTTACTGTATCAGATCACATTTTGCCAAAGGTTAAAATTAAAACCTTATTCAACAAATAATATCCAGCACGCATGGGTATTGTTCATTAAAATTTGGCTTAGTATTAAGAGAAAATCAGCTTTTAGAGTATGGGCGGAAACCGCGCCTAAGATCGGTCTAGTAGCGTAAAGCGTAATCCGATAGAAAAATAATCTCAAATATCTTGAATATTGCTATGTAAGGATCATTAAAAATGATAGATATTTATATGATTTATAAAATAAATATTTATATAAAGATCTTGAATTCATGCACTGGATCTTAAAAA
>DKDL01000117.1 GCA_002449335.1 Succinatimonas sp. UBA6849 | reverse complement strand
GTCGTTCCTCGAAGTAATCCTGTGTTTCTTCAGATATTTCATCTAAGATTTGAGGATCTTCGATTAACTGAGGAACTGCAGGTCCTGTAACTTTTTCTACAGGTCGTCTTGCATCGCCAACACGTCTAAAAACGTGTCCCTGCCATACAAAACCATTACCTACAGTACGTTGAACATTTCTTTTGACTGATACCCTGACAGGTCGTTGCGTTGCGCCTGTAGTGTCGTATTTAGGCTTATAGGAGAATTTATCAATACCAAGAGGAGGACCTATGATAATGATTTGAGCACTATCGTCCTCTTTGTGTACTGACATAGCTTCCTTGACAGCCGATGTCTGTACCGTGTAGTTGTCTTTGATAACTTGAGTGATTTTCTTTTTGGCAAAAGGAAGGGCCCTTGATAGAGCCCTTGATTTTGCTTTTTTAGTTACTTTTTCTAGATCTTTAAAAGGATTTTCAGAAATTGTAAGTTTAAGATCACTCATTGTTCTTCATCTGCTAAAACTATACGTATGACACCATATTCAATCGACACCGAACGAACTACATACTTCACCCCATCAAGAGTTACGCTTTGCCCCTTAACAGGCGCACCGATAGCTTCTTCAGATACATACAGCTCAGTTAGATGCTCAAATACACCTCCATTAGCAAAGCTTCCTGAAGCTGTATCTAAACGATCATCATCTACAAGACACTTGATTGATTGACCTTCATACTTGTGTACGTCAGAAAACTCATCAAGATTAAAAAATGTCTTGTCTATGTCATTAGCTATTGCATCTTTAAAAGCAGACATTATTTTTTACCGGTTGTTTTCTTTGAAGATGTAGAAACACCAGCAGATTTTGAAACACTGGTATCAGCGTTTGTCTTAGTAGAATTTGCGTCATCAACATTTTCAGCAAAACCACCATTAACTAAAAAGGCAGAGTCTTTATCATCGAACTCTGCCTTTTCATCTGCTGGATAATACGAACTTTTAAAGATCGTATTCTTTAAAAATCTAACCTTACTCATTAAAGGATTCCTCTGATAACCTGGAACATTTGAGGGTCAAGAACATCCACAACAGGTGCTGACTGAATTTGAATAACCTGACCTTTTACACGATCTCTCTGATACCATGTATCTACAATTCGTGCGCCTGTTTTTAATTCACCTGACTTCTGATCTTCACCAGAAACCTCACAGCCACCATATGCTCTCCATGCACTTTCGGTAGTGCCGGCTCCAGAAGCAACCATCAAAGCAGCATCTTCTGGTAAAAAATAATGAACTTTTTTCTTTACTGTGTAGGTTCCAGTGTAAACGTAGATATTTACATTTGGATCTGTCAGATACCCCATGTACTTAATGCAGTTTTTGTCATTGTCTCCTTGTGGGTTAATTTCGCCTACATTGATGTGCCTTCCATCAAACAGAGCGTGTCCTTCAGGTGTTTTTAGATATTTTTTCAACGCCTGATATGCTTTTACACCTAAATAAAGATCTTGAGGTAAATGGCCTGACTGCTCAGACATTTTATTTGCTACTAAGGATAAATCTTCAAGAGGATCTGCCCCTGACTCGTTCCATTTTTTAGCTAAATTGGTAAGAGGTTTTTCGTCCTCATCAAGATATTTCCAAAAATTAAATTCGCCAATATTTTGGTTTTTATTGGTTACAGTAATTTTTCCTGTGAGCAATGCTTGAATACACATATACTCTTCTCTACGAGAGATTCTTTTATCAATCAGTTCTAATCCTTTACGAACTGCATAGGCCAATCTGATAGATCTACGATCTACATTTAAAGTTCGGACAAGAATATCTTCACCAGGAGCACGATCTCTTAGTTTTTCTGCTGTAATTGGAATTCTTTCGTCGAAATATGCAGGGAAAAAAGCTTCAGTAACAAAACCAGCAGATGTATTTAAGTGACCGTTATCCTCTTCTGTAGAGAAGCCGGCCATTTCTCTGTCTCGGTTATCAACAATATCTAATGCGCAAGATTCAGTATCAAACTCTTTGAAAAGAGGGAAAAACTTGTCTCTAAAAAAAGTTGGGGTTGTGATATTTTTCTCAATTACACCCATTAGGGTCATTCTAGAGAATAAATCAATATAATTTAGTTCTGCCATAATAAGCTCCTGTTAGTTAACATTGCGACGAATAATAATTCCACGATCACGGAGTGCTACATAAAAATCTTCAAAACTTAGTGGGGTAGCGTTGTGAGTCGAGTCTTCTGCAGGAATTGTCCCTGCATCTAATAAAGAAGACTGACCATTAAATGAGCCTCTTACATATACTGTTACAAATAAATCGCCGTTTTCTTCTTCATTTTCTGAGCAGTTAACATCTTGAACAACAATACCAAATGGGATGTCTGACTTTGCAGTCATTGCTTTAATCGTCTTTGTTGTTGAATCATATTTAACAATCTGACCGCGGTGGAATGATGCTCCTTCATCAATAGCTTCATCAGTAGTAATGTAGTTATCGCGAGAATCTGCCAGTAAATCATCCGGTTTCCACTCACCGATACGTCTATATAATTGCTTTGCCATTTTATAGCTCCTCTAACTTGTCAATTAATGAAACCCATGCCTGACTAGCTGCAACTGTTCCTGTCATATTTTCAGATGAAGTGCCTGCATCAGGATTAGATGAAGCTGAAAGCTTGCTTAAAGTGTCAGCTACATTCTCAGCATCTTTTTTAACTGCTTCAGCTTTATTATGCTGAGTTAGATCTGACTGCTGTAGAATAGCTAGAGCTGTCTGAGCTGCATCAGCAAATGTCACATATTTAGCATTATCAACAATTTGTGGATTCTTATCTCTAATTGCATCCAATGACTTTAATCTTGAGCGTTCTGCAGTAAGTGCAGCATTTACAGCATCATTTACAAGGGCATTGGTAAGCTCAGGATAATGGGATTTAAGCTGCTCAATGCTTGTAATAGCAACTGCACTAGACACAGAGCTTTTTACTGAAGCTTTCGCATCAGTTAATTTGTTTGCAACATTAGGATTTGTTGCATTTTTAATATCTGCCATATCTGTTTTTTCCTCTTTTATGACTAAATTTTGGGGATGTTTTAAACCACCACTTAAAGCAACTCCTCCTAATACTGGTGTACCATCAGTATCAGCTTGAGCTACAACTTTTGAAGTAGGTATTAGTTCATCAGCTAAATGACATTTAACAGCATCCTCTGCTGAGAACCATGTTTCAGCATCCATAAGACGCTTAATTTCGTTAATATCCATGCCTGACTTATCTGCATAAATTCTCGCCATTGAATTTGCAATAAGCTCTAAATTGTCAGCTTGCTTTCTTAATGAATGCTGATTGCCCATAGCAACATTTAAGGGGTTATGGATCATCAAAAATGAGCCCTGCATCATCCTTACATGGACATTTGCAAGTGAAGTAATGAAAGTTGCCGCGGATGCAGCCCAACCTAAGACGTTACAGGTGATCTTTCCTTTATGTTGAGCAAGAAGATTACGAATCGTCATTGCTGAGTTTACTGAACCACCTGGAGAGTTAAGGTTTATAGTAATGTCAGCATTTGGTGAGATTTTTCTGTACTCTGATACAAAACTTTTATCAGAACTTGCTGTAAAAAAGCCGTCATTATCAAATGTTCCTATAAGATCTAACGTAGCTTGTGAGCCATCGTCATTTGTCTGTATTTGAATCAGCATTATCTACTTGCTCCTCATCTCCTTTATCTTCATCTTTATTTGTGTTTTCTTCCTGATTTTCTGTTTTTGAATTAGTATCAGAACTCTTTGCAGTAGCTTTAGCTATAAATTCAAACATTTTTAGCTCTTTTTCTCGCTGAGAAGCGATATCTTCAGCACTCATACCGTTTAATTCACCGGCTTCTTGCTGAATTGTGCTCAGGTTATTGTTAATTCTAAGAATTGCTGCTTGAACTTCCTTGGTAGGATCTAAACAGCCAACACTGTCACCTACGACATTGATATGAGTGTATGCATCGAAAATCATAGGATCTTCAAGCGCGCCAGGGGCACTAACACGACCTTTGCAGATAGCTTCTAACAGCCATTCTTTAAAAAATGGCTTAATAAACTGACCTACAAACATCTCTCTTCTGATCCTGAAAGCTTTATTAGCCTCAAGTTGAGCTGCTCTTGATGCGCTGTATGATGCAATAAAGTGCTTTACAAGCATCTCGTAAGGAAGATCAATGCCTGCGCCCATCATGCGAGCTTGTGTCTCTATAAAAGCAGAATATAAGCTGTTTGGACGCTGTGGATTAGCAATTTCAATGTCAGTATCAGAAGGAAGAGTGGTAATAGCGCCTTGACCAAGTCGAATTGTTGAAGGATCTATATCCTCTATTTCCTGATTTAATGAAGGAATATCTGTATTAATTCCATCAGCTGGGTGATTCTTTTTCAAAAATACGGTGAAATATGAGCTTATAACAGCTGCCATAAGTTCACTTGAATCGTATCTTTCAATCTGTTTTAAATTTTCTAAAACGGAAGATAAAAGGGGCACTCCACGTCTTTGACCTGGTCGTTCATAATCCATAATGTGAAGAATATTGTGCCTTCCCGAAGCTCCATAAGCTTCAACTTTTACAAAATCATCACCGTTAAACTTGGCTCTTTTACCTGAATAATCACCAGGATGAAACTTTGCGATGTAATAGCTTTTTGCCTCACCATAATCGCCAATTTCAATGCCTTCTCGTATATCTTTTGATAAATCGCATAAATCGGCACTATATTTATTGGTGGGATTGCATATTCTATCGCCTTCGATTAAATATCCCTTCAAGCTATAGTGACTGTTAGGTCTTTCAATGTAAGGCATTGCAACAAAGCAATCACCACTCATGAGAGCTGACATAAATACCAAGCGTTGCATTTGGTAGAAGTTCATAGAACGTTGGGCATCACATGCTGTAGATTCGGAATAAGCTAGCCATTCGCGCTCTACATTCTTTTCCCACTCTGTAGCCTGTGTATCAGATAGACCTAAAACTTCTCTATCAACATGAGGATGAACCATAAGACCTGAGCCGACAACTCCAGACGTAATGGTTTTAATTGCTCCTGCTGCAAGAGGAGAGCTCATGTAAAGATCTCTACTACGCGCTCTTAAAAGGGGTAAATTTCGAGTAATATCTTCATCAGGAGCTAAACCTTCTGCAAACCATTCTCTAAAAGCTCTCTTTGTTCTGCTTGCTCCAGAATTAGCATATCCTGAAGCTTCTCTTTGGGAATGTATTCTGCTCATTTATTAGCCTTTAATACTCTGTTGGAACAGCAAATTGAGTTCTTACATCACCACAATCGTTGTCAAATTGTGATAGAAGGTTCAACAAATACTTTTCTCTGTTTTGTAAAGCATTTGGATCTATTCTTGTAAGGCTTCTGCTTCCAATTGTGTAGGATTGCCCACCTGTCATAACGGATTGCATGGTACTTCTAAGAGATTTAAGCTCTTCAACCACTTCACTCCTGATATAACCATCAATTTCACGGTATCTGACACCATCTACAACACGATAGGTCTTGTTTCTTACTCTTATATAACTGGTAGTCATGCTTTAAATCTCATCACCAATGCTTGAATAAACAGCTGAACGTTTCTTTTTAGCAATCTTTTTGGTAGTAGGTTTTGGTCCTTCATTAGCATTAGCTACATACAGCTCATATGTAGGTTTCATAAGCTCAAGTGCTGCAGTTGCATACACATAGCAATCTAAAGCCTCATTACGCT
>DKDL01000015.1:11209-26900 GCA_002449335.1 Succinatimonas sp. UBA6849 | reverse complement strand
ACAGTAGCTTCTAAACACCTCTCATTAGGTTCTAATCAGAACCTAACAAAAGCAATTGTTTCAAATACTGAATTTCTCTTAATACTAAGCCAATTTTTAATGAACAATACCCGTGCGTGATGGATATTATGTGTTGAATACCGTTTTAATTTTTACCTTTGGCAAAATGTGATCTGATATGGTCAGACTGTTTTGCCATATTGATTTTATCTTTTTATTCCTGTTTTCTATTTCCTTTGTTTGATTTTATGGTGCTATCTAACCTTTAAAACGAGTAAAGGTAGTAGTACCTTTGCGCTCTTTTTCTCCATCTTTTTTCTCAGTTGCAGCACTGCAATTAGTGTTATGACTCTGAGTCTTCACGTTATCAGGAGTATTGTTAAAGTTATTACCTTTATTTGTTGCATTAAAGCTCTTACTCTCAAGTGAGGTCTCCTCAGGAGATAAAGTTCCTTTAAAGGCTTCATTATCACCTACAAGACCTGTAAATTTCTTATCAGAGTAATCTCTGTGAGGAGCTAACTTATTAGCTACATGTACAGACCAAACATTGTGGCCATAAGCAATCTCTTTACCAATCTCAAAATAAAGCTTTACTCTTTCATCAAACTTGCGGGTACCGCCTTTAGCTAAGGCACACATCAAAAGTAATGAATTAAGACCGTTAGCTGCAAGGCCTGGTGGAGTCTTAATTACCATAGTTCTTTGGTTGTCTGCGTTTGGTGTCATATTGCCATAAGACCAGAAGCAGACTAATGAGAGTAAGCCTTCAGGTAAATCAGGACATAAATTGCCTAAATTCAAGCAGTTTTGAGCATTAAGATCATTTGGAGCGACAATATAAGCATAGGAGCAGTCCATAGCATTTGATGTCTGCTCTTTTTTCTCCTCTTCACTCTTTTGAGGAACTGCAGCCTTAATTGATTTAATGGTCTCCTGTCTTACCTTTTCAATCTTTTCTTTAAGCTCTTTTTCTGCTTTAAAGATAGGAGATTTCTCCATATCAATATCAGGCTTGTTTAAATTGTCATTAGCAAGTTTTATGAGATCCTGTAAAAGCTCATTAGGAGATTTACCAAACTCTTTAGTGAACTGGTCATAAACTTCTTTTTTGACCTTGTAGTATTTGTCTTTTAATTCCTGAGGGAATTTATCAAATTCTGCCTGAGCTTTAGCTCTTGTAGCCTC
Source organism: Succinatimonas sp. UBA6849 (assembly GCA_002449335.1). GTDB lineage: Bacteria > Pseudomonadota > Gammaproteobacteria > Enterobacterales > Succinivibrionaceae > Succinivibrio. The sequence goes on along the minus strand of DKDL01000015.1, from coordinate 25,712 downwards.
AAGCTCTTCTTTAATTTTTTTTATCTCAGGAATGTTGTACACATCCTCAACAGATTTAAGTTCAGGCTCTTTATCTTCAGGCATCTTAGCCCAGTCTGGAATATTAAATTCACGAGGTTTACCAATATCCTCAAGCTTACGATCCTCTGCTGGTTTTTCCTGTAACTCCTGTTCTAAAGAGAGTACACAGCAGTATCCCCACCAGGCTAAGGCTCGATGCTGTAAGTTATAGGCTAAAAATTCACAGGCCTTTTTAAGCTCATTTTGTTTTTCAAGCTCATAAATAAAAGCATCTGACTGAGGATAGGTCAAAGCATTCTGTCTTAACTCAAAAGGTAATTTGTAATTCTCATTTGCAATTACCTCTGCAACTGTCTTATGTAATAAAAGTACAAAATGCTGATTTAACCAATCTAACTTATCTGCCATTTTGATATTTTCCATAAAAAGGATCGTAAAAGTGCTCTTTTGTAATGGAAAAGAACACTACTTTATAAAACTGACTTACTAAACTAAACGATTAAGATTAGGACAAGCTGCCAGTGCTGTAGCTACAGGAATACCTGTAATTGGATTTACACCGGTTACTAAGGAACCTAAATTAGCAGAAGGTCTGCCTTTAGTTAGAACATTAACAGCAGTGGTTGCTGTAATTGCACCTGTACAGACTGGACCTGCAACTAGATCACCCATACAGGCTTGGGGTAATCCATTTACAAGATTAGTAGGCATTCCAGGGCCTGTAACAGCATCGCCTGTTGCAGTAAGGTTTACTAGTGTGGCACTTGGTGTTGGCATAGCTACACTCCTTTTAATTCTGGTGATAATTTGAACTGTTTTTCTTTTGGGCTGTGTTTTTTAAGCTAAAAGACACAAAGCACAATCAACAATCTTTTCTAACTTATTGAAGTATAGATTAATATTTCAAAATTACTGTTTAATTTTTTACCTTTTCTCAAAAAAAATAGCACCGGATTATACTTTTTGGATATAAGTCAGTGCTATCTCACATTTTCGTGTTTAATCGATTGTTTGTATCCTTCTATTCCTTTTAGTGATAGTGCACTTTTACACTACACTAGAACATGGTAATTGAAGGCCAATTCTGAGAATCAGGCCACTCATCAGGACGGAGCAGTTCTTTATTAAAGACAACTTTTACAAAGAGCACACTCTCATCTCCTCGATTTGACACCACAATAGGTACATATGTGCAATGCTCCTTATCAGAATAGATAGCTCTATCATTTAAGTACATACGTATTGCAGCATAATTGCCTTTTACCTTAAATCTGGTGTCAGCCATATTTGAATCTGAGTATCTGTAGAACAAGAATTCAAAGTTGCCACTTGAAGCATCAGCACTTAGTAACTTGCGCTCACCATTTTCTACTACAGTACTTTGTCTTGAGGACTCTTTAGTATTATTTGAGTTTAACAAAGACTGATTTGAAATAAACTTTACGCTTACATAACGCATAGTTACAGCAGCATTAGGAAGAGCAATGCCTGATAACTGTCTTAACTCTTCTTGTTTTTCCATTGAAGGAATGGAGACAGTAAATTCTAATTTATTCTTTCTGTCACCAACATCGGTTAAGATCCTGCTTACAGAGGTTGCCCACTGACGGATGTCATTACGTCCTGCCATCACGTTGTTTAACAGTGGCTCCTGTAAGTTATCCACACCTTCATCTGCGCTCTCTTCAATCTTTGGCTCATTAAGATCTGATGGCTTATCCTTTACAAGGCTGTAGCTCTTTAATCTGCGATTTAATAAAGGCATATCCTCATAACGTAAAGTCATAGCATCAGTTGCTGCATCCTTTAGGATTGGGAAGAAATACAGCTTTGACTGGAACTCTTCAAGGCCTGTTGCTGTCTGATATGAAGCTTCAGACTTTAAAAGAGTAGTGCCTAAATTTACAAATGAAGTCCACCATGGGATATTACCCTTAGCGCTGTTTAAATTACGCACAGTGGTGTAATCATTGCGGACAGCCTTTTTATCTAAAGCACTGATAAAGTGATTTGCTTTTACAGGATCTTCTGGGAGCATTGCCCATGAATTTAGTACATTGGTACATGCTTGAGTGAAGTTTAGCGATAAAGCTTTTCTTCTGTCATCAATTAAAGAGAGTAACTGTGCTTTAGTCTTTTTAGATTTTACACTTAAGGACTCTTCTTTTACAGATGAGATCAAATCATAGCTGAAGTTATAGATATCAGATAACTGTGAGTTAATCTGATAAGCTTTGCTGTCTAGAGCAAAATCATGGAATGAAGCATAATCCTGAGCATAAGGCTTTAGAGAGTCTGCAAAATTGCCCCAGTAATTGATGAATTTATCAGCATAATCCTCAATTAAGGCACTAACTTCTTTTACCTTCTTGCTCTTTGAGATATAGCTGTTAAAGGCTACTACACTGTTGTCAGAGCCATTAGGATTATTATCCTTTAGCTTTACGTTTTTAAAGCTCTCTAATGTGGCAATAGGATTGATAAAGTCATGTACAGCAGATGGAGAGAACTCATCTGCTACCTCAAAATAACCTAAAGCTTCTTTAGCCAAATCAGTTGATAAGAACTCATCATAGTCATAGTCTTTTGAATTGCTGATGGCATCAGCTAATAAGGTTAAATTGGTACCTTTTGAGCTCGATGCTGGATATTTATCTAAAAGAGCATTAGCAAGCATCATTCTGCAGGTAAACTCAGAGAATTTCAGATAGTTTTTTATACTCTTAGTTAAGGCATTGATCTTTGAATCCTCAGTATTCTGAACATCAAAATTATCTAAAGCTTTGTACTTGTCAGCAAAGGTAACATTCAACTGATTGTAGCGTTCGATAAAGTCTGCTGTTGAATCTAAAGACAAGTTCAAGTTTGAAGTATCAGCGATGCTGAGCATCTCAGATAAGAGCTGATAATTCAATCTCATACCGTCTTTTTCATTGACTGTCTTATCAAAAATTCTTGAATTGTTGACAGTCTCCATTACTACATTCAGAGCCTGTCTGTCTTTATCTAAATTGTTCAGGGTGCTCTCTCGAGAGGTCTTAACTTCTCCTGCTAAAACCACATTCTCGACCATATCAGCACCAGATGAATCACTTTGTTCTACATATTCAATAAAAGAATCAAAGTCATCAGATACAATCTTCCTGTAAGCATTGTAAGCAGAGTCTACTAATAAAGATCTTTGAGCAGTTACTGTAACCTTTTCAGCTTTCTCAGAGCCATTGCCTGCCTTTACTACAGGAGAGGCATAATCATGTAAAAAGACAGCTGCTGTTTTATCAAGATCTGAAGACACTGTAATAGCCTTTTTAATTAAAGCCTGAAGTTCTTCATATTCTTGTAAATAAGCTTCATCTTTTATCTTATCTGAATAATTAAAGGCAAATTCATACAGTTTCTTGTACACAGACACTAAGAAAGCACCTGAGTTCAGATCATGTTTTATGACCTGATATTTTGACTCTGGATAAGCCTCAATTTTGGATAATTGATCCATGAAGAGCTTCAGACCATGGTTAACTGCTGGTGCATAATTTGGATCTAATAAGATCTCGGTTGCAGCAGCTTTAGCATAGTCATCATCGCCACAGCTCATCTGGGTTAAGTTCTTGAGGATCTTAGGTGAGATATCAGGATACTGATAAGCTAAGATCTTTTTAATACTGTTCTCTAAGATCTCAATGCCTCCAACATCATGACCTGTTCTTGCAATAGCAAGGAACATATATGAGGACAGCGCATCAGCTTTTTTCTCTGTAAAAGGATCATCTCTCTTTAATAAATCTAAAGCAAAGTTAGAGGCAGCAGGAGAGAACACCATATTTACTAATAACTGATTGTAAATAGTATGTCTGTCTTCTTTCTTTAAATTATTAAAGTCCCCTAAAAGATATGAGGATGGGAAATAAATAAATGGTAAAGACACATCTTTTAAAAGACGTGATTTAGACTCAGTAAAGAAATTTAATCTACTGTTTCTAGAATTACCAGCCATAAGCTCACTAAAGCGGTTATAGCCTTTGACATTTTTATCAATATCAATTAAAGGGGATGCGCTGATATATCCCCTGTCGAACATGGTATTTAAATTCTTATAAAAGATAACATCAGAGTGTAATCTGTCATAAATAAGATCACGCCCCATCAGGGCACCTGTCAGGTAGTTTAAGCTTAGGACTGAAAGCACTGTGCACAAAGCTACTACAGGAATGTTTCTTATAAGTCTCTCTCTTTTAGTAAAGACAGCTTTGTCATTCATGTCTGGAATTAACTTTAAAAACAGCTGTTTTATAAAGAAGGACTTTTCTGAGACCTTATCCTCATCTACTAATAAAGCTTCATCTACAGCTTTATTCTCATGTGATGCATAATCAGGATCAAGGCAGACGCCTTGATCTGTTGAAGAGGTAAAATACACACCTTCAATAAAATTAGGTTTAAAAGAGCCTGTTCTTTCAAAGATGGTCTTTAAGTAGATCTCAAGAGCATGTTTTAAATAATTCATATGCTCAGGGAAGGTAAAGATATAGGCTGTTGAGTCTAATCTATTCTCAGAGGAGTAGCTCTTATCGGTCACCTCTCGAGATGAGAGTAAGGATACAGCACCTGACTTTAATCTTTCGATAAAATTAGACCAGCTGTTATAGAACAGATCTTCATCATAAAAGCCATCATCGTTGCTAAGATCAAGACCTAGAACCTGCTCACGCATCTCATCTGAGAATGAGGCAAAATAATCTCTAAAACCTACAATGCAGTCACATTTGGTGATAACTACCTTACATGGTAAGTTCATACATACAGTTGAACTTAATTTATGTAACTCTGAGGCAATTAAATTGGCTTTTTTAATGGTAAGTTCTCTGTCATCTGCTATCAGCGCATCAGCAGGAATAGTCAGTACTACGCCTGACAGAGGCTTAGTGTGATGATACTTTTTAATCTGCTCACAGATAACTTCCCATTGAGCAGATGATCCTCCTAACCAGGTATCAAAGAAAGTCTTACCTTTAACATCTAAAAAGACACTGCCTTTTGATACAAAGACATGCAGACATTCTTCATCTTTAAGATCAAGCTCTCGGCGTGACTGATCATAGCCTAATGAAGAGACCTTTAAGATAGAACTCTTACCTGATAAAGGCTCACCTAGGATGATATACCATGGAGTTCTTTGTTTCTTATAGCACTTAGCTTTAATGTAAGTTACAGCAGAATCTAAAATTAACTTTACAATTCTGACATCAGCGGTTAGCTCTTCTTTACCCTTCTTCCTTTTCTTACCGCCTGAAACTAAGTTTGCAAGGTTAGACCAAATCATCAGATCTTCTTTTAAAGAACGTCTTTCCTTGTTTATCTGATGCTTGAACTTAAATCTCTTGAACAGGAAGAAGAGAATTAACATCAGGATCAGGACTATAAGTACAACTAAAATAATTCCAGTTGCACTGTCAAACAATCCATCAAACAGTCCTGAGTCCATTCCTTGAGTAAGATCTTTGCTATTATCCATGCTTATCAGTCCGTAAATTCTTATCTTTGTACTCTAGTTCTGCTCATCTGTATATTGAGAATTACCATTACCTACAATTACAGTGCCTCCATTAGATAAATTTGTAGATCCTAGTGACTGTGTATTTGTAGGTTGAGCGCTTTCGTTAGTAGAGCTAGGGGTATTTGTACTGTCATCTTCTACAGTTGAGGACATGCTCTTATAAGGAGATGCAGATTCAACAGTATCTTCAACAATTGTGTTATAGGCATTGGTGTTTTTATAGACACTGGCCATATTGATCACAAAACACAGTACAGTTAAGGCAATTAAAATAAAGATTAAATTCTTTTTCAAAAGAAAAGCTACAATCTCACGAGAGGTCTTTTCTTTTATAGATTGATTAAAGTTTCTTCCATCAGCTCGTGCACGAGTATCTACGACTTCTGGCTGTACATCTGGAGTTAAAAACTCCGCTTCAGGATTTAAGTCCTGTGACATTCTGTCTACACAGCCGTTGATATAAGGAATAACTTCTTTAGGATCACGTTTATAAGCGCCATCAAAGCCTAAACCTAGCATCAGATAAAATGACTTTATAACATCACTAGAGCTCTGGCTTGTAGCTAGAACCTTATCTAAGATATCAAAGAACTTGTCATCACCTGAAAGCTCGTTGTACATACGGGCTAAAGGCTCATATTCTTTAGAAAAGCTAAAACCGTTTTCTTTAAAAAAGTAGTCAACGAAAAAGACTAAAGGCTTTTCTACCTGAGCATATTCACGTTTTAGAAACTCATCTCCATCTACTTTGCGTCTTATGTCTGCAAATAGAGATTTAAGTTTGCCGTCAACTTCGTTTAAAGAGACTTCAACACCATGCTGTCTGTATAAATAACAGTCACAGACATATAACAGCACCGGTCTTATAAGTTCATGTAATTGACTTGAAACCATAACTAATTCTTAACCCTCTTATGAGAAAAGCCCAATCCTTTAAGGCCCTCCTCCAATGCTCATAAAGCACCTTTTGTTTTAACTTTTTTTAAAGCTTTTCTAAAACTTAATCTTAATGGCTATTCCTTGCCTAAAATAAAGGCTAAGCCTCACTTTCTGCATCTACTACTGCCATATAAAGCTTTGCCTCAAATGGCTTGAACATATTAGGCGCAAAATCAATTACCATTTTATGATCTTCAACGATATAGCGCCAAATTCTAGGTGACTCATCACGCATTACCTTAAAGATCACAGTATCTGATGAGGTAACTGGCAGATAGCGAGGAGGGAAGCGTACATAGCTTAGTTTTAAACCTCTTACACGGCTGTCTTTTGAGCCAAAATCCATAACTCTAAAGTTGTCACCTGTCTCAATATCAGAGATAAGCTCTTTCCAGTCATTATTGCCCTTTAGAGCAATATAGTAATCACGAGCTTTAACAATATGCTCATCAGCCAATAGTGCTGTATAGCAGTTATCAGTTTCATCAAAGTTGAAGTTAACCTCAAGACATTCTGCCCTGCCCTGTGAGGTTAGAAGTGATCTGATTGAATTGATGATTTCAGAGAATACTGCATATAAATCATTATGATTGTATGAGACCACTTCCTTTGAATCAGATAATGGGAAGAATGCCTTTAGAGCTGATAAAAACTCAGATAGTTTCTGATAAAGAGTAAAAGGAGATACTCTCTGAGGTAACAGCAATGAGCTTAATGAGGTGATATTCACATTTAAAAGTTGCAACTGTAGCAGTCTTAACAGCTGAGGACCTGCAACCAAGTTTGGATCATAACCTTCATTTTCAATATCAGAGAGGATCTTTGATTTATATGACTTTAACTCATATACAAACTCACGCAGCATGGTATAGAGATTGCTGTTCTCAGCTAAAACCACATATGGAGGAGTGTATTTATTATCTAAAACAAGATAGTGATCATTATTCTCTAAACTTGCAAAGTTAAGCTTTAAAATCGGTAATAAAGAGCAGTCGGATACAGCCTTTACATCAGTAATCAAACGCACATTTAATTTACGCTTGATGATAAGTGCAGGATTGTCACCTGTGTTCTCATCAGTCAGATTGTGAGAAGACACCTCATAGCGACCGTAGCTGTTTTCTTTTTTGCCATTGTCACTGCTCTCACAAAGATTACTCTCATCTTTTAAGTAATTAGGAAGACACAAATAGACAGTAACACTCTCTTCTTGTTTTTCTGCTACAAAGTCTACTGTAAGTGGCTGTAAAGAGCAGTTTCCTGGAAAACTGATGCCGGTACCATCAGGCATAATCGCACAAAGATTTTTTATGACAACTCGACGTGCTCTTAAGGCATCTTCATCAATTTCAATGCTAACTAAACCTTCAGGATATGGAGTATATAAAGCGCGCTCAGAGTTAATAGTCTCAATTAAAGAGCGCTGCATCTGCTGAAAATGGTGAGGCTGTAAGAACTGACCTTCAGACCAGTGAACATACTGTGGATATTTCATAAAAATTCTTTTCCCAACTTTTTAAATAGCGCTTATCTTGTACCAAACTGCGCTAATAATCTTACTGTCTTAACTATTTATATCTTTTCTACGTCTTTATAAATTAGCTAAAGACAAAACTTTTATCCTTACTTTTTAGGTGGATTATCTTTAGGAGATTCTTTACAATCCATATTCTTACTGCCTTTTACAGTAGTACATGACAGTGAGAGTTTAATTGGCTGCTTGTCACTTTCCTCTGCCTCAGGAGAGTCTTTTATAGACTCAAGTCTTGTGGATTTTATAAGACCTGTAGCCCCTATCTTTAGGTATAAGTCACTCATGGTAGCTAACATACCTGTATCTATCTTCATGATATATTTTCGAGGATCTAAGGTCTTGCTGTCCTTATCTGCAAAAGGCAGATTAGCAATCAAAACTAAATGACTAGGTTCTTTTTCCATGATGCGCTCGAAGACTTCACTATCACCTTTTAAGGTCTTAGCTTTTAAGTCCTGAGCTGAAAAATGCATGGTATATGGCTCAAGATAGCCTCTTAAAGATGAATCATTCTCAAAATATCTATCTACAGGATAGGATGAGAACTTTACAGCATCAGATTCTGATAAACCTGCAATATCCACCTCTACAGAAGGATAAGTTCCGTATTTTTTAACTAACTCCTGCGTGGGAGTTACGGTAATATCAAATTTAGGATAGCTGCTACATGCTGTTATGAGCATGGTAGACAGCACCCCCATCATGATTATGATTTTTTTCATTCTCTATTCTTTTTCAATAGGTCCATCTACAGGTTCATCTTCAAACTTATAGACAAATTTGCCATCGACACTGTCAGCTTCAACAGAGATTACCTTTCTACCATTCATGGTCTTCTCTAAGAACTCTGAGCTAATCTCAGGTAATAAATCATTACTGATAATAGCATCAATCATACGGGCACCTGAGGCAATGTTGTTGCATCTTGAGATGATTTCATCACGCAATGCCTGAGTAAAGACAAAGGTAGCCTGATAGTTCTCTTTGACTCTCTTTACTATCTTTGAGAGTTTCAAATCAATAATATGGTTAAGACTCTTCTTGGTTAAAGGATAGTAAGGAACAATACTCATTCGACCAATTAATGCTGCTGGGAAGACTTTGTACATTGCAGGACGAGCAGCCTTCTCTAGAGTATCGACATCAGGCAGATGATCTTCATCCTGACATAAAGCCATGATCTCATTGTCACCTACGTTGGTAGTTAAGATGATGACAGTGTTTCTAAAGTTAACTAAACGACCTTCACCATCTTCCATCTGTCCTTTATCAAAGACCTGGAAGAACAGTTCATGTACGTCTTTATGAGCCTTTTCAACCTCATCTAATAAGACTACGCTATATGGCTTACGTCTTACAGCTTCGGTTAAAACACCACCTTCACCATAACCTACATATCCTGGAGGCGCACCTTTTAGGGTTGATACAGTATGAGCTTCCTGGAACTCACTCATATTGATAGTAATCAGGTTCTTCTCTGAGCCATATAATGTCTCTGCTAAGGTTAAAGCTGTCTCAGTCTTACCTACACCTGAAGGACCTGCTAACATAATTACTGCAATAGGCTTATTAGGATCACCTAAAGATGCTCTTGCAGTAGTAATTCTCTTAGCGATAAGCTCAAGTCCATGATCCTGACCTATAACTCTCTGCTTCATAATGTCAGCTAATGAGAGCACAGACTTAATCTCATCTTTTACCATCTTGCCTAATGGGATACCAGTCCACTCTGAAATAACTGAAGCTACAGCCTGAGAGTCAACCTCTGGTAAGAACATTGGGCTTTCCCCCTGCAGCTCATTTAAAGCTTTACGCAAAGTTACAAGCTCTTCTCGTTTTTTAGCTTTCTCTTCTTCCGATACTGAGTTGTCATTTACAAACTCATTACGTAGAGAAATATAGTTTTGAGCAGCTTCTTTTATCTTTGCTAAAAGTGCTGTTTTTTCATCTAATTTAGACTTGGTGTCTGCAATCTTTTTTAAGACATCATCTAACTTATCTTTAGATTCAAAGCCTGAGGCATCTTCTTTTTCTAAGATCTCTTTTTGTGTATTTAGTGACTCTAGAGTTCTGCGTAAATACTCAATTGCATAAGGCTCAGAGCTTTGTGATAAAGACACCTTCGCACAGGCTGTGTCTAACACCGATACAGCTTTATCAGGTAACTGTCTTGAAGGTATGTAGCGACGAGAGAGCTTTACAGCAGATTCAAGAGCTTCATCTAACACGGTTACATGATGGAAGTTTTGCAATGGAGTTACCATGCCACGCATCATGGCAATAGCTTTATTGTCATCAGGCTCATCTACTAAGATCTTTTCAAAACGACGGGAAAGAGCAGGATCTTTTTCAAAATACTTTACGTACTCTTTCCAGGTAGTAGCTGCTACACAGCGCAACTGTCCACGGGCAAGAGCAGGCTTTAAGAGGTTAGCAGCATCATTCTGACCTGCTTGGCCTCCAGCTCCTACTAAGGTATGAGCTTCATCTATAAATAGAATAATTGGAGTATCTGAGTGTTGAACCTCTTCAATTACCTGTTTTAGACGGTTTTCAAACTCACCTTTCATAGAAGCGCCAGCCTGTAAAAGGCCGATATCTAAAGATAAGAGCTTGCATCCTTTTAAGCTGTCAGGTACGTCCCCACTTGCAAGACGACAGGCAAAGCCTTCTACAACAGCGGTTTTACCGACACCCGCTTCACCTGTAAGAATAGGATTGTTCTGTCGACGACGTAAGAGAATATCAATAATTTTACGAATTTCCTCGTCACGACCGACGATGTTATCAATTTTACCTTCTTTAGCTTTAGCGGTAAGATCCTGAGTATATAAAGATAAAGCCTCGCCTTTACCTAAAGCTGGCTCAGACATCATTTTACCTGCCTGTCCAGTTGAAGCAGTATTAGTAGCTACAACTGATGCCTCATCAGAGTTTTTAACAGTATCAGCAAAATTATCCACTAAAAGATCTGCATTTATCTTTTTAAACTCTGAAGAGATTGCATGTAAGGTTCTAGCTAATTCTGGATTCTGCTTTAGAGCAATAATTAAATGGCCAGTTCTAATAGCAGCATCAGAATAAACTAAAGAGCATACCATCCATGCTTCTTTAATCATCTTTTCAAAATCAGAAGAGAAATCCTCAATGGAGCTTGCGCCTCGTGGCAGAGCATCCATAGCTTCGATTAAATCCTGAGCTAACTTTCCTTCATCAAGATTAAAAGCACTGATGATCTGGTGTAAATCAGTGTTTTTTGACAATAAGATCTGATTTATAAAATGGCATAACTCCACATATGGATTAGTGCGGGTTTTACACAAGACAGTTGCACTTTCTAAAGCCTGATAAGCAACTTTATCTAATTTTTTAAAGAGTGCTACACGTTTTAATTTCATAAAATACCTCTCTTTTGAAAGGAGACTTAAATTCTTAGTTCTGATAAATTAAGCAGGACTTATAGAGCCTACCTTAACTAATCGATATTCTTCATTGCCTATTTTTGATATTAAGTGACAACTCTGACCTAGCGCAAATTTTCCATTAAGATTTAACATTTTTATGCTAGGTGCTTCAATTTTTAGATAGATATCAAATCCTAATGGTCTGTCAAGGTACAATTGCACTATTTCAACTAACTGCAAGTACAGTTTTCGCCCTGGCATAAAATCAAAGCTTTTATCAAAAGATATCGGTCCTATAGTAATGGCAAAACTCTTACTTTTAGACAGATAGTGAGAGCCTAACTGAGTATTTACTCCCAAGCGTAAGTCCTTGCTTTTTACAAGGCGCAAGCGGTACTCCTGAGGGATCACATAACTTTTTTCTACAAAACTCTTTAACTCAATTTTTTCACCAAAAAAGTTATGCAGAACATGGCGCAGGCCGTCTGCACTACGATTCTTTAAAGATAAAAAGTTCACCATAGACTTGATGGTGAAATGAGGTAAAGAGCTTTTTTCGCGCTTACTTGAACAGGTAAGCAGCATCATCAATTTTTCTAACTTGCTGTTTTCTCTGTCAAAGGCAACCGCCATTTCATTTTCAGAGAAGGCTTTATAAAACAGCGTTAAAAATCTGTGATTGATGATGTCTAAAAAACGGCGTGTTGCAGAATCATAATCATGAAAGGTTCTCTTTCTGACATAATCTGTAATATCTAAAGGCATTGGTCCATTCACGCCTAAAAGACCAAAGAAATAAACTAAGAGTAATAACTCTTCGTTCTGATGAGTATGATCATCTTCAATGACAGCAAGCGAGGTCTCAGGAAAGCGCAGATATGGCATCTGACCTAAACGCACAGCTTCATTCTCAGGACCTTTAGCTTCACCTAATCTTGGCAGATCAGAACGCAGATTTTCAATAAGACGCATCAGGTAAAAGAAATCAGGCTCTCCTTTACCCTGTTTTAGTCTTGATGAGTATTTATTGACTAGTCGTTTAAGCTCTTGCATGAATATACAACTCCGCGCTCATTTGCGACTAATTCAATATTCAAAGGCAAATTGATTGAGGTAAATGACATCAATAAACTTGCAATTACCTTTGAGAAGACAAAGAAACCTACACCTTCTAATTCCTTTTTAGAAAATGAAAGACGTACGTTATAGCCGTTTTCAAAATAAACACAGCCTTTTGAAATAAATCTGAAGACTCTGTTTTCAATTTCAACTTTATTTAAAGCTTCAACTAGATTTGCTGTTTCGTTATCTTTTCTGGTACTAAACAGTGAAATCATGAACTTTAGATTATCAAGACAAACACTGTTGCCGCCACTTAACATGGAAGCAAAATTCTGCATCAGATAAGTAGCCTGCTTTAATTCATCTTTGGCACTTCTGCTTAAGATTGAATTCTGAGGCTTAGTAGGATTACTGATTAGCTTTAGTTTCTTTAACTTATCTAAAGTCTGGCAGGAGAAAGTATCCTTTGCAGAGATAAACAAAGGTAAATCAGCATTAGTACAGCGACACTGTGCACTAAACTGCAGCTCTTCGGACATATGGGACTTAAAGTCCTCTCCTGACACTGTTACAAAGCATTCAGACTTGTTGTAGCCTGAGCGCACAGAGGATGTAAGCCCGCTTTGTCTTTGCTTGCGATTAACACTAAAGAAGTTTCGATACTCCCCATTCTCAGTTTCAGATACACCTGCTGTTGTAAAGAAAGGATAAGCAGAGAACAGATACTGATTTGATTCATTGAAAAACTCTAACTTACTGATAGAGCTTATTTCATAATCAAGTGGAGAGGTAGCCTGTGCACTTACATTCACCTCATAGTTATCTTTTAAAATTACTCTGTCTGAGCGTTTTGAAAAGAGGTTTATAAGAGGAATGCAGTTTAAGAGTACAGACTCCTGTAAGACTCTGCTCTCTAAAGAAATATCACTTTGCTTTTTTAGGACAAAGACTAATTCTAAAGAATTAGTTTTTAACTCTTTTACAAGTTTGCCAAGTCCCTTTAATCTTATGAATTTGAAAAACTCTGGATAGGCACTAAATGCAATTAAAAGAGAAATTCCTGACAGAGACTTTGATGAAAACAGTGAGACATGCTCTTTTTCATCTAAGATTGAATATTCAAAAGACAAATCCTCTGTTTTTATATATTCATAAGAACTGTTATTGCCATTATTTACTTTTACGTAAACAGCTTCTACCTGAGTAAACAGTAATTCACTCAAAGCAGAGGCATCTTGATCATTTAAATTTAAGTAAAGATCTAAGTTATTAGAGCTGCTCTGCTCATATAAAGCTAAATTTGACAGAGATAAGGAAAAGCTTGCAGTAGCACCTTCAACGTCAAGAGAGAGTAATCTTGAGTCATGACCTAAAAATTGAGCTTTATCTAAAACACAGGTATTTAAGGTAGTATTAAAGACAGATTCAAACTTTACAGTAGTACCTAAGACACTGCCGTCTTTTACAAATTCAGTATTTCTTTGAATGATGTTTAGAGAGTCACTAACACCATCTTGAGCTTTAATCACACAGGCAGATGGGATTTGTGACAGCACATCAGGTGCTAATGAGGATAACAAGGTCTCCAGAAAACGGTAGGAGCCATCATCTAGTTTTTTCTCAACTCTTGCACTTAAGAATGCAGTTCCTTCTAATAATCTTTCAATAAAAGGATCCTGACACTCAAGAGAACTTATATCTAATCTTGAGGCAATCTTTGGATATTCTTTGGCAAACTCAGCGCCTGACTTTCTAATAAAAGACAGGTTATCGCTGTAGTAGTCCAGAAAATCTTTGCTCATGAGTTATCTTGTCCTTTATCTACGGTTGCAAGTCCAGTCTCAAGATCTAAATCAGAAATGCATATAAACTCACCTTCTAGAGCTTTTACAGCGTATTTACCGGTAATTTCCAAGGCAAAGACACTCTTAGAACGAGGATTGTCACTGTTTAAGATTTTGACTTTTATTGAACCTTTTTCAAGTCTTA
>DKDL01000015.1:819-11181 GCA_002449335.1 Succinatimonas sp. UBA6849 | reverse complement strand
TCAAGTCTTGGCTCAAACAGTTTTAACTGATGAGTAATTTCATCACAAATTCTGTTTAATTCTCCTATAGAATTGGAACGGCCACAAAAGTCAGTAATGCCGTAGCCTAAAACAGAATTTGCAATCTCTTCGTTATATTTAAGATCTGATAACTGAGGTCTGCTTCTTGAATTTAAAAGCACACTTACATTGTCTACGATTTCTTGTCTAATCTTTTCAAGAGGCACAAAGCGGTCTAAAGTATCTATTCTTGACTGTGGATTATCATCAGCAAGTCTGGTTAAGATACATGGAACATATTTATCTTTTACAGATACAGCCACTTTAAAACCTGCATTTATACATCTTAAAAAGACTAGACAGGACGGCACATAGTGTCGTCCCATCTTGTCTATAAACTTAAAACAAAACTAATTTAAGATTCTAATTAGCCGTTCTCAACCTGGTTGTAGCTTGCCTCAACAGCACCATCCTTGGTGTTATCAGGCTTAATAGCAGTGCACTTCCAAGTGATCTTGCCTGCAATTAAAGATACCTCTTCAACTGGAAGCTCAACTGAACCTGGAACGTCATCAGCCTTACCTACATCTCTGGTTAATACTTTAGCTGAAGCGATCTTTACGTTCTCTAAAGTAACCTCATATACAGGAACCTGAAGACCTGCTACAGCACGGCATACAGCAAACTGAACTTTAGCTACTTTCTGACCTGACATACAGAACTGCTGAAGTTTTGGAGTAGCTTTATCCACCTGATGAATAAAGATAAATGGATCAAAATGGCCACGTCCTGATACATCAGTTGAACGACCTGCAGCAATTGGCTGTACAGAGCCATGTGAGAATTCTAATACTTCAATCCACTTAGAATGATTCTTATCATTTGACTCGCCATCAATACCGTCAATCTTTACAAAGAAATCGCTAGCCATAATTTTTATCTCCCATTACAGAAATTTTAAATACTTACCAAGCTCCTTATGTTTGTCCTAGTCAAAGGAGCTTAAATCTTGATAAAAGAAACTATTTAGCTCCTGATGGAACCTTTGTAGTTAGTCTTAATGAAGTAGTAAGTCCCTCCAACTGATAGTGTGGTTTTAAGTAGAACTTGGCATTGTAATAACCAGGCTGTCCTTCAATATCTTCAACTGTAACCTTAGCCTCTGATAGAGGGTATTTAGCCTTTACCTCTTCTGAAGCATTAGGATCTGAGGTTACATAATTGCTGATCCAGTCTGATAACCAGCGTTCCATATCAGCTCTTTCTTTAAATGAGCCTACCTTGTCACGTACGATGCACTTTAAGTAATGAGCAAAGCGACTGGTTGCAAAGATATAAGGTAATCTTGCAGAAAGAGCAGCATTTGCTGAGGCATCAGGGTTATCGTATTCTTGTGGTTTGTTTACAGTCTGACCACCTACGAATACAGCATAATCAGTGTTCTTCCAGTAGCATAATGGTAAGAAACCATTCTTTGAAAGCTCTGCTTCACGTCTGTCGGTAATAGCAATTTCAGTAGGGCACTTCATAGCTACACCACCATCATCGGTTGGGAATGAGTGTGTAGGTAATGACTCTACAATACCGCCTGACTCAACACCACGGATACGAGCACACCAGCCATAGTCCTTAAATGAACGGTTGATGTTTACGCCCATAGCATATGAAGCGTTCATCCAGTTGTATTTTGATGAATCGCCAGAACCTGTATCCTCAACAAAGTTAAAGCCTTCTACAGGATTGGTTTCAGGACCGTATGGGCTGCGGCTTAATACTCTAGGTAGAGTTAAAGCAACATAACGGCTCTCATCAGACTCTCTAAATGATCTCCATGCAGCATACTCAGGAGTTGAGAAGATCTTGGTTAAATCACGTGGATTTGACAGATCTTGCCATGAATCTAAGTTCATAATAGTAGGATCTGCTGCACTGATAAATGGAGCATGAGCTGCGCATGAAATCTTAGAAATACCCTTTAACAGTTCGATATCTGGAGCTGAATGATTAAAGTAGTAATCACCGATGATAGCGCCATATGGCTCACCACCTGCAGTACCGTACTCATCCTCGTATAAGCGCTTGAACAGTGGGCTCTGATCCCAGGTAGCGCCTTTGAACTTTTTGATAGTCTTTAAGAGATCTTTTTTGCTGATGTTCATCACACGAACTTTTAAGCTATCAGATGTCTGAGTGTTATTCACTAAATAAGACAGACCTCTCCAAGAACTCTCGATATTCTCAAAGTCCTTGTGGTGAATGATCTCATTTACCTGTGCGCTTAACTTCTTATCAAGCTCAGCTATCATGCCCTCAATAGTTTTGATTGAGTTATCTGAAATTAAAGCGGCATTGCTCAATGCCTGCTGAACTAAAGTTTTAACTGCACCTTTTACAGCAGAATCAGCTTCTTCTGACTTAGGATTGAACTCTTTATTTAAAAGTTGCTCAAAGTCAGAGACTTCCATGGTTTGAGCTGTGCCTTGAGCTTTTTGTTCTAAAGTATCTGACATCTCTTATTCCTCTGCTTTGTTCTCTTCAGTCTTTGGCTTTGCCTTTGATGCTAGAGCCTTTAGTAAGGTTTCATCTTCTAATAACTTAGTGATAAGTTCTTCAGCACCAGTCTTACCATCCATATAACTTAATAGATTTGATAATTGGCGTCTTGCCTCTAACAGCTCTTTTACACCGTCAACTTTCTCAGCTACCTTATCAGGAGAGAAGTCATCCATGCTTTCAAAAGAAACATCAACAGCCAAGTTGCCCTCACCTGTCATTACATTAGGTACATTAAAAGCAACTCTAGGCTTGATGCTCTTCATTCTGTCGTCAAAGTTATCAGCATCGATATCGAGGAACTTCTTATCCTCAACTCTCTGATCTTTAGTAACTTCACTCTTACCTGAAAGATCTGCCATTACGCCCATTACAAATGGAAGATTAACTTTCTTCTCGGCGCCATAAAGTTCTACGTCATACTCTACTTGAACTCTAGGAGCTCGATTTTTGCCGATAAACTTCTGACTGCTGTTATTTGATGCCATAAAGTTTTTCTCCTTGATAATTAAATTCTGTTAGTTATCGCCATTGTCAGGTTTGACACCAAACTGCTCGCGACCTCTGTCTAAGGCATTCTGATCGATTTCGCCTAACAGATCCATAAAGTTCATATTTGCCATCTTCAAAGCCCTGTTAATTAAGAAAGGAACAGGACTTGTTGGCTCAGCTACCTGGAAATACTCAGCACTCTTTTTCAAAAGCAATAAAGCATCATTACGATTTTTAACCTTGTAGCTTTCAAGATTAAAAGCCTGTGGTGCTAAAAGTGGATCTTGTGCTTTTAAAGCAACAGCCTTGGCATTTCCAGAATTTGTTTCATTAGCTACTAAAGCTTCATTTGAACCATTACTTAAACCTTGTTCATCTGAAGACTCAGTAGAATCAGCTAAAGACTGATTAGAATTTTTGATTACACTTGAATACAGGCTCTTTAAATAATTAAGTTCGTGATCCATGCTATCCATAGTGAGATAGCCTTTGTCGCCAACTTTTTCATTAAATATAGAACACAGATTCTGATTTATCACTAAAATCTGCTCAACTTTTTCAAGTTGTGCTGTAACTGAGCTTACAGGCACGGTTGCAATCTGAGCTAATAGAGAGGACAGGTCTTTATCCTCTTTTGAGTCTAAATAACCTGTAAGCACCAGATAATCTCTTAGGGTATAATCAAGCTCTGGTACCAGCTTTAAATCACGAATATGAGCTTGTACATGATAAGCATCAGAAAATGCTCCATCTGTAGGTGAGAGCATTGCAAGAATATTGATACGCTCGGTAGGATCGTTATCATCATCAGGATCGAGCTGTGGATAAAAGGTATCAAACTGCTCTTTTACAAGATATTCAATTAAGCTTAAACCGTCTTTGAGACCGTCAAGACCGAACAGGCATAATGATGATAGAGTAAAGAAAGAAGCTACTCTTAAATCTCTAGTCTTTGACCATAGAGATAAAGTGTTCTTATAAAGAGTTCTGTAATCAGGATCTTTACCTTCGATGACGCTGTCGCCCATTTCACTTTCTTCAGTGCCAAGAGCAAGTTCATCTAGCGCAAGATATAACTCATCATACTCACAATTCTCACCGCTTACGCTCTCTTGGCTCACTGGAGTTAAGAGTTTGTTGAATTCTTCAGCATTCAATCTTTCCACAGGTAAATCCTCACCAAAAATTTAATGCATGTACCACTATGGTTTTGATAATAGTAGTTTTTTGCATAAAAAAAAGCCATTTTTCTCACAAACGCTGATAAATACAAAGAATTCTAGTGATCAAATTCAAATTTCCACTCTAATCAAAAAGTAATACATATAAAATAAAGGCTTATATATGTCGTTTAAAACGATATAGTACAATTTACTATGCAAACTGATTTTTTTGTTCATAAAGCCATATATTTCACAAAAAAATCCTAACTTTTGGTGAAAATCATTCAGATGGTAATGCTAGCTTTCGGAGCTTTCATGTTAATCTTCTGCAAAGTATCTGTTGCTAAAGTACCTAATGGTGTTGTTTTCAAATCTGCTATGGTGGCATGTATTGCAATCTTTGGTATTGCCTGGATGTCTAATACCTATTTCCAGCATGCAATGCCTGAGTTTAAAGCAGCCATTACTGATATGGTAAACACCTATCCATGGACTTTGGGTTTCGCGCTCTTTGCTGTATCTGTGGTTGTAAACTCACAGGAGCTACCGCCAAGACCTTAATTCCTGTAGCACTAGCTTTAGGACTGCCTGCATCAGTGCTTATTGGTCTGATGCCAGCTACATATGCCTATTTCTTTATTCCAAATTACCCATCAGATATTGCAACAGTAAACTTCGATCCTACTGGAACCACTAAGATTGGTAAATACTACTTTAACCACTCTTTCATGTTTCCAGGTTTAGTAGGTGTAATTACAGCCTGAGCTGTAGGTTTGGCTTTAGGACAGATTCTGCTTTAAGCTTACAAAAGAGATAACAATTCAATAAAACACATTAAGGCTAACAACTTGCTTTGTTAGCCTTTTATATACTTACAGACATTATCTACTAAAGATCGCTAAGACAGCTCAGATTTTTACTCTCTATCTTTTGCGGAATAGGCGAGAAAATTTAGAAATATTCAAAGAACTTGGTCTGAATATGACAACCGCTATAAATATGTTTCTGAGATCAGCCATCCGTGTACACGGCATTCCTTTCGATCTTAAATTGGATGAGCCAAATGAAATAACAAAGGCTACTATTGAAGAAGGAAGAAAAATAATGTCCACACATTCTGCGCCAAGATATTCAAGTATGGACGATCTTAAAGCTGCACTAGAAGAATGAAATATAACGTTCAGTTTACAAATCAGTTTAAAAAGGATTTGAAACTTGCAAAAAAACAAAACAAAAGTCTAGATAAACTGTTTGAGGTAATTGATATTTTGGCCAATGGCGGTACTCTAGAATCAAAATACAAAGATCATGACTTAAAAGGCAACTATAAAGGGACTCGTGAGTGCCACATAGAACCTGACTGACTGGTTGCTTATTTACGAAATCCGTGGCGATTTACTTGTTTTGATGCTTTATCGCCTAGGATCTCATTTTGAGTTATTCAAAAAAAGATAAAGAACAAACAGAGTGTTGTGTAATACTTCTTTACAGATCATGACTTATGCTCAATTCTCATAGTTTTGTTATATTCCCCAAATCTTTTGGAGAGTATGTTCTTCTAGCTTAACACCTGCTTGTAAGCGTCGATTTCTTTTTTGGAAAAACAGCAAAGGTAGATATTCATAGTGTTATTTGGATGAAATGTTATCCACTCTTTAATACTGTCTCGAGCTATAGTACAAGCCTCTAAAAGAGGATATCCATACACACCTGTTGATATTCCGCAAAATCCAATACTTGTTAAATTTAACTTTAAAGCTTCATCTAGTGATCTTTTATAGCATGAGGCTAAAAGCAGTGGATCGTCAGCACAATGCTGATAGACTGGTCCTACAGTATGAATGATGTAGTTTGAGCTCTTAATATTAAAAGCAGAAGTGACTTTGGCATCACCTGTTCTGCATTCGTGCAGTTTCATACAAGCTTCATTCAACTCAATTCCTGCCGCTTTATGAATAGCGCCATCAACACCTCCACCTCCTGCTAAAGCACAGTTAGCTGCATTTACAATTGCATCAGCATAAACATCTAAAACACCACCATTAAAGAGAGTAAGCACACTGTGAGGCTTGTAGTTATCTGACAAGAGAATATTTCTATCTAGTGATAGCTCATTACAAATCTCATCAACTAAACAGTCACGCAGATCATTATCTAACTGCATTAGAGCAATTACCTGCCAAAGAGCATTATTTAGACAGTCTAAATTGAAATACTCTTTGTCATGTTTATAGTTCTTTAAACAGTAATCAAGTTCTGTTTGCCATTTATTAAGAGCATTGTCATTAAATTCGTTTGTATCAGTACTCATCTAAAACTCTAATAAATCATGTTTGAAGGCTTTTGAAAGTAACTTTAAAGACGACGTTGTAAATGCAAGGTTACAAAGACGCGCTATAGGGCCTTTTCAAGGTTAGTTTTGTGCACATGATTTGTCAAAAGCAAATTTCAAAATTTGAAAAGACCGATGATCATCTAAATGGGTCTGAACAAAAAATTGGCTCTTAACAAGGAATGTATTCAGTACAGAAAATTTGCTCAGTACAGAAAAGCTTGCCTGCACAGTATTTGAAAATTGTGTTCAAGTTAGCGTAAATCCGTACACACAACAAGAAATCATGGTATATAATGATCAGTTCGCAAAAATTTAAGGAGCAATCATGGCTAACATTAGACCTCGTGAAAGATCTGCAATTATTCAATCATTGCGCGCAGGTGTGACCCCAAGAATTGGACTTGAATATATTCAGGTAGGTCGTGTTAATGAGGTAAAGGCTCTAATTGAGGATTTAGACAACATCGAACAGGGTGGTAGTGCTTTTAGAATTATCATCGGTGACTTCGGTGCCGGTAAGTCATTCTTTTTACAGCTGATCCGCTATATTGCCTTAGAAAAAGGCATGGTAGTCATCAATGCAGATATGTCTCCTGACAGACGTTTGTTTGCATCAAACGCTCAGGCAAGAAATCTCTATAAAGAATTAGCAAGAAACTTAGCAACTCGCGCTCATCCTGAGGGGAATGCCATGATCCCTCTGGTTGAAAAGTTCATTACAGAACAGCGCCGTGTTGCAGATGCTGAAGGTAAAGACGTTGAGCGAGTAATTAAAGATAAATTAAACTCACTCTCTGAATTAGTTGACGGTTATGATTTTGCTCAGGTAATTGCAACTTACTGGAAAGCCTATAACGAAGGCAACGAAGATCTTAAAAACAACGTTATCCGTTATTTGCGTGGTGAGTATACCTCTCGTGCTGACGCAAGACGAGATTTAGGTGTACGAGCCATTGTTGAAGACAACAATGTTTATGACCACATCAAGTTATTAGCCCGCTTTGTAACTCAGGCTGGCTACAAAGGTCTGCTAGTAAACCTAGATGAGGTTGTAAACCTCTATAAGTTACCTTCTCAAAGAGCTAGAAGCTCTAACTATGAGCAGGTTTTACGTATTTTAAATGACTGCCTGCAAGGCAGTGCTGAGAGTTTAGGTTTCTTACTAGGTGGTACTCCTGAGTTCTTGATGGATCAGAGAAAGGGTCTGTACTCATATGAGGCTCTTCACTCAAGATTAGCTGAAAACACCTTTGCTCAGATTGCAAATGTTGTGGACTACCACAGCCCAATTTTAATGTTACAAAACCTCTCCCCTGAAGAGATTTATGTATTGTTGTGCAACATCAGAAATGTTTTTGCAGGTGGCAACAAAGATAAATACATCTTACCAGATGAAGCTCTAAAAGCTTTCTTAGAGCACTGCTCTAAGAACATCGGTGATGCTTACTTTAGAACTCCAAGAAACACCATTAAAGCTTTCGTGGATCTTTTATCAATTGTTGAGCAGAACCCAGATTTAAGCTGGCAGAGTTTAATTGGCAACATTAAGATTGACTCTGAGACTGATAACTCATTAGTTACCATCGCCGATGATGACAAGTTAACCGAAACCGTGATTAAAAAAGAGGACGACAATTCATCAAAGTCTGATGACAACGCTGACGATGATGAATTGACCTCATTTACACTGTAATCACTAAATCATCCTAAAACGCTGTAGTTTCTACAGCGTTTTAAATATCTAAAGACCATTCAAATCTTATTTAAAGCAAAAAAAGAGGATCACTATGAGTGCTCAAGTGCTTTCGCTTATAGACAAGGATCTACGCCGTTTCATGTTCAAAAAAGGATGGCAGGAGCTAAAGCCTATTCAGAACAATGCCGTAAAGCCTATTCTTGAGAGAAAGACTGATGTGATCATCTCAGCATCTACTGCTAGTGGTAAGACCGAAGCTGCGTTCTTACCAGCTCTTACAGCAATTGCAAGCTCCAAAGAATTAAAAGGCATTCGTATTTTGTATGTAAGTCCTTTAAAAGCTTTAATTAACGATCAGTACCGCCGTTTAGAGGAGATGACTGAGTTTTTAGATGTCAAAGTCACTCCATGGCACGGTGATGTCTCAGCTTCAAAGAAAAACAAACTCATGGATGAGCCTGAAGGCGTGATCTTAACCACTCCTGAGTCATTAGAGTCATTACTCATCAACCACGTGCAGTGGATTAAAAACTCCATGCAGAATCTTTTCTATGTGGTCATTGATGAGTTCCATGCTTTTATGGGTACTCAAAGAGGTTATCAGTTACAGTCTCAACTACACCGTATAGAAAACTTAATTGGTAAAAGAGTTTGCAGAATTGCCCTCTCCGCTACCTTCTCAAATGCTAATGGTGTAATCAGCTATTTAAGACCAAACAGTAAGGTTCCTTGTGTGGTCATCACCTCACCTGACAGCTCCAAAGATAAACTTTCTGTTCAAATTAAAGGCTACGAGCATCAGGAGCTCCCTGAAGAAGAGGAAGGTAAGGTTCTGCCTTATGAGTTTGAAGAGATTGCCAATGATATCTTCAGACTGTTACGTGGTAGCACCAATTTGGTGTTCTGTAATTCTCGTTTTACCACTGAGTCTCTTGCTGCCAAATTAGAGAGTTTGAGTAAGAAAAAGTTTGTTCCAAACGAGTTCTTCCCACACCATGGCTCTTTATCTAAAGAATTAAGAGAAAGCTTAGAGTACCGTCTGCAAGAAGGCAGATGGCCTACTACAGCTATTTGTACAGCTACCTTAGAATTAGGTATTGATATTTCTGATGTTGCATCAATTGCGCAGGTTGAGCATCCTATTACTGTAGCTTCATTAAGACAACGTCTTGGTAGAGCAGGTCGTCGTGACCATAATGCAATTTTAAGAGTGTTCTTACCAGAGGGTTCTACCTCCACAAAAAGAACCGAACTTTTTGAAGACACGGTGCTTACAGTTGCAATGATTGAGCTGTTACTAGAGCGCTGGTATGAACCACCATTAGAGCATGAATACGCTTTTTCTACCATGTTGCAGCAGTGCTTATCTGTAATAGCATCTTTTGGCAGTGTTTCAGCAAAAGCTTTATATGATCTTTTATGTAAGACTGGTCCATTTAACCTATGCTCTGTTAAAGTCTTTATGGCCTTTTTAAAGAGCCTAGGAGAAAAAGATCTTATCGTACAGTTAAATGATGGTACTTTAGCTTTAGGTCTTGAAGGCGAGAAACTGCTCTCTGACTGGAGCTTCTATGCTGCCTTTGATACTCCAAAAGAATTTACCATCGAGTATGACGGTCACAGCATCGGTACTGTACCTTTAACCAGGGATCTGATGATTGGGGATACATTCTTATTTGCAGGTCGCGGCTGGAAGGTAAACTTCTTCTCACAGGAAAGACATATCATTGGTGTAAAACCATATCAGTTTGACGCACAGCCTCTGTCTATGAACGGTTCAGCAGGCCACATCCACGATACTGTCCGTGAGAGAATGCTTAAGATCTACAAAGAAGGCATCATTCCACCTTATCTTAATAAGACAGCTAAAGAGCACTTAAGATTAGGAATTGAGTTCTTTAAAGACAGACAATTAGACAAACATTGCCTTTATGAAGGACCTACAGGAATTGCCCTCTTCCCATGGCGTGGTGACAAGGTCATCCGCACTATTGTGTTGATGCTCAAAAAAGAAGCTATTAGCGCTACAGCTTACAAGTCTCATATTGAACTTGAGTTCACCCCAAGAGACTCATTAAAAGTTGCTGTCTTTAATATTCTTGATGCAAAAGATATCGATAAAA
>DKDL01000015.1:0-779 GCA_002449335.1 Succinatimonas sp. UBA6849 | reverse complement strand
TTATCAAAAAGATCAATAATCTTGATAGAGACAAGCACGACAACTTTATCAGCATGGACTTAAAGCGCACTGCCTTTGCCTACAGTGAGCTTGATGTTGATGGAGCTCTAGAGTTCTTCAATCGCTTAAGAAAAGAGCTTTAGGATTAAGTTTTAACTTGCGCTTTTAAACTTGCTCCTTCAAAACCTTCGATAAAAAGACTACCTCTTTTTCAATAAAGTGATTGAGGTAGTCTACACCTACCTTGTTTCTTTTATAGTTGTGCATGGCACTATAACGTGTGGCAAGTAATGCTCTTGAGTAATCAACATAAGTAGTTGCACTCTTAATTGCAGCATCCAAATCAAAGTCTATGGCAAAGGCACCATCCTTGATAAAGCCGTTGACTACATCAATGACAGGTTTAATCCTCGATACTCTAGAATCTAAAGCGCGCTTAATTACATTTGATGACAAGGTATGATCTTTTAATTTGCTTACGATCAGCTTGTAAGCTTTGGTAGTATTGGTGTCACTTACCTGAGGATCTGTGACATCAGCTAAACTCTCCTTATAGCAAAACCTGTTTACAATTGCCTCAGTTCTCATAAGATTTGACATTAAACTGTCATTACCATTGTCTGAAAGTCTTATGTCACCTAAGGTAGTATCATCAAGACTTGCGGTGGAGCTTGAACTCAGATTCAAGTTGTCATAAGAGGGCTCCTTTGCATCAATACCTGAGCACACCTTATTTTCATGGCTCAGACTTGCACTGTTAGCCCCTACAGCATTATTGT
>DKDL01000063.1 GCA_002449335.1 Succinatimonas sp. UBA6849 | reverse complement strand
ATCCCTTCGGGTGCGCCATTCATTTTTTTTAAACACAAGCTCCTGTAGTTAAGCAGGTAGAAGTGATCTGACTTGAACCAATTTGTCAGAGAAATTTTCTTTATTTGCCTGATTATATTTTTCTTCTGGTATCTCAAAAAGACCATTAATGGCTTAAAATAGATCTCTGATTTTTTAACGGTGGTTTGACATGGCAAAAGATAATAGCAATGATGTTTTGGCAAAATATACAGAGATGCCAAAAAATCTTGAAGCAGAAGCTAACTTCCTGGGATCATTGATCCTAGATGGCAAACTTATCGAAAAAGTACGTGAGAATATTGGTACTTTAGATGAGAATGATTTCTTCTCTGAAAAGAACCGTATCATCTACAGAACTATTTTAGGTAGAGCTGCTACTACTGATGATTTTAATACCACTGTATTATGTGCTGATTTAGAGAATAAAGGTCTTTTAGATAAAGCTGGTGGTATTGCCTATGTAGGTTCTTTAACCGAACTTACAGGTCCGTCCTCTGCAATCGTTGAATACGGCCAAATCATCATTGATACCTCAAGACGTCGTAAGTTAATTTCAGTATGTGAGCATATTGAAAAGATAAGTTATGCTCCAGAAGGAAAATCAGTTGAAGAGGTTTATGATGAGGCACAAGGTCTTATCTATGAACTCTCAGAATCTCGCCGTTCAGCAGACTCTGGACCTAAGCAGATGACTGCAGTCGCTTTAGAGTTAGTAAAGCAAATTAAAGCTGACATGGACTCTAATAAAAAGATGCATGGTGTAGCTACAGGCTTTAGAGATCTTGATAATCTAACTTCAGGTTTACGTGGCGGTACTTTAAATATTATCGCAGCTCGTCCTGGTGTAGGTAAAACCTCTTTTGCGATGAACGTGGTCACAAACATCGCCATGAATGTTGATGAGCATCGTCCAGCTTTAGTATTCTCTTTGGAAATGCCTGCAAAAGAAATTGCAATGCGTATGTTATCTAGCTTCGGTCGTGTACCAGGAAAAGATTTAGCTTCAGGCAAGGTAACTCCAGAGCAGTGGCATCGTATTATCAGATATGTAAATCTCTTAACTGAAAAAGACCAAAATGGCAATGATAGAGTAAAGCTTTACATTGATGATACTTCAGATATTGCTCTAACTCCCCTAGAACTTCGTTCAAGAGCGCGTAAGATTGCCTCTGAGAATGGAGGCTTATCTTGCATCATGGTCGACTATATTCAGTTGATGAAATCACAGACCAAATTAGATAACAGAAGCCAAGAAGTTGGTGAAATCTCACGTTCATTAAAACAGTTATCAAAAGAGCTTGATGTACCTATTTTGGCATTAGCTCAGTTAAACCGTGAAGTTGAAGGTCGTAAGGATCACCGTCCTATGAACTCTGATCTGCGTGAATCAGGCTCTTTGGAGCAGGACGCTGATATGATTATGTTCATTCACCGTGAAGACGTATATAAGTCAGGTGAAAATGGTGATGGTAAGGCAACTTTGATCATTAGTAAAAACAGAAATGGTGCTACTGATGATATTGAATTACAGTTCCAAGGCGCCTACACCACCTTCTACGATAAAGATAATACAATTGCAGCTGAAGGTGATGTTCCAGACATTACTGACTCTCAAATTTATCAATAATAAAAAAGGAAATTTAAAATGCAATGCGTAACTGCTTCAATTGACAAGCAGGCTTTAATAGATAATGTAAAGCATATCCGCTCTTTAGTTCCAAATTCAAAAATCATTGCTGTAGTTAAGGCCAATGCCTATGGTCATGGTCTTTTCCCAGTAGCCAATGCTTTAAAGGATCATGCTGACGCATTTGCGGTTGCGAGAATTTCTGAAGCTATGGAGCTTCGTCGTCAAGGAATCGAAAAACCTGTAGTCTTACTTGAAGGCTTTTACAACGACGAGGACATTGCTTATATCTCTAAATACTCTTTGTATACCGGTGTTCATGATCTTGAGCAGGTAAAGAGTATTGAAAAAGCAAATTTAAAGAAACCAATTCATGCCTGGGTTCAGATTGATGTGGGCATGCATCGTCTAGGTTCTTGCAATAAAGAAGAAATCTTTGAGATTAAAAGAAGACTTGAGGCAAGTCCAAATGTCGTAAAACCAGTAGGTCTAATTTCTCATTTATCAGTTGCTGATACTCCAAGTGAAGTTGAGTACAACAAACAGCAAATTGATTTCTTCAATGAGATTGCAAAAGACTTTACGGGCGACTTGTGTTTAGCCAATTCTGCTGGTATTTATTACTGGCCAAAGTCACACACTCCATGGGTAAGACCAGGCATCATCATTTACGGCATTTCTCCATTTGAAGATAAAGTAGGTGAAGATCTAGGCTTAAAACCTGTGATGACTTTAAAGAGCAATATCTTAGCTCTGCACAAAATCAAAAAAGGTGACAAGGTTGGCTATGGTGCTTACTACGTAGCAGACAGAGATACTACATTAGGTATTGTAGGCTGTGGCTATGGTGATGGCTATCCAAGAACCGCTCCTAACGGTACACCTGTACTTATCAATGGCAGATATGTAAAGACAGCAGGCCATGTTTGTATGGACATGATGTTTGTTGATTTAGGCCCTGATTCAAAAGATAAGATTGGTGATGAGGCTATTTTATGGGGTAAAGGTCTGCCTGTTGAGAAGATCGCAGAACTTTGTGGCACCATCCCTTATGAGTTAGTTTGTCACGTAATGCCTCGTGTAGATATTGAGTTTGCTTAAAACACACTAGTTATTTACACCTCAATAATTTATTTTCAAAATAAAAAAGGCTGACCTTGGGTCAGCCTTAGTGTAAGAACTAATGCAGATTAGTTCTTAACAAATCTCATTGATAAGTCTAAAGCTCTTACATTCTTAGTTAGAGCACCTACAGAGATGAAATCAACACCAGTTGCAGCAAAGCGACCGATAGTCTCAAGATTTACGTTACCAGAAATCTCAAGCTGAGCTTTATGATCTGTCTGCTTTACAGCATGAACCATCATATCGTACTCAAAGTTATCTAACATGATGATATCAGCTTTAGCATCTAATGCTTGCTGTAATTCATCAAGATTTTCAACTTCAACTTCAACCTTAATCTCAGGGTGCTGGCTGCGAGCTCTTTCAATTGCTTTAGCAATACCGCCACAAGCCATGATGTGGTTCTCTTTGATTAAGAACATATCGAAAAGACCAATTCTGTGGTTCTTACCGCCGCCACAGGTAACAGCATACTTTAGAGCTGTTCTTAAGCATGGAATGGTCTTTCTGGTATCTAACAGTTTGCAGTTTGTATCTTTAATTGCTTTTACATACTTAGAAACTTCAGTTGCAACACCTGACAGAGTCTGTACGAAGTTTAAAGTTGTTCTCTCTGCTGTCAGCATAGTACGAGCGTTACCTTTAACGTGGAATAACTGCTCACCAGGCTCAATAGCATCGCCGTCTTTTACAAACCAAGTTAATTCAACTTTATTGCCTAACTGTCTGTAAACTTCTTCTACCCATGCTTTACCGCAGAAGATACCTGCTTCACGGGTAATAACAGTAGCTTCATCATTTTCGTTTTCATCAATAAGCTGTGAAGTAACATCAAGACTTGGATCTAACTTACCGCCTAAGTCCTCTTCAAGAGCCATTTTCACAGTTGCTTTGATATCATCTTGTAACATAATAATTCCTACATTCGATACTGTTTTGATAGTAGACATGATACCACACATTGTAATGCGGATAATTAGATGTGAATAATTCAATCAGTCATGTGAACCTAGCAAACACAAATGCAAACATTCAGAGCTTATGCCTTGATTAGCTTAAAATCAGCAGTATTTTTACTTTTGTAAAAGCTCTTTTACACAGGTTTTGAATTCACCAAGTTGTAACCTATGGACTTTGAAAAAAGTATGGAATAAAAGTAAGCATAAGAGTGACAAACACTGCACATCGGCGTCTGATTTGTTATAATCTAAGTTTAATTTTTAAAAAACGAAACTAGATTCAAATTAGAGAATAAAGCGTGTTAGAAACCATCTCCATAAAAGATCAGGTTGCAGCCTTAAAAGAGCGTGCAGATGCCTTAAGGGGGTATCTTTGACCTGCAAAGCAAGACAGAACGTTTAGAAGAGGTAAACGGTCTTCTAGAAGATCCAAAGCTTTGGGATGATCCAAAAAAAGCTCAAGAACTTGGTAAAGAAAGACAATCATTAACCGCTGTGGTTACCAATTTTAAAAATCTCTATCAGGGATTCGACGATTTGTTAACCTTAGACGAAATGGCCAAGGAAGAGAATGACGCTGAACTTGCTAAAGAAGCACAGGCAGAAGCAGACAAATTAAGTCATGATCTAGAACGTCTTGAGATTGAAAGAATGTTCTCAGGTCCTAATGACTCTGATCCTTGCTATATGGACATTCAGTCAGGTTCTGGTGGTACTGAAGCTCAGGACTGGGCTGAAATGGTAATGCGCATGTACATGAAGTTCGGTGAAAAACACGGCTTTAATGTTACTGTAACAGAATTGTCAGAAGGTGAAGTTGCCGGTATTAAATCTGCAACCTTACGTTTTGAAGGTGATCATGCTTATGGCTGGTTTAGAACTGAAACCGGTGTTCACCGTTTAGTAAGAAAGTCTCCTTTTGATTCTAACAATCGCAGACATACTTCATTCTGTTCTGCTTATGTGTATCCGGAAATTGATGACAATATTGAAGTTTCCATCAATCCTGCTGATTTAAGAGTTGATGTTTACAGATCATCCGGTGCTGGTGGTCAGCATGTTAATAAGACTGAATCAGCTGTAAGAATTACACATATACCAACTGGTATTGTAGTTTCATGCCAGAACGAGCGTTCACAGTTCCAAAACCGTGATCAGGCCATGAAACAATTAAGAGCAAGACTTTATACTCTAGAGCTTGAAAAAAGACAGAGTGTGCAAAAAGAAATTGAAGACAGCAAGTCTGATATTGGCTGGGGCAGTCAGATTAGATCATATGTTCTAGATGATGCTCGTATTAAAGATTTACGCACAGGTGTTGAATGCCGTGACACACAAAAGGTGTTAAACGGTGATTTAGACCAGTTTATTGAAGCAAGTTTAAAGTCAGGACTTTAAACTTATAAATTAGGAAAATAGAAAAATGTCACAAGAAAACATTGGTACTGCAGAGAACCTCAATAACGTGATGAAAGAGCGTCGTGAAAAGCTTGAGGCTCTACGTTCACAAGGTCAGGCTTATCCTAACGACTTCCGTCGTGATGCATTCTCATCAGATATTATCAAAGCATGTGCAGATAAAGATAATGAGACCTTAGAGAAAGAGCAGAACACCTACACTATCGCAGGTCGTGTTATGACCCGTCGCATTATGGGTAAAGCTTCATTTGCAACCTTACAGGATATGGGCGGTCGTATTCAGATCTACGTAGCTCGTGATAACTTACCTGAAGGCGTATATCAGGATGTTTTCAAGAAATTAGATTTAGGTGACATCATCGGTGTAACCGGTTTTGCATTTAAGACTAAGACTGGTGAGTTAACCTTACATGTAAGTGCATTACGTTTATTAGTTAAGTCATTACGTCCACTACCAGAGAAGTTCCACGGTTTAACCGATCAGGAAGCTCGTTGCCGTCAGAGATATGTTGACTTGATTGCTAACGAGAGTTCACGTCGTACTTTTGAAATTCGTACCAAAGTAGTTTCATTTATCAGAAAGTACATGAACGAGCATATGTTCATGGAAGTTGAAACTCCTATGATGCACGTAATTCCAGGTGGTGCTAACGCTAAACCATTCGTAACTCACCACAATGCCTTAGATATGGATATGTATCTGCGTATTGCTCCAGAACTTTACTTAAAGCGTCTGGTTGTAGGTGGTTTCGAGCGCGTATACGAAATCAACCGTAACTTCAGAAACGAAGGTATCGATGTTCGTCATAACCCAGAATTCACTATGATGGAATTCTATATGGCATACCACGATTACCGCGACTTAATCGACTTTACCGAAGATCTATTCAAGAAGATGTCATTAGAGGTTTTAGGTACTACTAAGATCCATTATGGTAAAGAAGGTGAAGAAGGTCTTGATTTAGATTTTGCAAAGCCATTTGACAGATTAACCATGAAAGAGTCAATCGTTAAATACGGCAACGGCATTACTATGGAAGATCTTGAGGATGAGGATAAGGCTCGTGCTCTATGTAAGAAACACCACATCGAGTTAATGGAAGGCTGGACTTTAGGTCACTACATTACCGCTCTATTCGATGAATTAGTTGAAGCAAATCTGCAGCAGCCTACATTCATTACAAGCTACCCTGCTGTAGTATCTCCATTAGCAAGAAGAACAGATTCAGATCCTGATTTTACAGATCGTTTTGAGTTCTTTATCGGTGGTCGTGAGATTGGTAATGGTTTCTCTGAGTTAAATGATCCTGATGATCAGGCTGGTCGTTTCCGTCAGCAGGCTGAGGCTAAGAAGCACGGTGATGACGAAGCTATGTACTACGATGAGGACTACATCAACGCAATGCAGTACGGTTTACCTCCAACCGCAGGTGAAGGTATTGGTATTGACAGAACAGTAATGTTATTCACAAATGCTCAGACCATTCGTGATGTAATCCTGTTCCCAACATTAAGACGTAACTAGTTTTTAAATAGCTAACTTGTTAAAAGTTAGCTATTTTTCTGATAGCTATAAAATAGCTATCTATAACAGAATTAGCTTAAATAAACTTTTTTAGTTTTTGCAATAATTAAGGTGAATAAGATGCAAAAATATCAGGGTTCAATGGTTGCTTTAATCACACCATTTAAAAATGGCAAAGTTGATAATGAAGCACTAGAGCGCATGGTAGAGTTTCACATTAAGAATGGAACTACTTGCTTAGTAGTAACCGGTACTACAGGTGAGTGTCCAACCTTAACTTTTGAAGAGCACATTGCTGCAATCAAGACTGTATGTGATGCAGCAAAAGGCCGTATTTTAGTTATGGCAGGTGCCGGTTCCAACAACCCAGTTGAAGCAATCAACTTATCAAATGCAGCCAAAGATGCTGGTGCAGACAGCCTTTTACATAATGCTGGCTACTACAACCGCCCTAATCAGGAAGGTTTATATGCACACTTCAAGATGGTTCATGACAATACTGATTTACCTATCTTCTTATACAACGTACCAGGGCGCACCGTTGTAAATATCACCTCAGAGACTGTTGCTAAGTTATCAGAGTTAGAGAGAATTATCGGTATTAAGGATGCTACAGGTAACTTAGAGCGTCCATGGATTGAGCGTAACTTAATCAAGAAGCCATTCATCTGGTTATCAGGTGAAGATTCAACTGCCGTAAGCTTTAACGTAGCAGGTGGTCAGGGTGTGATCTCTGTAACTGCAAACGTAGCTCCTGCTTTAGTTGCTAAGGTTCAAAACTTAACTTTAGAGAAGAAGTGGGAAGAGGCTGCAAACGAGCAGTTGAAGTTAATGAAACTTCATAAGTTAATGTTCAAAGAGCCAAGCCCAGCTCCTGCTAAATATGCTGCTTCTTTATTAGGCTTATGCTCTGAAGAGAGCCGTCTGCCAATTCTTCCAGTAAGTCAGTCATTACGTGAAGAAATTAAGGCAGAGATGCAGAAGTTAGAGTTAATCTAATTAAAAACATGACAGAAGTTATTAAAGACTCTAACGAAAATCCTGAAAAGAACCATCAGGCTGAGCATCACAGAATCAAATCTTTTGTGGTACGTGCAGGTCGTATGACCGAAGGTCAAGTTCGTGCCATTGAAGAGTTAGGACCAAAGTATATGGTAGATGTAGAGGACTTAAAGCCCCTAGATCTTAAAGCTATTTTTGGCCGTGAGGCTCCATTGGTTGTAGAAATCGGATTTGGCATGGGTGTATCCTTTGTGCAGATGGCAAAGGATGCTCCTGAATGTAATTTCCTGGGAATTGAAGTTCACCCACCTGGGGTAGGCTCAGCATTAAAGCTGATTGAAGAAAATCAGCTTACCAACGCCAAAGTTATCAAATTTGATGCCTTTGAGGTTTTGTCTAAGTGCTTAGCTCCAGAGAGCGTGGATGTTCTTCAGATATTTTTCCCTGATCCATGGCCTAAGAAGAGACATATCAAACGTCGTCTTATCAATGACGACTTTGTTAAGTTGGTTAAACCGTTGTTCAAGCATGGTGGTCAGTTCAGAATGGCAACTGACTGGGAGAATTACGCTGAGCAGATGTTGGATGTGATGACCAGAGCTGAAGGTTTTTCAAACACTTCTCCAGATGGCACTTATATCCCACGACCTGACTGGCGTCCTCTAACTAAGTTTGAACTTCGTGGTCAGAGACTTGGACATGGTGTCTGGGATCTGGTATTCAAGCGTGACTGATTCTAGATTAGAAGCTTTAACCCAATATGTAAAAAGCATTATTTTAGATGATAAAGTAATGCTTTTATCTTTAAATGGCGACGCCAGCTTCCGTCGCTATTTTCGTGTTCAAAATAAAAATCTTATAGCCGTTGATGCTCCTCCTGAAACTCAAAAAAATCGAGAGTTCATTACTATAGATACTGCTCTGTCAAAAGCAGGTATAACCGTACCAAAGATAATATCGTATGATTTAGACAGAGGATTTATGCTGCTCTCTGATCTAGGAGACAGAACCTTTGCAAAAGCGAGCGTAGCAGGCGACAAATTAAATTTTTATAAAAATGCTGTTTCACTTTTACCTTTAATTGCATCATTAAATCTTGAGCTGCCGTTATTTGACAGAAAGTTTATTAAGTTTGAACTTTCACAGTTTGATACCTGGATGCTTGGTAAGGCACTTAACGTTAGATTAAGTGAACAGGAACAAAACGAACTGTATGAGTGCTACGATTTTCTTGCGGATGTCTGCTTAAGTGAGGAACAGTGCGCAATGCACCGCGATTTTCACAGCAGAAACCTGATGGTATGTGAAGACGATAATACAGAAAAGCTTGCCGTAATTGATTTTCAGGATATGGTAAGAGGTCCTGTTCTGTACGATTTGGCCTCTCTTTTGTTTGACTGTTATGTGGTTCTTGAAAAAGAGCTTTTAACACAGCTGAAATATTATGCATATGATAGCTTCAGGCAAAAAGGCTATTTAAAAGATAAGTCTTATGATGATTTTTGTTATGAACTTACTTTAACCTCACTACAGAGACATGTAAAAGTTTTAGGTATCTTTTGTCGCTTGAGCATAAGAGATGGTAAAAATGCCTACTTAAAAGATCTTCCTAGAGTAATCAGCTATGTTTTAGAAGAGTGTAAAGCTGATAAACGTCTTAATAAGTTAAAGGCAATCATTGAAAAATACGTAGTAGGAAAGTTCTAATGAAAGCAATGATTTTAGCTGCAGGTCGTGGTGAAAGGTTGCGACCTATTACAGATACCTGCCCCAAGCCATTAGTAAAGGTTGGTAATAAGTCATTAATCGAGTGGCATATAGAAAAACTGAAAAAAGCAGGAATAAAAGACATTATTGTCAACAGCGCCTACTTAAGCAATATGATTGTTTCCGCACTTGGAGATGGTCATAAGTTTGGGGTAAATATCACTCATTCTGTTGAAGGCGCATCAGGACTTGAAACTGCAGGTGGGATTATCAATGCTCTGCCTTTTTTTGAAGGTGAGGATTTTCTGGTAGTCAACGGTGATACTTTTATTGACGGTGATTATAAACAGTTTTTATCTCCATTAAAGGAAGGAATGCTTGCTAGACTGTATCTTGTGAATAATCCTAAGCACAATTTAAAAGGTGATTTTTCATTAGATGAAAATGGACTGTGCTCAAGAGGTCCTGGTTATACCTTCTCAGGTACAGCTGTTTATTCATGCAAAGCTTTTGAACATCGTGAAATAAAAAAAGAGCCTTTACTGCCGTTCTTTGAAAAATGGGCTCAGGATAAGGTTCTTTACGGAACTACCTTAGTCGGAAAATGGTTTGATGTAGGCACAATACAAAGACTTGACTCAGTTAATAATTACGTAAAAGAAAAGCAGTTATAATTAAAGAAAAATCTACGGCAATATTAGCTTTTAAAGCAACAGAAACTGTTTGAATGTAAAGTTTGAGCAGTTACATAAAATTAAGACTCGATACGACAGTGAAAGCAAAATTAACATATTTAGGAGCTGGAATAGGACTTATTGCAGGTTTTATTCTATATCTGATATCTGATTACTTTATTTTCATAATCCTGGGCCCTTTGGTGGGCTTTCTGTCTTATGACTACCGTAATTATCACAAGCAGAAACTTGAACTAGAAAGACAGGCCAAAATGGCAGAACAGGCGCTCAAAGAAAAAGAACAGAAACGCCTTGAACGCCAGATGAAAAAGACTCAAAAGAAAAACCGTGAAGACAAGGTTTCTCTTTATGAGAATATCTATACTGTTGCAGGTTTCTGTCTTGCCAAAACACAGGATCTTAGTGTTTACATAAAAAACGCTGAAGAGGTGATAGCTCATTTTAAGGTTACATCAGAGGTTAGAGCTATTGCTGTTGAAGCCTTTAACAGAGCTCTGGATCAGTCCTTCGACTTTGACACGTTTGTTAAGTCATATCTGACCAATATAGGCAAAAATCGAGATTATATAAAATATGTTCTTACCTATGCTTATTTGATAGCATCTGTTGATGGTGAAATTAACTATGAGATCAAAGACCGGTTGGTAACAATAGCCACTGCCTTAGGATCTTCGAAAGCGGCTCTGAAAAGACTGTTTGACTCAAAGGGCGCCGAGGCAAGGTTTGCCAAAGAATTTGATGATGAGAAGAATAAATCTGGCACTGGAGAGTCACAGAATAAGTCAAACAGCAGTTCTAAAGACAGATCAGACTCATCGAATAACTCAAACAGTGGCAGCAGGTACCACAGGTACCAGAAAGAGCGGACATCATCAAACACTTCAGGATCAAGTGACAAGATTGCTCAGGCTCTGGGTATTTTGGAACTTGACAGCAGTGCCACTTTTGATGATGTAAAAAGAGCCCACAAAAAGATGATGTTCAAGTATCATCCTGACAGACTGGCAGCACAAAATCTTCCTCCTGACATGATGGAAATTTATACAGATAAAGCAAAGTCCGTACAGGCTGCATATGACTATCTCAAAAAAGTCTACAGTGATTATATTTAAGTAAGTTTTCACAAAGGAAAAACATGAAACTGACAGGTACATTTTTTGGTTTCTTACTGGGAATATTATTTTCTCACAATTTTGTTGTAGCCGTTGTTTGCGCTCTTATTGGCTACTTTATATTTGATAAACCAAGATTAGAAAAAAATGAGAATAGAAAAAAAGCATACAACGCTTTCTCAAGGGGAGCCAACTATAACCAGTCTTTAGTTGATATTACCTTCTCCTTTATGGGATATATTGCCAGAGGTGCCGGCAGAATTAACGAGGAGCATATTGGCACTGCCTACAGCGTCATGGAAATGATGCAGTTAGATGAGAATGCAAGAAAAACAGCTATGGCTGCCTTTAATGCAGGCAAACAGAATGATTTTAACATTGATTCAAAGGTTGCAGAGTTAAAAGCAATTACAGGTGATAACGAAGCCTTTATTGATTACATTCTGGAAATACAGATCCAGGTGGCTCTGTCAGATGGAGTGCTTTCAAAACAGGAACATGACAGACTGATTATTCTTGCAGCAAGCCTTGGTGTATCAGTGCAGTCCATGGAAAGGCTGATTAGCATCAGATACAGCGAGATGATGTTTTCTCAGCGTTTTAAAAACTCTGGATATGACTATCATCAGAGCTCTCATGAAAGTCATCAGAATGATGAACAGAACTCGTCATATGGTGGCGGTTATGGAAATAACAGTTATGAACATGATAACAGTTCATATTTAGGACAGTCAAAGCTTGATGCAGCCTATAAAGTTCTTGGAATAGACAAGACTGTCAGCGATGACGAGGTTAAAAAGGCACATCGCAGACTGATGCTAAAATATCATCCAGACAGACTGGCATCTCAGGGACTTACTGAGGAAATGATCCGCATGTATACTGAGAAAGCTAAAGATATTCAGGCTGCCTTTGATCTAATCAAAAAGGAAAGAGGCTTTAAATAATAAAGTCAGCATTTGTTTCAAAAGAGAGTTTCTCTTTTGACATAGGGTGATTTAATTCAAGATGATACGCATGCAGGCAGAGTCTTTTTGATTTTGCCTGTATGTTTTTCTCTGCATAAAATCTGTCACCTTATAAGGATTGCAGATCTTATTTGTATAAATTATTTGATTTTCTACACTTTTTTGCTTTTATGAAATAACGTCCATTTTTTTTGAGTGAATAATATGTCGTTTGAAATACAAAACACTAAAAGTAATATTGATTTCCAAAATACTAGTTGGGTAAATAGAAATTTTTCATTTCCAAATAGAAAAATAAGATTGGCCACGACTTTCAGCGGAATAGGAGCAATTGAATACGCATTAAAGAGACTGAATTTAGGATATGAAATTCAGTTTGCAGGAGATATCGATAACAATTGCAAAAAAACATATTTTGCAAATTATGATATCAAAGAAGAACAGTGGCATTCTGATATACATGAATTTGATGCAATCCCATATAAAGGAAAAGTTGATCTGCTTGTAGGTGGTGCTCCTTGTCAGGCTTTTTCTACTGTTGGAGATCAACTTGGATTTGAAGATACTCGAGGAACTTTATTTAGAGAATTTGCTAGGGTAATCAATGAATGTAAGCCAAAGGTCTTTATTTTTGAAAATGTACAAGGCTTATTTAAACATGATTCGGGAAAAACATGGAAAGTTATTTATAACACTTTTAAAGATTATTGTAAGTATGATGTCCATTTTCAATTGCTAAATGCTAGAGATTACGGTATTCCTCAAACTAGAGAGCGATTGTATTGTATAGGATTTTTAGAAAAAAACGATTTTAAGTATCCTGCCCCAATAAAATTGAATTACAGAATGTATGATTTTCTTGAAGATTATAAAAATTCTAAGTATTACGTTGATCGTCTTAATGTAAAATTTATTACACAAGATCAAGAAAAATTAAATATGATAAAGAAAGGTACAAGATTTTCAGAATCATTTAATGAGTTTATTTTTCCTGTAAGGGAAGTTGAGGATAAATACTATCTTTCAGAGAAAGTTTCAAACTACGTTTTATCTTCAGGTACAAAATCCTATAGGACGTCTACTGAAACAGATTTGGATATTGCAAGACCATTACTCCAAACAATGCATAAAATGCATCGCGCTGGCGTAGATAATTATGTTACATACAATAAAAGCAAAGGAATTAATGGATTGAGAAAATTAACTCCAAGAGAATGTCTTAGACTGATGGGGTTTCGAGATGATTTTAAAATTGTTGTTGCAAATACTTCTGCTTATAAACAGGCTGGCAACAGTATTGTAGTAGATGTATTAATTGCTTTATTAAAGCAACTTGATATTACAAAATTTGCGGAAGAGAATTAGTTTTAATGAAAGGAATAGATAAAAATTCTTTTTTATATCCTAATAGAACGATAAGACTTGCCACTTCTTTTAGTGGAATTGGCGCTATTGAGCATGCTTTTTATAGGTTGGGGTTAAAGCATAAAATCCAATTCGCTGGTGATATAGACAGCGACTGTAAAAAGGCATATTTAGCCAATTACAACCTATCTGAAGATCGCTGGCATTCAGATATACATGAATTTGATGCGAATTCGTTCAAAGGAAAAGTAGATATTTTCGTGGGAGGAGCTCCTTGTCAGGCATTTTCTTTAAGAGGTAAGCATGGTGGATTTAATGACACAAGAGGTACTTTGTTTAGGGAATTTGCTAGAGTAGTTATTGAATGTCAACCCAAGGTATTTATTTTTGAAAATGTTAAAGGAATGCTTTTTCATGATAAAGGAAATACATGGAATGTAATAAAAAATACATTTGAAAAAGACTGTGGCTATGATATTCATTATGCAGTTTTGAATGCTAAAAATTATGGAGTACCACAAAACAGGGAAAGATTGTATTGTATAGGTTTTAAAAATCCAACAGAGTTTTTTTTTCCTAAGCCTTTCCCTTTGAAGAAATGTGTATACGATTATTTGGAAAAAGAAGGAAATTGTAAATATTTTTTAAAGAGTAAAGGTGCTAATTTTATTACACGTTTTATAAATTATAAAAAAAGTTATACTCAAATTAATGGAAAAGTATTGCTCTGCCAAAAAAGAAATCAACAATTTAATTGGCATGGTGATTTTATATTTCACCCTGTATCTTCATCTATACATTCGTCGTCGTTGCAAGATTTCTTATTTGATACAAAAGCATTTGAAACTCAGTATTATTTAAAAGGAGACTTACTTCAAATAGAAAGTTGTACTTATCCGACAAAATTTACAACTAAATTAATAAAAAAAGATATGACAAATTTGACGTCAAAGGGAATTTTTAGAAAATTAACCCCAAGAGAATGTTTAAATTTAATGGGATTCTCTAAAGATTTCGATATCGTCGTTTCTGATACAGCCTCTTACAAACAGGCTGGAAACAGTATTGTTGTTGACGTTTTAATGGAAATATTAAAACAAATGGATATTACAAAATATGGAGTTGAAAATGAAGATTGATGGGATCAATTTTGATTTTCAGGGCGCAACTAATGTCCCTATTACCGTTCCTGATTGTTGGGTTGTTGGAAAAAATAAACTAGGAAAGGGACATGGTGAAGCAAAGTTATATATATCAAAAAAAGAAGAAATGGACTCTCTGTTTAGTGATTGCATTTCGGAAAATATTCCATGCTTTGTCTTAAAAAACGATCTTTTTGAATATATGAATTCTATTGAATCATATTATAAAAATCCCAAATATTTGAGAGGTGATTGTGCAACAAAACAAAGTTTAAATGAACTTTGGCTAGAAAGAATGAATCTTATTAAACAATTTCCAAATGATTTTATTTATTTTGAAGTTCAAAAACAAAATCAAATTACAGGTCCTAGGGGGTATATTAATTCAAAAGATAAAAATAATGCATACCATCTGATAAGAAAAATTGCTCTTGGAGACATTAGCTATATATCAATTATGAGGCTAACTAATCCAAAAGGGGAAACTGTTTTTTATTGGAAGTTATTTGCTGACTTTCACGAAATGGAAAAAAGAGTTCTATTCATTGAAAATTATGGCAAAAAGGAAATAGCACAAAAAAACGCATCAATTTCACAACAATCTGTGGCGAATGTTCAAAGTTTCCCAAAAGGAAGACCTGGTCAATCGAAATACAGAGACGATATGCTCGAAGAATGTTCAATGTGCTTTATTACTCAGATTACAGAAGAATCATTGCTAATCGCTAGTCATATAAAGCCTTTTGCAGTGTGCACAGAAAAAGAACGTTATGATGCAAATAATGGTTTCATATTGTCTCCTTTATATGACAAATTGTTTGACAAGGGGTTTATAACGTTTACAGATGATAAACGAGTTTTAATATCAAATTGGTTATATCCTCGTGATAAGGAACGTATAGGAATAAAAGATAATCAATTTTTTTCATTGATGCCTTTGAATTCCACAAGATGCTCGTATCTTGAATATCATAGAAAATATGTGTTCAAAGGGTAATGATATGAATAAAAGAATTATATTGATGTCTGTTTAATATAATTAGAAAATCTTCAAGATAATAAACATTATGGAATATTGTCAGTTGTTATCGATAAAATTTGGTTTGCTCTCAAATTTTAAATCTTTGCCAAAGAACGGATGATTAAATTCAAGATGATACGCATGCAGGCAGAGTCTTTTTGATTTAGCCTGTATGTTTTTCTCAGCATAAAATCTGTCGC
Source organism: Succinatimonas sp. UBA6849 (assembly GCA_002449335.1). GTDB lineage: Bacteria > Pseudomonadota > Gammaproteobacteria > Enterobacterales > Succinivibrionaceae > Succinivibrio. The sequence continues at coordinate 6,261 of DKDL01000063.1, read as the reverse complement.
CTAATATTGCATGACCTATTGAAGCTAAATGAACTCTTAACTGATGGGAACGACCTGTAACAGGAGTAAGTCTAACCAAACTGATGTCATCAGTTTTATGCTCACTTTTCTCATTAACAAATGAAGCAACGCCAAAGTTATCGACGCGTTCAAAAAGAGTAGTAGAAGGTTTGCCCTGTTTAAAGTCCACAATCTGCAAAGGTCGTCTTTCAAGATCACAGCGGATGGGTAGTTCAATTTTACCTGAACGTTCAATGTTGCCATCCACGAGAGCATAGTAAAGTTTATGCACTTCTTTTTGCATGAACATCTTTCCTAACGCTGAGACTGATTCCTTTTTTAATCCAACAACCATGAGACCGGAGGTGTCCATATCCAGTCTGTGAACTGCCATTGCCTCAGGGTGCGTTTCCCAAATTCTTGAAAGAATGCTGTCATAGTTTGCCTTTTCACGTCCAGGCACAGATAAAAGGCCTGAAGGTTTATCGACAACCATAATGTATTCATCCTCATAGAGGATATTTAAAAAGGGATTTTTGGGCGGATTATATATAAAGTTGTTCACGGTAGGAGTAAAAGAGCAGCAAAAGCTGCTCTTTTATTAAGACTGATATTATTCAAAATGAGACGCTGCCATAACTTTTCTTGCGTTGTCAGCTGGCAGTTTCAAACCAAGATCATCCAGGTTTTTAATCATGAGCTCATATGCTTTTTTAGTATAAGGAGAATCATAATAGGTGTAGATGATGGTCTGACAGTGACGTACTGCGGAGATTAAAGCACCTCTTTCCTGATAGTAGGAGGCAATTGCCCACTCTCTTTTTGCGAGCTGATCCTTTACCCAGACTAAACGGTGGTAGGCATCGTTTGCATAAGGTGAATTTGGGTAGGTTTCAATCAAATCCTTGAAAGCCTTGAATGCATCATACAATGTCTGAGGATCTTTCTGTGATCTGTCAAACCCCAGATAATCCTGAATTAAAGTACCGTGTTTCTGGATTTCGTTTAAACCTTTCATATACAGAACGTAGTCTGTGTACTGAGAGGTAGGATTTAATCTTAAATATCTTTCAATTGCGGCGGTAGTAAGATCAGATTTTCTGGATTTATAGTAAACATAAATCATATCAAGCTGTACCTGATCGGTTAACTCACCGAATGGATAACGGGAGTCTAAAGCTTCAAGATAGTCTTTAGCATAGCCAAAATCACCTACAGCCATATACTGTTTTGCTTTAGAATGTAGAGCCTCTTGAGAAAGATCAGGAATAGCATCTTTTTCAATAGAATCAGAAGAACACGCTGTTAAGGAGAGTGCAGAAGCAATTAACACTGGTAAAAAAATCTTCTTGAACATCAAATTCTGCCTCATGTTTTTTCTTAAATTTATCTGCCGTATATGTTATCTTAAGTGACAGTAAATATGTAAAGAAAATATGTAAAAATTAACTTATGTCTGAAATTTTCCATTATACAGTAACTGATGACCTTCATGGTAAAAGACTTGATGCTGCATTAGCATCTTTTGATGACAGCAATTCAAGAAGTACTTTAGGTCAATTTATTAAAGACGGTCTAGTGAAACTAGATGGTGTAGTTGTAACTAAGGTCAGTACAAAGGTAGCCTCAGGTCAGGAGATTGAACTTACAGCCCCAGAGCGCGAAGATTTGGATGCAAAACCAGAAAACATCCCTCTAGATGTAATCTATGAGGATGAGGATTTAATTGTCATCAATAAACCTGTAGGCTTGGTAGTACATCCTGGTGCAGGCTGTAAAGACGGCACCGTGATGAACGCCATGTTATACCACTATCCACAAACAGCAAGTTTAGCTAGAGCAGGTATTGTTCACCGTTTGGATAAAGACACCTCTGGTCTTATGGTAATTGCTTTATCTAAGTATGCTCAGATTAAACTTGTCAGAGCAATCAGTAAGCATGATGTTGTGCGTGAATATGAGGCTATTTGTGAAGGTCTGATTACCTCAGGTGGCACCATTGAAGCTGACATCAATCGTGATCCTTACAACAGAACCAGAATGGCTGTTGTTTGCGATGGTATGGGGCGCGAGGCTATTACTCACTATCGTGTGATGGAACAGTTCCGTGAACATACATTAGTAAAACTGAGACTGGAGACTGGTAGAACTCATCAGATCAGAGTTCATATGGCATCAATTGATCACCCTCTGTTAGGTGATATGACCTATGGTGGCAAGCGTTTGAAGATCATGAAAGGCGCAAGTGTAGAGTTAACAGAAGCTCTAAAGCACTACCGTCATCAGGCCTTACATGCAGCGCATATTGAGTTTATGCATCCTATTAAAGGTGAGATGATGTCTTTTGATGCGCCTTTGCCTGATGATTTTACAAATCTCATCAATCTTTTAAGAGAGGATGAAAAAGTAAATGGTGGCAAGATCTAGTTTTGTAGCAGTAAATGCCTTTGAGGATATTCCTGTAAAGGCTTTATATACCACACGTTTGGAAGGAAAAAGTGAAGGTGACTATTCATCCTTCAATTTAGGTCTTCATGTTGAAGATGATCCCCGAGCCGTGTTACAAAACAGATTAGCTTTAGAAAAACACCTTTCAAAAAAAGTCGTTTTTATGAATCAGACTCACTCTGATAAAGTGATTTTAGTAGATAAAAACGATGTTTGTGAATGTGAAAAGATGCTAGAAGGCAAAACACCTGTTTCTTTAGGAGTTGAAGCTGATGGCATTGTAACTTGTGACAGTACTGTAGCTTTAGCTGTACTCACAGCCGACTGTCTCCCTCTTTTGATGACTACAAAGGAGGGGAATGTTATCGCAGCTGTTCACTGCGGTTGGAAAGGTGTGTACTCAAAAATCATCAAAAATGCTGTAGCTCTTATAAGAGAGCACTCTAAAAGTGAAATCTATGCCTACTTAGGTCCATGCATTGGACCAGAGAGCTTTGAGGTAGGAAGTGAACTTTTAGATAAATTTCAAAGTATTCTGCCTGAAGCATCACGTGCCTTTACTAAAAAATGCAATGGTAAATACCTGTGCTCACTGCCTCTTTTAACTAGGATGCAATTAGAAAACGTAGGTGTTTCAAAGGTTGCAGATAGCAAAGTTGATACCTATCAAAATCCAAATTTACTCTATTCTTACAGAAGATCTAAAAGAACTGGTCGTATGGCTAGTGTGATTTGTTCAAATCTATAAAATTAAAAGCATCTGTCTTACTTTTTAAAGGCAGACCTTAATGATAAAAGTTTATCAGTTCATCTTTTGCTTAAGATCTTTTTTACTAATCATTATTATCATCAAGCCCCTTATTCAGTCTGATTTAGCGTAATTAAATTCCCTTAGAAAACGCTGAAATAAAACAAGAAAATCACCTTCCCCAAAGAATTTTTTATTTGAAAATATCCTTTAAATTTAACAAAGCATCCCCATATTGTTTTATAGACAAGATAAAAGAAACAAGATTTAAAAATGAGGAGGCTCTAATGCGCTTAGACAGATTTACTGTAAAGTTCCAAGAAGCACTAGCCGATGCTCAGTCTTTAGCTGTCGGACATGACAATCAGTTCATTGAACCAGTACATGTAATGTCAGCTCTGTTAGCCCAAGAAGATGGTGCTATCAGACCTTTAGTTACATTAGCAGGTTCTGATCCTACAGCTTTAAAGTTACTGGTTGATAAGGCAGTAGATAAACTGCCAAAGGTTGAAGGCGTAGCAGGTGATCTGCAACTTTCACCTCAAACTGGAAAGCTGCTTAATATTTGTGACGGTTTAGCTCAAAAGGGTGGCGACAGTTACATTTCATCAGAATTATTCGTTTTAGCTGCTATGGAAGGTGATCCTGAATTAAAGGAGATCTTTACTCGTTGTAACTTAACCTTAGCAAAGGTTAATGCTGCCTTAAAAGAAATGCGTGGTGGCAAGAACGTTAATGATGAAAATGCTGAAAATACACGTGGTGCTTTAAAGAAGTATTGTATTGATTTAACAGAGAGAGCTGAAAAGGGTAAGTTGGATCCTGTTATCGGTCGTGATGACGAGATTCGTCGTACCATGGAAGTTCTACAAAGAAGAACCAAGAATAACCCAGTGTTAATTGGTGAACCTGGTGTTGGTAAAACTGCAATTGTTGAAGGTTTGGCTCAACGTATTGTTAAAGGTGAGGTCCCAGAAGGACTTCGCAACAAGAAAGTTCTGTCTTTAGACCTAGGTGCACTGATTGCAGGTGCTAAATACCGTGGTGAATTTGAGGAACGTTTAAAGGCTGTTTTAAACGATCTAGCAAAAGAAGAAGGCAAGATCATCCTGTTCATTGATGAGTTACACACCATGGTTGGTGCTGGTAAGTCAGAAGGTTCAATGGATGCTGGCAATATGCTAAAGCCAGCTCTTGCTCGTGGTGATCTTCACTGCATGGGTGCAACTACACTAGATGAGTATCGTCAGTACATTGAAAAGGATGCCGCTTTGGAGCGTCGTTTCCAGAAGGTATATGTAGGCGAACCTTCAGTTGAAAACACTATTGCTATTTTGCGTGGTCTAAAAGAGCGTTACGAAATTCATCATCATGTACAGATCACCGATCCTGCAATTGTAGCTGCAGCAACACTGTCAAACCGTTATATTACTGACAGACAGTTGCCTGATAAGGCTATTGACTTAATCGATGAGGCAGCTGCAAGCATTAGATTGCAGATTGACTCAAAGCCTGAGCCTTTAGACAAGTTAGACAGACGTTTAATCCAGTTAAAGATGGAGCGTCAGACTGTTGCTAAGGAAACTGATGATGCAAGTAAGAAACGTTTAGCTGCTATTGACGATGAGATCGCTAAAGGCGAGAAGGAATATGCAAGACTAAATGACATTTGGAAGCATGACAAGTTAATCTTAGAGGGAACTCAGAAGCTCAAGGTTAAGTTGGATAATGCTCGTCATGAATTTGATGTTGCAAAGAGAAATGGTGATTTAAACCGTATGAGTGAATTGCAGTACGGCATTATTCCTACTTTGCAAAAGCAGATCTCTGAGTCAAGCAAGACTCAAGGTCAGGGCACACAGTTAGTAAAGAACAAAGTAACTGAAGCAGAAATCGCTGAAGTTGTATCTAAGGCAACAGGTATTCCTGTAGCTAAGATGCTAGAAGGCGAGCGCGAGAAGTTATTAAGAATGGAAGATGCTCTTCATAAGAGAGTTATCGGTCAGGGCGAGGCTGTTGAAGCTATTGCTAATGCAATCAGAAGAAGCAGAGCAGGTCTTTCTGATCCAAATCGTCCAATCGGTTCATTCATGTTCTTAGGTCCAACTGGTGTTGGTAAGACTGAGTTATGTAAGGCTTTAGCTGAATTCCTGTTTGATACAGAAAAAGCTATGGTACGTATCGATATGTCTGAGTTTATGGAAAAGCACACTGTTTCTAGACTGGTTGGTGCTCCTCCAGGATATGTTGGATACGAGCAGGGCGGTTACTTGACAGAAGCAGTACGTCGTCGTCCTTATTCTGTCATCTTGCTCGATGAGATCGAAAAGGCTCATCCAGATGTATTTAACATCTTGCTGCAGGTATTAGACGACGGACGTTTGACCGATGGTCAGGGTAGAACCGTAGACTTTAAGAATACCGTAATCATTATGACCTCAAACTTAGGATCAAGCATGATCCAGGAGGAGAGTGAGAAGAGTGATTACGATACTATCAAGAAGAAACTATTAGCAATTCTTGAGCAGCACTTTAAGCCTGAGTTCTTAAACCGTGTTGATGAGACAGTGGTATTCCACCCATTAACTCGTGAGAACATTAAGAGCATTGCTAAGATTCAGCTTGAGACTCTATCAAAGAGACTGAAGAATGAAGGCTACGATTTAACCTTAGGTGAGAGCATCTACGAGAGAGTTGCTACAGTAGGCTTTGATCCAGTATTTGGTGCAAGACCTTTACGTAGAGCAATTCAGAATGAGATTGCTGATCCTTTAGCTAAGTTATTGCTATCAGGTAAGATCCCTGTAAACAAGGCTTTAATCTTAGAGGTTGATTCTGAGGGTAAACTAAGCTGTAAGGCTAGATCATAATGTCAGTGAATAACTGATTTAAAAGGCAGAGATGAAAAATCCCTGCCTTTTTTGACTGAGCAAAGTAGAGAAAAGTCAAATCGATCAAGACAGCGACAAAACGTAAACGATTAATCATCCATTAATTTTTTCACTGTACATTTGATTAATCAGAAAAATGAACTAAACTTAAAAAGGTTCTTCCCATTAATCGGT
>DKDL01000103.1 GCA_002449335.1 Succinatimonas sp. UBA6849 | reverse complement strand
CATGCTGAGCACACCTAAAAGCTCTAGCAAAATAGCTAGAGCTTTTTTATTGGACATGGTTCTTAATGAACTTTGTGAGGAAAACTGTATAATCATGCAGTCTCGTCACCTGCTATTTATGAATTGATGGAAATTGAAGCTAACTTTGGTAAGTTCAATATCCATTTTGATTAGGTCGATACGCAGTTAGATAGATACATAGTTAGAAAGATACATAGAAATTTGCGCAATTATAAAAATCGCGCTCAAGCAAGAAATATCAGCGTTTTGATTTAACTCTTTCTTGAAGTAATTACTTACAGTTGCTGATTTGTGTTTTAATAGCATCTACATCAGTCTTTGCAATCACTTCATCCATTCTCTTAAGATATGTGCTTACATTATCTTTTTTAATCTCATGTTCATTCTTTTCAATGGCATCAATCATTAAAGAATTTACCTGATCTGAATAATGGAACATGTCCTTGTAGTTTTTAAGATCTAAAGATAAGCCAGTATCGTCAAAACCATATAGGTTACAGTTATTCCTTCCAGAACACTCTGATGCAAGATAGGTAATGAACTTTTTAATTAAAGATAGATGCTCTTTAAAATACTCAGTTTGTAGCTTGTAATAAACAGCAGATGAGGGAGGAATTACAAGATAGAAATTGGTGTTCTGCTGTTTATCAATAAGGCTAAATAGCTCCTTTTGGGTATACTGCTTTAGGTAGTCAAGGCTCAAGAGTTCTAGCTCATTACTTTTACCATTTGTATTAAGGTAACTTTCAAGGATGTTTCTTGAGGCTACATTCCATGAGCATACACCATTAAAACTGTCTTTATATAAAGGATCATCAATCCAGGCAGCAGGTCTATCCAATGACTTTTTCACTCCCACGCATTTTTCACTTTGTGATAATGTAAGCAGACACTTTACATAACCTGTTTTCATATAAGGAGACATGATATCTATTAGATTGTCATCATAGATTTTCTGCCAGTTCATAGGCACAAGAGCTTTATAGAAAAGAGGTGACATTTCTAATGAAAAAATAACCTTTTTGATGTCATTATGTTTAAAGGCGTAATCTAAAACTACCCTTCTGTCAGCTAGAGTAGAACCTGCTAAGGACACATTTAAAAAGCGGGCTGTGGCATTATCTTTAAACAGCTTTGCTGTTGCCTCATCAGAACTTGTATTCTCAAGCATACTAGTGCCAATAATCAGTCCTTTTACATCTTTATTCTCAAGATAACCTCTTGCCTGATAGCGCATGCTGCCGTTAAACAATTGCTTAGGATTTGAAATGATATGCTGAGGATCATACAGATACATGGCAACTGTATATAAGGCAAAGATGCCTATAAATAAAGACATGATAAGCGCAAAGATCTTTTTACTTGCCATTACTTAATAAATCCTCTTAGGTCACGATTAGCTTTAAATTCAAATTAAAAGCTTCAAGCTTTACTTAAACAGTATTCTTTAGAAGTTAAAGTAAATAAACTCAGTGTAGCTAGAACCAATGACAGCTAAAGTTACATAGAACAGAATTAAAGCTATCAACACACATGCAAAGTATGAAGCTGTTTTTGCAAGCAGTCTTTGTATATTTTGATTGAAAATAACTTTTACACAAGGTAACTGTACGGATTTTACAGCTGCAACTTTTGCTAGCAACTCATTAGAGTTTTTACAGGTTAAAACCACAATTAAAGCTAAAACTACATAAGTTAAAGTCTGATAATTCAAGCCTATTCCCTTAAGAGCTGACTTAAAGGTTGACAGTTGCTCTAAAGATAATGAGCCAAAATCAAACATATGAGAATAGACTTCGTACGCCACATTAAGCTCAGGAGCTCTGAATAATACCCAAGCTATATCCACAAAGATAAAGGTTAAAATCCAAGCTAAAACACTAGGTAATTTGTAGCCCATATTATGAAAGACTCTGTGGATAATGATAGCTACACCATGTAATAGTCCCCATAAGACAAAGGTGTTACCTGCTCCATGCCAGATACCTGTTATAAAGAAGACTATAAACAGGTTTACATAGGTTCTAAAACTGCCCTTTCTGCTACCTCCTAGTGGAAAGTATAGGTAATCTCTTAAGAATGAAGACAAGGTAATATGCCAGCGTCTCCAGAAATCCTGAATTGATAGAGCTTTATAAGGGCTGTTAAAGTTAATAGGTAATTTGATGTTAAAGAACAAAGCTGAACCTACCGCCATGTCACAATAACCACTAAAGTCAAAGTACAGCTGAAAGGTATAACAAAATGACACTAACCAAGATGTAAGCAATGTCAGGTTATTAGCACTGTCAAAACCGTCGCCTACCCAGATTGCAAACTTATCTGCAATGATTGCTTTCTTGATGAGACCTATCGTAAAGACAAATAGTCCCAAACACAGATTTTTGTAGTTTAAAACTAAGTTTCTTGCCTTAAAGAACTGTGGAATAAGATCTTTGTGATGGACAATAGGTCCTGCAATTAACTGAGGGAAGAACGATACGAAAACAGCATAGGATACAAAATCGTATTCTTTGGTAAGACCTTTATATGAATCCACAAGATAAGCTATCTGTTGGAAAGTAAAGAAACTTATCGCAAGAGGCAGAACTATATGCACGAGCTCATAAGATGATCCTAATAGTAGGTTAAGATCTGAAATTAAAAAGTCAGTATATTTGTAATAACCTAATAAAGCTACGTTTGCTGACACACCAAAAATTAAGATGAGCTTTCTTTTAGTAAGATTCAACTTTGTTATTTGAGTATGCTTATCTGAGTTTTTATTATCTTTAAGCTCGCTTTGGCTTGCACAAGCTTCTTTTGACAGGATTGAGCCTATTACAAAATTAAAGACAATTGAGCCTAATAAGATCCAGATGTAATCGAACTTCCAGTAGCAATAAAAGAAGAGTGAGCATAAAAGCAACCACAGCTTTGAGGCTGCAAAATAGCGTCTTTTGCTAAAAAAGAAATAGACAATGATGCTTACTGGCAGAAACAGTAAGAAGTACTCAGGGGTGTTAAACAGCATTTAAAAAAATCTTAACTTAAAAACTTTGGCTGAATTTTAGCATATTTTGAACCTTCAAATTTACTCTAAAGCTTTTGCATATTATGTTTAATGCGTTTGTTTGTCGTATATATTCAAGTCTGTTCTTTTTTGTGGGTGTTCAATCGGTAATACATCGTTTCTTGAAGTAGTTCAGACAATTTTTCTAAAAGAAAGGCTATGCTCTTTATAAGAATTTAGTAATGCTCTGCATCTGAGAGAGACAAATCTTAAGCAAAGCAGATGAATATTATTATGGGATGTAAAAATTATGCCAGGTATTGTTGAAGAAAAAGAAGGCAAACTGTATCGATATTTTGCTGGAACCACTACTGTAGTTGAACCTTGGGGACAGGATTCTTTAAGAGTAAGAGAAGTCGTGGGAGGTTACTCTTTAGATGAGGACTTTGCCTTAAGTGAAAAAGTAAAAAATCAAACTCCTGTTATAAAAACCTGGACTGAGACTCAGGAAGTTGTTTCTAACATGCCAGGTCTTAGGACTGTTACAGCTCAGTGTGGCTCTATTACCCATGGCAATATCACCGCTTCATTTCAAGCTAACGGTAAACTTGTCTTTACTAATCGACATGGCAAAGTACTCCTAGAGGAATTTGCAAGAAACAGATTGGATGGAGCTTCAAAAGATCTTTCAGCACTTGAAATTGAAGGTCGTGAGTTTAAGCCTCATCTAGGTGGAGACTTTCAGGTAACCGCACGTTTTGAAGCTAACAAAAATGAAAAGATCTTTGGTATGGGTATCTATCAGCAGCCTTATCTAAATCTAAAAGGCTGTACTCTAGAACTTGCTCAAAGAAACTCACAAGCTTCAGTTCCTTTCTATATTTCCACAAACGGTTATGGCTTTTTATGGAATAATCCAGCCATCGGAGAGGTTAACTTCTCTAATAACCTTACAAAATGGACTGCGCTCTCAACTAAAAAGCTCGATTACTGGATCACCGCATCAGACAGGATCTCTACAATCGAAGAAAGATACACCGAAGTTACAGGTAGAGTACCTATGATGCCTGATTATGCAATGGGCTTTTGGCAGAGCAAATTACGCTATGTCACTCAAGAGCAGGTACTTGAAGTTGCTCGTGAATACAAAAAGCGTAAATTACCATTAGATGTAATTGTTATCGACTTTTTCCATTGGAAAAAGCAGGGTGACTGGTCTTTTGACAATGACTATTTTCCAAATCCAAAAGCTATGTTAGATGAGCTAAAAGAGATGGGAATTGAAACGGTAGTTTCTGTTTGGCCTACTGTTGAAAAAGAGTCTGTAAACTACAAAGAAATGAACGACAAAGGTTACCTCATCAGAACTGATCGTGGTGTTCAGACTACTATGGAGTTTTTGGTGCCAACAGTTCCTTTTGATGCAACCAATCCTGATGCCCGTAAATTTGTCTTTGAAAAATGCAAAGAGAACTACTGCTCACTAGGAATTAAAAACTTCTGGTTAGATGTAGCAGAACCTGAGTGTGCTGTTTATGACTTTGATAACATGCGCTACTTTAAAGGTTCTAATCTGCAGATTGGTAACCTCTACCCTGCAATGTATGCAAAAACATTCTATGATGGTCTAAAGTCAACTGGCAAAGATGATGTTATCAGCCTTATCCGTTGCGCTTGGGCAGGAGCTCAGAAGTATGGAGCTTTAGTTTGGTCGGGAGACGTTGGTACTTCCTTTAAAGATCTTAAAAACCAGATCATGGCTGGACTTAATATGTCTCTTGCTGGAATTTCCTGGTTTACAACAGATATTGGCGGCTTCCACGGTGGTGATCCTGAAAATGAGGATTATCGTGAGATTTTTGCTCGCTGGTTTGAATATGGCTGTTTCTGCCCTGTAATGAGAGTACATGGTGACAGACATCCAAGACAGCCTATGGTAGGTTCAACTGGTGGCGGTATGTGCTGTTCAGGTGGTCCTAATGAGGTTTACAGTTATGGTGACAGAGTCTATAAGATCTGCTGTCACTATCTTGAGTTACGCGTAAAGCTCAAGCCTTATATTAAAGAGCTGATGAAAGAAGCTCATGAAAAAGGTACCCCTGTAATGAGACCTGTATTCTATGATTTCCAAGATGATCCTAAGAGCTTTAATGTTGAAGATTGCTACATGTTCGGTCCTTCACTGTTAGTTTGCCCTATTTATGAAAAAGGAAAGCTATCTCGTGAGGTTTATTTACCAAAGGGTGCTACCTGGAGAGATACCAATACTGGCAAACTCTATGAAGGTGGTAGCACGATTACAGTTGACTCACCTCTTGAATACATACCTGTATTTGCTCGTGATGACTTTAGCTTAATCTAATCTTTAAAAGGAAGCTTTGAAAACAGAGCTTCCTTTTCTTTACTTTGCTTGCTCTTACTTTTTTACATATCGCGCTCATGACAAAGTCATTAAAATGTAAGCATCAAAGCTCTTTTCAAGTATTTTTACAATATTTTTTAAATTATTATTTTTCTTTATTTTCAAATAGATAATCAATATTACTTACAGTTTGTATCAGTAAAAAAGCCTTCAAAAAAAATCATCATGGATAATCTTGCGCCATGGTGAGCAGTTGAATTTATAAAATTCATCAAAGCTTAGGATTTAACTTAATAAAAGAAACTGATATGAGCGCCAGTACAAAAGAACTATTAGATTTTGACAGAACAGTAATGACTTTGTCTGAGCTGTTATCTGACGAATTAGTAGGATCATTAGTTGAAGGCGCTGTCGACGAAATCATGCTAAATCCAGATAGCGCGCTCTATGTGCGGTATTCAGATGGTGAGAATGTCAAATATTGTGACATTTCTCCTTCAAAGGCACAGATCCTAATTAGGACTGTAGCCTCAATGAGCAAAATTGATATTAACGTTAACTGCCCTATCGTCGAAACTGAAATTTCTTGTATCAATGCTAGATTCTCAGCTTTACTGCCACCATTGTGTAAGTATCCTTGCTTCTGTCTGAGATCATTACACGCGCTCTCTTTGAACTTTGAGCATTTAGTATCACAAAACTTTATCTCCAAAGAACAGTTAACCATATTAGATGATCTTATTAAAGAGAGAAAAAACATCTTAGTTTGTGGTCAGACCGGATGTGGCAAAACCAGCTTTATCAATTCGATGTTAAAAAGGATTGCTCATGTAGAACCATTCTCACGAATTGTCTGCATTGAAGACACTCCTGAACTTAAGATTGAAAATGATAATGCTGTTAACTTAGTCTCTGGTCCTAACACTTCTATTAGTACCTTAGTAAAAGCTACTTTAAGACTAAGCCCTGACAGAATTGTTGTAGGTGAGGTAAGAGCTGAAGAAGCACTTGATCTTATTGATGCCTTATCTACAGGACATTCAGGAGGGCTAGCTTCAATTCACGCAGGCTCTGTTGAGCAGTGTCTTGAAAGATTAAAGCTACTTATAAGCCGTAATCCATCTGCCCCAGACAATATTGACAGCATGATAGCTTTAGCTGTCAATGCCATCATTATTCTAAAAAGAGAACCTTTAAGACACGTATCTACTATTGCTCTTGTCACAGGATTGGAACAGGGCAAATTCACTTATAAATACCTAGGAGAAAACAAATGAAAAACGCTTTATTAAAACTTACTACTTTTATTATCTTAACAGCTGTCTTTAAAGATGCCTTAGCTGCTGACACAGCCTCAGGCAGCAGTGTCTTACCTTATGAGACCTGGCTTAAGACTATTCAAAAGTCATTGACAGGACCTGTAGCTTTTTCTGTGTCTTTAATTGGCATTGTCTCCTGCGGAGCTACCTTGATTTTTACAGGTGGTGAGATGGGGCGTTTTATGCGCAGTATTGTGTATCTTGTAATGGTAATGACACTGCTTGTAGGTGCTAATACCTTAATGTCCTCTTTATTCAATGGTGCAACAATTGAACTAACTTCTGAACTTGAAATAACTTCTGAGCTTGCTCCTATCTCTAATGAAATGTCTTTAAGTAACAAGAGCCTTAAACTTAACGAAAAGACATTATCTGACAGAGCCACTTTCTCAAAAGAATTAGCTCTTTCAAAGAAGACTGCTAAGATAACTGCTCTAGCAGGTAGTTCTTCAAACATATCAACTAAAGACTATTCATCAACTAATCTAGTATCAACCAACCTGTCATCACCTCTCATTGACAGTCCTAAAGGTTACAAAGCATCTCAGTACCAGGACTTATTTAATGATGTAAAGCATGACTCTGTTTTTGGCAGTTTTAAATTCTCTTTTTACAAGGATGAAACTTTAATGGTAGCTTGCTAAATAAAATGCTGTTTGGTTATGCGTTACTTATGGTTCGCTACTGGTTATTTAACGTCTCAAGTGCAGATCTTGATTTGGAGTTAGTGTGTCTGGAGTAAAACACCCTGTTTACCAATCTGTGTTACGTAAACAGAGCTTTTTAGGTTGTGACAGAGAACTGTGCATGTTACTCGTTTTTATAACCATAGTAGGTAGCATTTTTAGTTTTTCTCTGATTGCAACCATGGTGTTTTTAATTGTTTTTGTGATTTTGTACTTGTGTCTTCTAAAAATGGCCAAAGACGATTTGCATTTAAGAAAGGTGTACATAAAGAACATTCGTTATAAGCCCTATTATTTGGCACAAAAGTCTTATTACTCTAGACAAATTGTAAAAAAGAACAAATAGCATGCTAGTCAACTGGCCTTTATTTTTTTAAATAGACTCAGTTTTACTTCATGCTTACAGATAACACTGATTAACAATAACTATAACCGATAACCTATAACACCAATAAATCTACAGTAAAAACTTATAACCTATTATGATAAAAGCTCTCTTTTCATCTTTGTCATTGTCTCTAGCACTCTTATGCGTGCTTTTCGTAGCTATTATGGCCAAGAGAATGTGGAAACAGTACAAATGTGCCTCTAATCAGCCTGGATTTACCGATCTTTTAGACTATGCGCTCTTAGGTCCACAAAACACCATTATTTTAAAGAATGGTGCGTTGTTAAAGACCTTTAAAGTAAAAGCTCATGATCTTAGTTATGCTGACAGCGCTCTTATAAGTCGCACTCAGGAGTTAACCGCTAACGCCTTTAGAAAGTTAGGTGGAAACTTTATCTTGAACGTTGATTTTATAAGACAGAAAGTGTCAGATGTTGAAGATTGTGAATACAAAGGTAATGACAAGGCTAAAAAACTATATTACAAAAGGAAAGAGTTTTTCAGAACCAACTCAACCTACACTCATGAATGCTACCTTACTATTACCTCTTTATCTCACTCATTAGGCAGCATTCGCAGTATTGCAAGTCTGTTTGACGATGAAAGTCTGAAAAGAGGCATAACTTTTTCTTCAGATAACGAGATCACAGAGCTAAGAATTGCCGATAATAAGGTAAACAGCATCATTGTTGAGTTTTCAAAAAGTGTTGATGAAATCAAAAACTCTCTTGAGAACACTTTAAAGCTCGAAGAGTGTACCTTTTTAGAAGATCCTAAATTAAATGCTAAAAATTTATGTGTAAGTAATTTTGGTGTAGGTAATGGTTCTAAATTTATCTCACATGAAACAGTTAACTTTTTAAAGTACTGCATATCAGGAAAAAAGCTTGAGCTAAAATTGCCTAAAGGAGATTACTATCTAGACTCACTGTTATCATCTGATGACTTTACCTCAGGTACTGCCCCTAAGTTATCTGACAGATATATTGTTGTAGTTGCCATTGAAGGACTGCCTTTAGAGTCTGAGTTTAATATTCTGCAAAGACTATCAACTCTTGATTTTGATTATCGTTTTTCAACCCGCTATATAAGCTATGACAGCTTTACCTCACAGGTACTTTTAGAAAAGAACCGTCGACTGTGGGCTCAGAAAAAACACGGTTTTATAGCGCAGTTTTTTAACTCCAAAAGCGATAATGAAAACCAGGATGCTGTAGAGCAGTTAAATGACATCAGCGATGCTAAAAAGAACCTGGTTCAAAACTCTTTAAGTTTTGGCTCATATTGTGCAAACATCATCTTTTCAGGTACTGATGCAACACTTTTAGAAAAGCAGGCTTTAAAGTGCGTTCAGGCAATTGAAGCATCAGGCTTTGGTGCCAGAATTGAGACAGTTAACGCAACTGAGGCGTATCTAGGCTCTCTGCCTGGCCACTGTCTTGAGAATGTAAGACGAGCTCTAATTCCAAACACGGTGTTAACCGATCTTTTACCTTTAAATCAGGTCTATACAGGAGAGAGTGTTTCTCCAAATTTCAGATATGGTAAAAATAAGCCTTCTTTAATGACTGTAAGAACCTTAGATGGCTTATATGCTCATTTAAATCTGCATGATACTGATTTGGCCAATACCTTAGTAGTAGGACCTCCAGGCAGCGGTAAATCAGTATTTTTAGGCAGTCTTATTCCATCTTTTCTAAAGTACGACGATATGAAAATCTTTGTTTTTGACAAAGGTAACTCCTTTTATGGTTTAACCCGTGCTTTAAAAGGAAATCACATTAAGCTTGAAAATGGAAAAGGTATTCGTTTCTGCCCTTTAGCCAAGATTGATACTCCTAATGAAAAAGATGAAGCTTTACGCTTTTTAGAAAAGCTTTTTATCTCACAGGGCTATGAGACTGATCTTAAGTTAAAAGACGATCTGCGTGATGCTCTTACCTTACTTTCAGATTTTGATAAACATGAGCGTACTTTAAGTACTATGTGCACGCTGTTGCCAAGAAAAGAGCTTAAGACCGCACTGTCAGCATTTACCAACAGTGTTATTGAAAACTCCATTTTAGATGGAGACAAAGATCCTTCATTTAATGCTGAGCTTACTGTCTTTGAATGCGGTCAGTTCTTTGAAAAAGCTGGTGTCTTTTTATTTCCAACCTTACAGTGCATTTTTAATCTCATCAACAAGAGCATTATGAATGGTAAGGCTGGCGCTATCATCATTGATGAAGCGTGGATGATGCTTGCTAATGAGGAGTTTTCAAAACAGCTTATAAGTTGGATTAAGACTTTAAGAAAGCACAATGTTGCTATTGTTTTAGCCACACAGTCAATTAACGATCTGTCTAAAGCTTCTAACATCGGAGACTTTTTAGACTGCATTAAAACCAGAATTTTTCTGCCTAACAAAGATGCCAACACTGAGGCTTTAAAAGGCTTTTATAAAAAACTCTCACTCTCTGACAGTCAAATAGATGCTATCTGTAAAGCTAAACCAAAGCATACTCTCTTTTTACAGAAAGACATTAACTTTATGCCTTTTTCACTGGCACTCTCAGAGCCTGAGCTAAAGCTTCTATCACTATCGGAAAACGACAAATCTTACGTGGATGAAATGTATGAACAATATCAAGAAGAATTTGCCTATCGCCTATAAAAGCCCTGCTTCAAAGAAAAAGGCAAAAATTGCCTCAGGCATGAAGTTAACAGATCTTGCAACTAAAGCGCTGCGTACAGAGCTAGTACCAGCCTTCATGGGACTGTTAGGTATGGCTTTAGGATTTATCTCTCTTGCCTACTGCATTGATTTAAGCGGAAAGACTCAATTTCGACCTTATGTAGTAGCTGTAGATAAACAGGGATCTGTGCTTTTTTTAGAGAATAGAGATCAGGATAGCTTAAGTTCAAAAGTAAAAGCATCTTTTGTCTGTGAATACGTAGACAGACTGTATTCTGTAAGTGAGGATAAGGCTTTGCAAAGACGTTTTATCAATGAGATCTACGCAAAGACCTCATTAGGCAGTGCTGCCTCTGCCTTTATTGATAACTTTTACACCAAAGCAAACGTGATGTCATATGCAACAGATCTTAAGAACACCGCAATTGAGTCTGTGGTGTCATTATCAGATAACACTTTTGAGGTGACCTTTAAGCTTATGACCCGTCATAAAGAACAAACCTTGACTGAAAGATACAAGGCTTTTGTAAGTTATAAGAGACTTAATGTCTCATATGACAATCTTGAGGAGGTAAGACTCAATCCTTTAGGTCTGTTTGTAAACGAGTTTAATGTCAATAAGATCATTGAGGTAGCATCATGAAAAAGACTGCCTTAATGAAACTAGAAAAAGTGTCTTTACTCTCAGTGCTGATATCCTGTCTGTTCTGTTCAAGTTACAGTGCATTAGCTGATAACGTGAGTTTAGATGACAGAGATCTTAAGACTCTGTCAAAGTTAGACTTGTTAGATTCTAAACAGGTAGCAGGTACTGCTTATAAAGCTGGTTTAGTTACCTTTACCTATGGTTCTGGTATTCCTACTGTCGTCTGCGCATTACTGGAACTTACTGATCTTGCTTTTGAAAAAGGTGAGAGAATTCTCTCTGTTCAATTAGGCGATTCCGTGCGTTGGAATATAGAAAGTGCTGTGTCTGGCACAGCAAATGACAGCGTTGAGCATTTAATAGTAAAGCCCTTAGAGTCAGGACTGAAAACCTCAATGCTTGTCACCACCGACCGACGCACCTATCACCTGCGCTTAAAATCTACTGAATCAGATTTTATGCCTGCGGTGGTGTTCTCATACCCTAATACTTTAAAGCTGCCGTCATCAAAGCATTATGATGATCCTTACTTACAGTACACAAGCTATGAGTCAAATGAGGACAGTTCATCAATATCGCTTAAAAGCTCAAGTGGGCAAAATTATCTAGCTACAGAGCAGATTTCCTATGAAAAAAACTCACGTCCTGCCCTGACTGTTGCTGCCACTTACAACGACAGCACTCAGAGACGTAACTACAACTATTCAATTGATGGTGACTCAAAGCTTATTCCTCAGAACGTCTACGATGATGGTAAGCGTACCTTTATTGTGATGAATAATCCAATAAACTCGAGCTATTTACCAGTGTTGCAGGAAATAAGCTCAGAGAGCTTCTTATTCTTTGGTGAGGATAAGACTAATACCATTAACTTTACCTATTTTGACAATACCTACGTAGTAGATGGCATCTACTCCCACCTGCGCTTAATCTCAACTAATGGCGATGAAAAACAGAGCGCTGATGTTATAAGACTTGAGTCATAGGAGTTTAGATGTCTTTTTCTCTTATAAAACAGGGTCCCTTATCTAAAAAACCGGTCTACCTTTTAATCGGTGGCTTTATTGCCGTAACTATCTTTTTTACAGTGCTCTTTAGTTTAAAAGAACAGGAAAAGCTCAATGAAATTAAAGATAAACAAAATGGAGCTAATGTTCAGTCATTGCAAGCTAATATAGCCAAAGCTGACAAACTAGGTGTCTTTGAAGCAAGAGACGAGGGGCAAGTAAAAGCTAATGAGCACAGTGGTAAAAATCGTAAACAGGTTTTAACAGATGTTTCTGCTAAAACTGTAGATGATGAGGATTTTGCTAAAAACTACGTTTTGTACCAGGAAAAGCACGCCTTAACTGACCGCAGCTATAAAGGCAATGACGACTCCTCTCAAGATAAATTTGTTACCAAAACTGTATCTTTTGAGGATTATGACGGCATACCAAAAGAGGCTGAAGTTCCATTAGAGAAAAAGGCAAAACCAAATTCAGAATACTATGAACAGGCTTTAAAGGCCTCGAGCAAGGTAAATCTTGAGATAAAACATCATGGTTCAGGCAACTCTTTATTTGATAAAGATAACAGCCTTAATAGCGCAGAGCCTTCATCAGAATTTAAGCAACCAAAATTAGGATCTTTAGACAGTCCAGGTTCTTCAAATTCTCAGGATAAACCTAACGAGAACACACTTGAGAGCTATGATAAATTAAAACGAAATAACTACATCTTAAAAAGTGAAGTTGAAAATCCTAAAACTCCCTTTGCCCTGATGCAAGGCAGTGTCATTCATGCAACTTTACTAAACGGAATCAACTCAGAATTACCAGGACAAATCACAGCACAGATCTCTCGTGATGTTCATGATTCCATCAGAGCAAAATACCTTTTAATTCCTCGCGGTTCAAAACTTGTTGGTCAATATGCCTCAGGAGCTGCCTTTGGAACTGAAAGATTATTTATCGGCTTTAACAGGATCATTTTTCCTAACGGTCAGTCAATTAACCTAGGTTCAATGCCAGGTCAATCTACTAATGGCTATGCAGGCTTTGATGCTAAGGTTGATAACCATTACTTTAAGATCATTGCAAATTCATTATTGCTATCTAGTATCAGTTCAACAGCTGATCATTATGAGGATACCTACAATTTAGCAGAAGGTCATCAACGTACAATTGCAGGCTTTAAAGCTCAGGGAAGCTCAAATATCTCTCAGGCTCTAGCTAAGATCATTGAAAGGAACATTAACCTTTCACCTACTCTTTCTGTAGAACCTGGATATGCCTTTACTGTAGCTATTACTCAAGACATTTTCTTTAAATCACCTTATGGAGCAAAATCTTATGGTCATTTTAATAGATAAACTTTGTAATAAATTTAACCTTTGGAATAAATCTAGACTTTTTATAAGTGTAGTTACAACGTCTAATAGATCCTCATTGACAAGCATAATCATGTTTATGGGCATGCTGTTATTTACGAGTATGAGTGTAAATGCTGCAGAAAAGGCTATGACCTATAGTCAAGGAGAAGAGCTTATTTATCAGCTGAACAATACTCTGGCTATATTACGATCTTGGTCTAATGAGAATAAAACCAAATCAGACAAGCTTGAAAACTATATCAAGCATGACAATGTAAGAGAGCAGGATAACTACGAGTATCAGCATAAAGAGACCTGGGCAAAAGTCAAAGATCTTAATCAGAATTCATTGATGCTTTTAGAGGCAAGCTATGCCTTTGCTAAAAAGACTGAGTCAGCAGCTGAATTTTCAAAAAACAGTATTCGCACCGATGCTTGGGAAAAGTGTATACGTGCTAAAAACTGCACTTTTAAAAAGTTAAACGAAATGATGGATGAGGAGTCATTAGAACTATCAGACTTTACTAAAAAGAGTGCTTCAGATACTCAAAAAGCTCTAATTGAAAGTATCGACAAGCTAAATGAGATGTGTGGTGAATCTCAAGAGGCAAAAGGTCTTAATAGTTCTATTGATACTTTAAGTAAGGTTAATTCTACTCAGGTTACAGCTATAAGTTCTTTATCAGGACAAGTGTCAAATCTGGCAAGAATTACCGCTCATAACTATCAGATGCAAAAGCAAAACGAAGAGTTAAAGCAAAAATCTGACGAGATTTACTATGCTGATACAGGAACAGTGCAGTCTCCTCACCTTGATACAAGCCTAAAAACCTACGAGTAGCTATAAAAATGCATAACTATATGAAAAATGCTCTAGTTTTAAAAGTTCTAGTTTTATTTGTTCTGCTTTTGATATCAAACGTCTCTTTTGCCCAAGAGGTAAAAGATCTCACTCTAGCACCTGACGGCGTTTTAAACAGTCTTACTATCTTGTTTATAGACAACATCTCAGAGGCAGCAACACCGATAAAAGAAGCAGCTAACAGACTCTTCTGGATCTTAGTGCCAATCTCAATTGTGATGCTTGGTGTTAAGAGTATATTTAAAGATGGCAACATGCAAAGCTTTATGGGGGATCTGGTAAAGCTAGTTCTGATAACAGGCTTTTACTACTATTTACTAGATAATGGTACCGCTATAGGCCATTCAGTAATTGACTCATTAACCTCAGTTACCACTAATGCAAACACCGGTCCTTCTGAGCTTATCGATCTTACTTTTAATATTGCCTCTAACTTAAATCAGAACATCAGCGCAGGCTTATTTAATGCGGTTACAGGTTTCATCTTGCGTTGCATGGTCCTAGTGTTTATGTTCATTATGTTTTTAGTAGTAATTAGATTTACCACTCTATTTATTTGCGCTCATATTCTTTGTATCTGTGGTGTGTTTGTCTTAGGCTTAGGAGCTATCTCTTACACAAGATACATCGCTATCAACTTTTTTAAATCTATTCTTTCAATGTCATTAGAACTTATGACTACCCTGCTAGTAGTAAATTCTGGATGCTTAATCTTAAAGAACCTTAAAAACAAATCTGAAGAAATTGTAGAATCTGGTGCTTCTTTTGGATCAAGTGAGTGCTCTGTAATTATATTCACTGCCCTGTTTATTTACATACTGTCAAAATATCTACCAGAAGCAGTGTCTAATCTTGTGACTATGACCAATGGTAGAAATGCAAAAAGATCAAACAGCAAGATCTCTTTAAAAATTCCAAGTATCAATTTGAAAAAATAAGGAAGGATATTGAGATGGTCGGTGATGTAGGGTTCGAACCTACGACCCTCTGGTCCCAAACCAGATGCGCTACCGGGCTGCGCTAATCACCGAACGGAAAGCATTATATTAAGGAGTAATTAGCTTGTCAACAAAAAAATTGTCTAAATTTAGTTCTACTAACTGAATTAGAAAGAATTTTTATCTTCCTAGAGCATTTTAAACTATCTAAGACTTAGGTGTTTTATAATGACTACAGTTGTTTATTTGGGGATTTATTATGGACATGACTCAGCAAAAAGTTACTTGCCTTATGGAAAGCTCTATCGATGGACGCCTAGACGAATCAAGATGGTCTGTTTTATATGATAGTAATGGCGAAGGCGAGCCTGATGTTTATTACGAGACCAAAGCCAAGTTAAATCCTGAATTGTCAATTCTTGGAAAAGAGACTATTTTACGTCACCATTGCAGTATTCCTTTTAAGTCAGATACTAACACTAAGATTAAAGATCCTAAACCTTTTTTAGGTATCAGAGAAAACGCTGAAATGACAGCGGTGTTTGATTCAAAGGGCTCTATTGCCTATGAGAACAATGAAATCTGGGGTTGCACTCTGCTTGTTGTTTTAGGTGAAGACACTGCTAGTGAAGAGTATCTTGAGTTTTTAAGAAAAAAAGAGATTTCATATACTTTTGCAGGAAAAGACGGACACGACATCAAAAAAGCGCTTCAAAGTTTATACTCTGATTTTGGTATAAAGAATGTTCTTTTATGTGGTGGCGGTGTTTTGAATGGTTCATTCTTAAAACAAGGTCTCATTGATGAACTATATCTTGTGCTCTACCCTGGTATTGATGGATTGAGCGGAGTCAAATCAATCTTTGAGTATGAAGGTAAAGAAGGAGAAAAACCTTGTGATGGTCAATCTCTAGAATTACTATCTTGCGATGTTGTAAGAGCTGGTGTAGTTCTTTTAAGATACAGATTTCATTTTTACTCAATTTAAAGTTGCAATATCACAATAATACTGTAAAATTATACGGTCAATTTTGGTGAGATGTCCGAGTGGCTGAAGGAGCACGCCTGGAAAGCGTGTATACGTTAACGCGTATCACGGGTTCGAATCCCGTTCTCACCGCCATAGCACCTTTTAGGTGCTTTTTTTATGTCTAAAATCAGTGAATTAGCATTAAAAGTTTTTCTTATTTTTCAATAAAATAATCGATAAAAATCGGTGATCCTAGCAGAGTTAGTAGCAGAGCTAGTAGCATATAAATGATATAATGTATGGCGGCTGTATGGCGGTTACATATGTAAAATTACCAAAACGGCTAAACGCCATACAGAAATATAAGGAGATTTTATGTTAACTCATCTGCAAGTAAAGAATGCTTTACCAAAAGATAAAATGTACAACCTATCTGATGGTAATGGTCTTTACCTTAGAGTTAGACCTAATGGCGCAAAAAGTTGGATAGGTTGTTTTCGCTCTAACGGCAATAAGACTTGTCTTAAAGTTGGTGATTATCCTGAATTAACCATTAAAGAAGCTAGAGAAAAGTTATCTCTTTTAAAAGCCCAGGCTAAATTTGATGATTCACCTAAGATAAAAGAAAAGATCTATACCTTTGAAGGGATCTATTTTGAATGGATTGAAGTTAAGAAGGTTAAGGTTAAGAACTGGAATGATATATCTAACCGTATTGAGCGTTATATCTTGCCTTCATTAGGTAAGATTGACTACAAAGCTATTACTCCTGTAGCTTTTGTGGAGCTCTTAAAACAGGATCTTTATACCAGAGGTAAATACGAAACAATTAAGCGTATTTGCATGTATATAAAAGAGATCGACATCTATGCTATGAACATAGGCTATGTCAAAGAACTACGTTTTCAAAATCTCTACTCAGTTTTTCCTGTTAAAACTGTTATTAAGAACAGACCTTCAGTACACTACTCACAGTTGCCTACAGTTCTTAAAGAGCTACAGGTATATGGGCTTAAAGCTCGTGCTACATGGGAAGTACTGCTTACAGGCTTTTACACTCTGTTAAGACCTAATGAATACTGTAGCTTAGAATGGTCTTGGATCAATTTTGAAGATAACACAATTACAGTACCTGCAGAGGTCATGAAGATGAAACTACCTCATGTGGTACCAATTACAAAGCAAATGCTTACTTTGCTGCTTAACCGCCCACGAGTAGGTAAGTATGTATTCCCTGCAACTCAAGGTAAAGTAGTGCAGCACTTTAGCACCAATTCAGCTTCATTGTTTTTACGCCGTCACGGCTTTAAAGACAAGCTTGTGCCTCATGGCATACGTTCAATTGGTCGTACCTGGATGCACGATCATGATATTCCTTTTGATGTTGCAGAGAAGTGTTTAGCTCATACTGTAGGAACATCTACACAGCTAGCTTATGATAGAAGTGATCTATTAGAGAAACGACGTGAAGCAATGCAACAATGGTGTGACTTTGTTGAGGAATGTTTGAAAAACTAGGCGGTATCTCTACCGCCTTTCTTTATTAAGCACTAACCACAAGTTCACCTTTCTTAACTTTAGTAGTATTAAATCTCTTTAATCTTTGAGCACTGATATCAGGTGCTGTAGCTGATTCATAAAGTTGAGCTGATGGTATATCCTGAATAGTAAGCAAGAGCTTTGTAGCCTGTGCCTGAATTTCTGCAATCTTCTTGTAAGCCTTTAATGT
>DKDL01000021.1:34986-54312 GCA_002449335.1 Succinatimonas sp. UBA6849 | reverse complement strand
ACTGCTTGAGTTTTATTTTTTTTCGTTGTCGTTCGTGACAACGGAGACACATTTTAATGATTTTTAAACATATGTCAAACATTTTTTTAACTTTTTTTCATCAAACTCTTTGTCACCGTTACAGTTCGAACTTTTCTAGAGAGACAAAACCAAAGTCTTTTACCATTTTTTCGCGGTCTTCATAGTTTTTTAACACACCGGTATAAAAAGCTCTATTTTGAATTTTATCTGTTTCAATATACTTAGCTTCTTTAACGACTGTTTTTACTCTGCGACCAATGGCTTCTCCTGAGTCTACAAATCTAACATCAGGCATTAACTCTTCTAAAACATCTTTTACAAAAGGATAGTGAGTACATCCTAAGACGATAGTGTCAGGACGCTCTGCTTTTGGCAAACTAGTAAATGGTTTTACTATCTTTTCTATTCCCGCCCTATCTACAACACCAGTTGATAACCTGTCTTCAGCAATTTCTGCCAAATGAGCATCGCCTACCTTTATAACTTTACAGTCACTAGCAAAGTTCTTGATGAGGTTATTAGTGTATTCCCTTGATAGGCACCCTGGAGTTGCAAGTAAACCTACAATTTTATTTTTAGATAATTTAGCTGCAGGTTTCACCGCAGGTACCACACCTACAATCGGTAACTTAATATTCAGTCTTAATTCAGGAAGTGCTACTGTACTTGCAGTATTACAGGCAACTACGATTGCGCTTAATTCAAATACTTTACTAGCTTTTTCTAAAAGAGCTTCGATTCTTTTAATTAAAAAATGATCACCTTTATTTCCATAAGGAAAACATTCATTATCAAACAGATAATAGGCTTCAACATCAGGGTTTAGAGCTTTAACTGCTTTGTAAACAGACAAACCTCCAACTCCTGAATCAAAAAAAAGAACTCTTTTTGCTTTGACTTTAGGCTCTGACACTTTAAGATCTCAAGTAATGTTAAATAAGGGACCGAAAGATATGCTAAAAACTTTAATAGGAACAACCGATCCTCAAAATTATCCACAATATCTTAATGAAAAAATCGATAATGTGGTAAATCTATTTCAAAAAAATAATTTACAAATTCCTAAACCTCAGGTTTTCGCCTCTCCAAGTGAATACTACAGAATGAGAACCGAGTTTTCGATTTATTTTACTAACGATTACACAGATTTTACTTTCTGCATGTTTGAACCTAAGACAAAACCTAAGAAGAGAATTGAATTATCTTCTTTCCCTGTAGGTTCAAAAGCAATTAACAAAGGAATGGAACTGCTAAAAAAATATTTAATGCAGTACCATGAGTTAAGTTTCAAGTTATTTGAAACAGATTTCCTTTCAAATCAGAAAGGTGAACTTGTAATTGCTTTAAACTTTCATAAAAAGATCGATGAAGCTCAATTTAAACTTGAAGCTTCAAAATTAAAAGACGATTTTTCAAAAGAAGGTTTATCCGTTAATTTTATCGGTAGGGCAAAAAAACAATCAATTCTTGTTGATACCGATACTATCTTAGAAACTATCCATACAAGAGATAAAGATTTCTACCTCTATCAGGTGGAAGGCAATTTCTCACAGCCAAATATCTATGCTTGTCAGAACATGGTTCAGTTTGCTCGTGACTGCTGTACTAACTGCTCTGATGTAGATTTAATCGAGCTTTATTGTGGAAGTGGAACTTTTACAGTATGTTTAGCAGATCTTTTCAGAAAGGTTATGTCTACAGAAGTCTCAAGAGTTCCTACAGCAACTGCTTTGAAGAATATTGAAAAAAACAATATTACCAATACCAAGATCGCAAGATTAAGTGCTGTTGAAGTAGCTCAGGCTCTAGAAGGTGTACGCGAATTTAATCGTCTGCGCTTTGCTAACATCGATATTAAAGAGTACAACTTCAACACTCTTTTAATCGACCCTCCAAGATCTGGTCTTGAGTACAAAGAAGCTTTAGACTTCACCGCAAGATTTGACAGAGTTATCTACATTTCTTGTGGTCCTGAATCTTTAGTAAAAGATCTTACCTATCTAACTAAGACTCATAAGATCACTAAATTAGCTTTCTTTGATCAGTTCCCTTATACAAATCATCTAGAAACAGGTGTGCTCTTAGAGAAGATCTAGAGTAAGTGGTAAGAACCTTAGCTTGAGTAAGGTTGAAATAAAGTTGAAATCAGTTCTTGATTTGACTTTAGTTCATCTGAAAGGATCTAAACAGAAAAGGTGCCAATGGCACCTTTTCTGTTTTAAGATATCGAACGTTACAGGATATCTAAATTACTTGTAGCAATCTGGTAGAGGGATCTGAGCTACACCAGAATCAACAGCAGCTTTAGCTACTGCAGCTGATAATTTCTCTTTTAATCTTGCATCCATTGGCTTTGGAATTAAGTAATCTCTACCGTACTCTAAGTGGTCAACCTGTGCAGCCTTAACAACTTCAGCAGGAACAGGCTCTTTTGCTAGATCACGTAAAGCATTCATTGCAGCTTTCATCATCTCTGTGTTGATGCAAGTAGCTCTTACATCTAAAGCTCCACGGAACAGATATGGGAAGCACAATACGTTGTTGATCTGATTTGGATAATCAGAGCGACCAGTACCCATGATGATATCAGGACGTAACTTAGTTACTACCTCAGGATCAACCTCAGGATCTGGATTAGAGCAAGCAAAGATTACAGCGTTCTTTGCCATGTGAATAACTTCCTGATCATCAATCAAGCCTGGACCTGATACACCTAAAAGCACATCAGCATTTTCCATAGCTTCTTTTAAGGTCTTTGGACCTGCATCATTGATGAATCTTGGTTTTTCACCATTGTTGTACTGAGGACGATCTGATCTGATAACACCGTGGCGGTCTACCATGAAGAAGTTCTCTTTCTTTGCACCACACTTGATTAAGAAGTCAGAGCATGCAATACCGGCTGCACCTGCGCCTACGCATACTACCTTACAATCCTCAATCTTTTTGCCCTGTAACTCAACAGCATTTAATATACCTGCTGTAGTTACAATTGCAGTACCGTGCTGATCATCGTGGAAAATAGGTACCTTACAACGCTTGATTAACTCGCGCTCAATCTCAAAGCACTCAGGTGCTTTAATATCCTCTAGGTTAACGCCACCAAAGGTGTTTGCAATACATTCGACAGTTGTAATAAAGTCTTCAACACTCTTATTATCAACTTCGATATCAATAGCGTTAATACCAGCAAATCGTTTGAAAAGTAATGCTTTACCTTCCATTACAGGCTTAGATGCTAAGGGTCCTAAATTACCTAAGCCTAAAATTGCAGTACCGTTAGAGATAATAGCAACTGAGTTGCCCTTACCTGTATAGCGATATGCATTCTCAGGATCTTTTGCAATTTCACGTACTGGCTCTGCTACACCAGGGCTGTATGCAAGAGTCAAATCGTCAGCTGTTTCTGCAGGCTTGGTGATCTCAATTCTAATCTTTCCAGGAACTGGTTTCTCGTGATAAGCCAAAGCCCTGTCGTGTAATAATTTAGCATCGTGTGACACAGTAACACCTCATTGTTTCGTACCTAAAATTAGCTATTTTCTGTTTTCTTTATTCTTAAGAATAGTTGATAGCTTCCCTGACAGATAATATTCCTAGGTTAAAATTCTGAAAAAAAACTCAAAATTGTGATGTAGAAAACTATTTTTCGTGTCATTTCAAATAGTAGTCTAACATTTCAGAATTTGAATTTCTGTACAAAAGTTGATAAAAAGTTACAAATTGAGAAATTTATCAAAAAGAACTTTTGATAATTTGAAGGTGAAAAGTTTGAAAAAAGAAGTGAATAAAATATTGAATGGAATTTAGTGAAATCAGGCTAATAAAAAAGCAGATCATACGATCTGCCTTTTTTGCGACTGAAGCTAGAAGATTAGTGCTTAACAGCAAAAGCTGAAATACCACCGAAACGCTTCTTGAATGCCTCAACACGTCCACCAGTATCAACAATCTTCTGCTTACCGGTGAAGAATGGATGGCACTTAGAGCAAACATCTAAGCTTAAATCGTGACCTGCAGTAGTACGGATCTTGAATGTGTTACCGCATGAGCAACGTACATTAACTTCCTTGTACTCTGGATGAATATTCTCTTTCATTTGAACCTCAATTGCGTGTCGCGCTTTCAGCCACATTTTGCGCCGAATACCACACGCCTAAATAGAAACGGTGGCTTATGATAGTTGATTAATCCTAATTATGCAACATAAAAAACCATTAATTTTTGTTTAAAAAGCCCTTTTTTACGTTCGTTCCTCTATAATGCCTGTCATGAATAACTCCGAGACTACAAATACCTGCACTATTATCAATGTAGCGGTTAATCGACCGCTGTTTAGAGATTTTGCCTATAAGGTAAATTGCCTTATTGGTGATGAATGTATTGGATCAAGAGTTCTCATCAATTTTGCAGGTTTATCCCAAGTTGGAGTTATCACAGAAATAAACCCTACCATTGATTTTGATAAATCAAAATTAAAAGAAGCAAAGCTATTAGATAAAAAAGGCATCATTCCAAAAGATGTTATTGGTGTACTTAAATTTGGTAGTGGTTATTATCAATATCCTCTAGGACAGTGTTTTAATGTTGCTCTGCCTAAACTTTTAAGAGATGGTGCTCCTTTTTCTTATGAGCAAATTCCTGCCTTAAAACTTGAAGATGATCTTGATGAAAAGAAAGTAGAAAAACTAAAGTCTCAAGAGCAAATTGAGATTATTAAGGTTTTAAGGCAGGGATCAGCAAGACGCAAAGAATTACGTGAGAGAGGTTTTTCTAGCACTCAAGAAAATGCCCTAATCAAGAAAGGTCTTATAAAGTTATTTAATGAAAAGATAGAAACTAAAAAATTCTATGAAAATACAAATGAGATCTTAAAAGAGACACCTCCTGAGCCAAATTTAGAACAGAAAAACGCTATCTACACAATTTCAAATTGTCATGGCTTTAATACCTTTTTATTAAATGGTATTACAGGCTCTGGTAAAACAGAGGTTTATCTTCGAGTAATTGAGAATGCCTTAAAAGAAGGTAAGGCTGTTTTAATCTTAGTGCCAGAAATTGCCCTGACACCACAAACATTTGACAGATTTTACAGACGTTTTAATGTTCCTGTATCATCTATGCACTCAGCTCTATCTGATAGAGAAAGACTTGATGCTTATATAGATATGGCAACCTCTAAGTCAGGTATCCTGATTGGTACAAGAACAGCTTTGTTTACACCAATTCCTAACTTAGGTCTTATCGTTATTGATGAGGAGCATGACAGCTCTTTTAAACAAAACGACTCTTTTAGATATCATGCTAGAAATTTAGCAATCATGAGGGCAAAACTGAACAACTGCCCTATTGTGTTAGGCTCTGCTACTCCAAGTTTAGAGACTATCTACAATGTTCAAAAAGGTGTTTATCAGAAAATAGATCTTACCATCAGAGCTGGTGGCGCTTCTGTGCCTAATTTTGAACTTATAGATTTAAGAAATGAACCTTTAACTGATGGTCTTAAAACTGGTATTTGTCAGACTTTAGAAGATGAAATCGGCGAAGAAACCGCCAAAGGCAATCAGGTCCTGCTCTTTTTAAACAGACGTGGTTATGCTCATCACTTAGTTTGTCATCAATGTGGGCATGTTTTTGTTTGTCCTAATTGCGATAACTTACTTACTGTGCATAAAAAGGCTAACAGACTGCAATGCCATGTCTGTGAGAACTTTTATGAGATTCCTAAGACCTGCTATGTATGTGGAAATGACGAATTAGTAGAGCAAGGTTTTGGTACTGAGCAGGTAAGTGAATTTTTAGAGCATCGCTACCCCGATATCGGAGTTGAAAGAATCGATAGAGATTCTGTAACTACTAAAAAACAACTTGAAACCAAGTTAAACAGAATCAGACTTGGTACCTCTAAAATTATGCTCGGCACTCAAATGCTGGCTAAAGGCCATGACTTTCCTGATGTTACTTTGGTAGGTATCTTAGATGTAGATTCATCATTATTTTCTGATGATTTTAGATCTTTAGAAAATACTGCACAGCTACTCACTCAGGTATCAGGTCGTTCAGGTAGAGGTAAAAAGCAAGGTAAAGTGGTTATCCAAACTCACCATCCTGACAACTTGCTAATCAATCAGCTAATTGATCCTAACTGTAACTATATGACCATAGCAGAAGGTCTTTTAGAAACAAGAAAATCAATGATGCTGCCACCATTTTCAAGTCAGGCTTTTATTCTTTGCAATAGCCAAAATCGAACTAAAGCTTTCAACTTTTTATCAGATGTATACAGAAAACTTAATAATCTCAAAGATGATTATCCAAATTTAGCGCTTACTCACGTTCTGTCTGATAAAATGGAGAAAGTTCAAAACAGATACCATTTTCATATATTAGTAACTAGCATCAATAGAAAAACTCTTAATTTATTTCTAACGAATGTTAGAAAACTCGTATCAGAAGAGTCACTTCCAAATGACGTACGTTTTGCTATCGAAGTCGATCCGATAACGATGTATTAAATTATGTATAAAATGGCTTTTGTGTTATTCTTTGACATCAAATTCATCTATAACTGAAAAATTACATACCCTAGGTGTGGTTATGAAACAACTTATTGAAAATCTTATTAAAAACAGTATTTATTCTCTTGATAAAGACGGAAGCGTAAATCCAAGTTTAATCGCCAACATTCGTGTAGATCGAACCAAAGACAGAGCTCACGGTGATTTTGCTACTAATATTGCAATGATTTTGGCTAAACCATTAAAGAAGAATCCTCGTCAAATCGCTGAAGATATTATTGCTGCTCTGCCAAAAGATGATCATATAAGCAAGGTTGAGATTGCAGGTCCTGGTTTCATTAATTTCTTTGTAAATAAAGATGCTATTTCAAAAGCACTAAAAGATATGAGTGCAGATCCAAGATTAGGCATTCCTAAGGTAAAGACACCAAAGACCATCGTGGTTGATTACTCAGCTCCAAACGTTGCTAAAGAAATGGCTGTTCACCACATCAGATCAACTGTTATCGGTGATGCTGTGGTAAGAGTCTTAGAGTTCTTAGGTAACAACGTAATCAGAGCAAACCA
This sequence comes from Succinatimonas sp. UBA6849, assembly GCA_002449335.1. Classification (GTDB taxonomy): domain Bacteria; phylum Pseudomonadota; class Gammaproteobacteria; order Enterobacterales; family Succinivibrionaceae; genus Succinivibrio. The sequence continues at coordinate 47,206 of DKDL01000021.1, read as the reverse complement.
TATCGGTGACTGGGGTACTCAGTTTGGTATGCTTATCGCTTACCTTGAGAAAAAAGAAAATGAATCTGGTCAAGGTATGGATTTGAGCGACTTTGAAGCTTTCTATCGTGAAGCTAAAGAGTGCTATGACACAGATGAAGAATTTGCAGTTAAAGCTCGTCACTATGTAGTTCTGTTACAGGGTGGCGATGAATACTGCCGTAAGATGTGGAAGAAGCTAGTTAATATGACTATGGTTCAGAACCAGAAGTTATATGACAGACTGGATGTTACCTTATCTGATAAAGACATCATGGGTGAGAGCTTATACAACGACATGTTACCTGAGGTTGTAGATGATCTGATGAAGCGTGGTATCGCTGTTGAAGATCAGGGGGCTGTAGTTGTTTACCTACCACAGTTTAAGAACAAAGAAGGTAAGCCATTAGGCAACATCATTAGAAAGAATGATGGTGGCTACTTATACACCACAACTGATATTGCTTGTGCTAAATACCGCGCTCAGACCTTAAAGGCTGACAGAATTCTTTACTTTACAGACTCAAGACAGCAACAGCATTTAGAGACTGTATGGGCTATCTGTAAGAAAGCTGGCTACGTAGGTGACAATGTATCTATGGAGCACTGCCCATTCGGTATGATGTTAGGTAAAGATGGTAAACCATTTAAGACTAGATCAGGTGGTACTGTAAAACTACGTGATGTTTTAGATGAGGCTGAGGCACGTGTAACAAACCTTCTAAAAGAACGTAATTCAACTCTATCTGAGGATGAGAAGAAACAGGTTATCCACAACATCGCAATCGGTGCTGTTAAGTATGCAGATCTGTGCAAGAACAGAACTACTGACTATGTATTCGATTGGGATCAGATGTTATCTTTTGAAGGTAATACAGCTCCATACTTACAGTATGCATACAGCAGAATTAGAGCTATCTTTAGAAAGGCAAAAGATCCTTCATTAGGCGATATTAAGATCACCTGCGACGCTGAAGAAGATTTGGCAAACAAGATATTAGCTTTTGCTGAAGCTGTTCAGAGTGTTGGTGATAAGACTTTACCTAACTTACTATGTAACTACATTTTTGAGTTATCAAATCTGTTCATGCATTTCTATGAGGCATGCCCAATCCTTAAGGATGACGTCCCTGAGGATGTGAGAAAGAGCCGTTTAGCACTTTGCGATTTAACCGCTAAAGTTTTAAAACAGGGTCTTTCACTGTTAGGCATTAATGTAATGGAGCAGATGTAACAATTATGGATGGCAAAAAGCCAATTAACGGTGTCGTAAATAAGCTAGGAACAGTTGCTTCTTTATTAAATCAATTTGTTTCTAACCTGACTAAAAATAAGTTAAAAGGTAAAAAACTCTTAACTTTGATTATTGCTGTATTGGCTTTTGTCATTGTTGTATCCGTAATTGCAGTTAAATGCTCATCTTCAAATGAAGCTTCTCAAAAAGAAACTGACAATAGCAGTATTGTTTTAGACGATAATGCCAATGCAGATGAAAACTCCAATTTGAATAGCACTGATGACAGTCAGGCTTTATCTATCAATCCAGACAAAACACAGCCTGACAAATCACAGAATGAAAGTTCTGATGATAACGTTACCTCTGACAATGAAGTACCTTTTGAGAGTGATAACAATTCACAAACTCAAACAGAGTCTCAGACAGGTGTTGCTTCAAATGCAAGTTCATATGTAATGTACTGTGGCAAGTTTTCATCAAGTAATGCAGCTGAAGAGAAAAAGGCTAATATTGCTATCTCTACAGGCTTGAGCTCAAAGATTATTTCTAAAAACTCTTTTTATTCAGTTCTTTTAGGACCATTTAGTACTAGAGAAGAAGCTGTAAACACCTTTAATAAACTCGACTCGTTAAAACTGATTGACGAGTGCGAACTTGAAGAACAAAACTAGGAATTTAACGTATGACAACCATTGTATCTGTTAGAAGAAATGGCGTTGTTGCTTTAGGCGGTGATGGTCAAGTTACCATGGGTCAGAGCACTATCCTTAAAGGAAACGCTATCAAAGTACGTAAAATTTTTCATAACAAAGTAATTGCAGGTTTTGCCGGTTCCACAGCAGATGCTTTTACTCTTTTAGATCTTTTTGAAAAGAAATTAGAAGAACACCAGGGTGTTCTTGAAAGAGCAAGTATCTCACTTGCAAAGCTATGGCGATCTGACAGAGCTTTAAGAAAATTAGAAGCAATTCTAATTGTTGCCGATAAGAGCGACTCTTTAATGATTACAGGTACCGGTGATGTAGTCAGAATGGATGATGACATTCTAGCTACAGGATCAGGCGGTAATTACGCTTTAGCTGCTGCAAGAGCCTTAGTTCAAAATACCGATCTATCAGCTGTGGATATTGTGAAAAAGTCATTAGATATTGCATGTAATATCTGCGTGTTTACTGATTCATTCCACACTATTGAAACCATCGATTCTAACCAAAACAGTTAAAAATAGCAGAGAGAGAATATGTCTGAATTGACACCTCGCGAGATTGTTAGCGAATTAGATAAATACATCATTGGCCAGAAAGAGGCTAAAAAAGCTGTTGCTATCGCATTGAGAAACAGATGGCGCAGAATGCAGATTTCTAAAGATTTAAGAACTGAAATCGTACCTAAGAATATCTTAATGATTGGTCCTACTGGTGTAGGTAAAACCGAAATTGCAAGAAGATTAGCAAAGCTTGCTAATGCTCCTTTTGTAAAAGTAGAAGCAACTAAGTACACAGAAGTAGGTTATGTAGGTAAAGATGTTGAATCAATCATCAGAGAACTTGCAGAAGTTTCAATGAAGATGGTTAAAGAAGAAGCATTCAAACACAACAAGACCAAAGCAGAAGATGCTGCTGAAGAAAGAATTCTTGATGTGCTTTTACCTGCTCCTAGTGCCACCGAAGAAGAAAAACAGCACTCATCAGCAAGACAGATGTTCAGAAAAAAATTAAGAGAACATGAGCTTGATGATAAAGAGATCGAAATCGAGATTGTAGACAGAAGCCCTACCGTTAATGTGATTGGTGGTGCTCCTGGTATGGATGATCTAAATGATCAGTTGCAGTCAATCTTTGATTCAATGAGTTCAAACAAGAAATCAGCTAAAAAGATGAAGATCAAAGAGGCTTTTAAGATCTTAACTGAAGAAGAAGCTTCAAAGTTAACTCAAAACGACGATTTAAAATCAAAGGCTATTGAGCTTGCTGAAAACAACGGTATCGTCTTCATCGATGAGATCGACAAGATCTGCCAGGAAAGCCAGGATAGAGGCGCTGTATCTAGACAGGGCGTTCAAAGAGATCTGTTACCTCTAATCGAAGGTTCTTCAGTAAATACCAAGTATGGTATGTTAAAGACTGATCATGTCTTATTTATTGCTTCAGGTGCTTTCCAGATGTCAAAACCATCTGACTTAATTCCTGAGTTACAAGGCAGACTTCCAATTAGAGTTGAGCTAAAAGCTTTAACTGCTTCTGACTTTGAGAGAATTCTAAAAGAACCTCACAACAGCTTAACTAAGCAGTATGAGATGTTGATGAAGACTGAAAATGTTACTGTTAAATTTGAAGACAGCGCAATTACAAAGATTGCAGAAGATGCCTTCAAAGTTAATGAAAAGACGGAAAACATCGGTGCTAGAAGATTACATACTCTAATGGAGAAGATCTTAGAAGAGATTTCATTTACTGCTCCTGATAAAGCAGGCACTACTGTAGTTATTGATGATAAGTACGTAGATGAACACTTAGAAGATCTTGTACAGAACGAAGATATCAGCAGGGATATTCTCTAGTGTCAAACAGCAACCTATCACCAAAAGAACAATTACTCCTGCAGCAACTGCAGGAGTTGTCCTCTCTTTGTGAAAGAACTTCTCAAAAGATGATCTTATTAGAACAGACATTGTCTGCTAAAGATAAAGAACTGAATTCATTGAGAAGAGATATGGTGAAGCTCCAAGAAGAAAACCAACATCATAAGGAAGTTTTACAAACTTGGAGACAACGTCTTGAATCGATACTAAGCCAGCTTAACGACTTAGATTAAGCTTTAAGCTACCTTCTTTGCAGGAGCTAACCTGATAATTGCAAACAGGAATGCTCCTGTAACAACACCTACAGTTAGTGCAATCAAATAACCAGATAAATGCTCAGCTAAAGGTATTACAAAGATACCGCCATGAGGAGCGTAGTTTGCACATCTAAAGTACATAGAAATTCCACCTGCTACAGCAGAACTTACAATACACGCAAACTTCATCTTAACTGGATTGTAAGCTAAATATGGGATCACACCTTCTGTGATAAATACTAAGCCCTTACCTAATGCCATCATTGAGCTCTTACGCTCTTTTTCTGAATAGACCTGAGGAATTAGTATTGAAGAGACGCCAGCAGCAAGAGGAGGAACCATACCACCTGCCATAATTGCAGCCATAATCAAAGTTCCAGGACCACTTTCTGGCAAGCAGTCAGCTAAAAGTAACACTCCAATAGCATAAGCAGTCTTATTCAAAGGTCCGCCCATATCAGCAGACATCATTCCGGCTAATACGGCTCCAATTAAAACAAGCATTGGAGTTGAAGCTTCTAAAATAAAAGACTGCACGTACTCATTTAAGATTTGAGAAGGAATATTTGTAAAGAACAGGGCTATACAGGAAGTACCTAAAGCTCCAATTAAAGGGTACAGAATTAAAGCTACGATAGCATCATGCCCTTTAAAGAATCTCGTACAGAACGTAGTAGCAATTAAAGCTACAGCGCCACCGATAAAACCATTTACAACAGCACCGATAACTCCTGATGAACCAAGATCTGCCATGACACCGCCGGTAAAACCTGCTACAAGAGCGGTTCTGCCACGAATGGAGAATGCGATAAATGCACTTAAGATTGGAAACAGTAAAGTACCAATACTATAACCGATTCTATCTAAGAAGAAACCTAGTTGTGTTCCTTGGATAAATTCTAACCTTGCTAAAGCGGATAAGATACCAGCTGTAGCTGCAATAGGCATGATATAGGTCATGCCACTCATCAAGTGACGATACAGCCTCATAAAAATTGAGGTTGAGTTATTTAAGACACCTGTCTGATAGAGTGGACACTTTGGATCAAGAGCTTTTTCAATTAACTCTTGAGGTTTTCTAATACCATCTACTACACCAACACGAATTAATGGCTTTCCGATAAAACGGTCCATTTCAACAATTCTGTCGGCAGCTACAATTACTGCTTTTGCCTTAGCAATATCCTCTGGGAGCAGACGGTTTCTATTACCTGCAGCACCATCAGTTTCAATCTTAATGCTAAGTCCTAATTCTTTAGCTTTATTCTCTAAAGCTTCAGCTGCCATATAGGTATGTGAAAGACCTGCTGGACAGGCTGTTACTGCTACGATGTCATAGGCATCAGACTCTTTTTCGCCAGCTTTTACTTCTGCCTGATGTTGCTCTTGAGACTTATTGCGCTCAGCTTCTTTTTGAATTTCTTTCTTTTCAGCATCGTTGATGATATTTAAAAATTCATCCACACTCTTACATTCAGCTAAATTCTTTCTAAAGTCTTCAGAGACTAAAAGAGTAGATAGACGAGCTAAAACATCTAAATGGGCATCTGAAGCCTGATGTGGAGAAGCTATTAAAAAGAATAGATTGGTAGTTTTACCGTCAAGGCTGTCAAAATCAACACCTTCAGGCACAACCATAGCTGCTAAGCCAGGCTTTTTAACACCAGCACTTTTGGCATGAGGAATAGCAACACCTTCGCCTAAGCCAGTTGAGACTTTTGATTCTCTGTCAAAAACAGCAGCTCTAAATCTGTCAGGATCACTTAAGCAATCAGTATTAGACATCAAATCAACTAAATAGTTGATTGCCTGTTCCTTAGTCTTTACATTGACATTAAGTCTGATTGCTCTAGGATCTAAAAGATCACAAATATGCATATATGTTCCTTGTGTAGCTCATATCTTTGTATTGCATGGTGCTACTGTTTGCTCTGACTTATGTTTTCTTAGTTTTATTCTAGCTATATATTAGCAGTAAATGGCTTGTATATGCCGATTTTAATCTGTTTGTACTAAATTTGTTTTACGTTAATTGCAGGACACTGATCTTGAGCTTCATCAGCTTTACAACCTGACAACATCTGATCCATATCAAGAGAAGGCATATCCATCTGAGGTCTACCAACCACTCTGGCAGGAACACCTACCACTGTAGTATGAGCAGGTACATCACGCAACACCACGGAACCTGCACCTACGATTGCACCTTCACCAATATGGATATTACCTAAAACCTTTGCTCCAGCACCAATCATGACGCCTTTACCTACTTTAGGGTGACGGTCACCTTGTTCTTTACCGGTACCTCCTAAAGTTACGTCATGCAGCATAGATACAGTATCTGCAATAACAGCAGTCTCACCTATGACAATATTAGTTGCGTGGTCTAACATTAAGCCTTTACCAATTCTTGCAGCAGGATGAATGTCTACAGAAAATACATCTGAAATCCTGCTTTGAATATAGCAAGCTAAATCACATCTGCCTTTGCCCCATAACCAGTGAGAAATTCTCCAAGACTCCAGTACATGAGGTCCTTTTAAAAAGAGCAAAATTCTTACTACTGATTTAGAAGCAGGGTCACGATTTGCTACAGCCATAACATCTGCTACAGCAAAGGAAAGCAATGAAGGATCGTCAGCATAAGCCTGCATACAAACCTGGAATAGCTGTTGTCTGTCAACTTCTCTTGTTGCAAGTTTAGAACTGATAATTCTTGCCAAACACTGATCAAGGCTAGAACAGGTAATAACCTGCTTGTTCATAATATCTTCAAGAACAGGCTCTTTTTTAACTACTGTTTTAGCTTCAGCTACAAGATCATTCCAAAATGCTTGTACTTCTGAATCAATGTTAGACATTTCTTTTCCTAGTCGTGGCAAGTGTTACTTATGGCAATTACAGGCCTTGGCTACAATCTTTATGACCTATAAATATGCAATACAAAATTTCAGTAAATTATACAGTTTTTGCAGAGCTTTGACATTAGACAGTTTTACTGCTTTAACTGCTCAGTTTTAACCACGACTTCACCGTCAGCTAAGGTATGTTCACTGTCTTCAAACTGAACATCGTCATAGGTAGACTTCTCATCAGGCTCCATGTGCAGAATAATTTCAGCATCTGGGAAATCTTTTCTGATGTTGTGTTCAACCTTATCAGCAATGTCATGAGCTTTTTCAAGAGATAAAGAGCCATCCATAACTAGATGTCCCTGAATATAGACCATAGGACCTGCACTATGAGCTTTTAAGTCATGGAATGACTTAACCCCCTTTTCTTGAGCTACACATTTGATGATCTTAGTTAGAGATTTAACATCTAGTGTTTTATCTAACAGAGTCTGAATTGCCCCCATTCCAATTGAATAGGCACCTTTAAAAATAAATAAACCGATTAAAGCAGCAAATAAACCATCAGCCCATTTATATCCATAGTAACTTAAGAACAGGGCCAGAATAACGCCTGAGTTTAAAGTTACATCTGATAAGTAGTGCAGTCTGTCAGCACAAATAGCCTCACTTTTTGTTCTCTTATAGACGTATGTTTGGAAAGCCACTAAGAAGATTGTAATCACGATACTGATTACTGAAACCATAATAGCTAAATTTAGATGATGAACTTCTTGAGGGTTAATAAATCTCTCGACGCCATGAACTACTAGCAGTACAGCAGAACCTCCAATGAAGGCAGATTGAGCTAAAGATGCTAAAGACTGAGACTTATGGTGACCAAAACGATGTTCCTTATCAGGAGGAGTTAAAGAGAACCTTAAAGCTAAGAGATTTACTAAAGATGCTAGTAAATCGAACATAGAATCAGTTAAGGATGCAAAGATAACGGTTGAAGAACTTACCAACCAAACAGCAAGCTTAATTAAAATAAATAAAATTGAGGTACAAACTGAAGCTACACCAGCTAGAATTACTAGTTTTTTATACCTTTTTAAATTGTCTTCTTGTTCTTGCATCTTTTGTCTCCTGAATCACATCTCAATTCTAGCAAAAATTAAGCTTACAAAATTAGCAAAATCAGACGATTAAAACAGCAAATCTAAAAAAATTTTATTGTTTTATATTATGGTTAAACTAAACTATTAATGTACTGTGGAAAATGTACTGTGAAGATGTACTAAAAAATTGATTACTGTATAAAGTACAGTTAATAATGTATAAAAAATAAGCAAAGCTCTATAAAAGCAGTTTAAAAACAAGCTTTGAAATTGTGGTATTAAGAAAAATCACCTTTTCTGGAAGATAACTATGTTACTAAATAAGATCCTGCGTTATTTTTTCTACTGGCCATTTAGAATTACCACTAGATGCGACACTATTCCTTATGAGCCACTAAAACAGTTAAACATTGATAAAAACAAAATCATTGTTTATGTAACTGTATCCTCTTCTTTGGGCAATTTGATGTGTATTGAAAGAGCAGCCAAAAGAATGGGATTGCCTTCTCCATTCAGTGATATCAAAATTTTTGGTAACACTATTCCACGTATTTGCTATTTAAGATCACCAGGATTTTTCACTGCTAAAGGAACTAAGTACCATGATATTAGTGAAACCTTTGAAAAGTGGTACAACTGCTACAAGACAACGGGCAGAGAAGTGCAGGTTCTTCCTATTAGTGTTTTATGGTCAAGAAACCCAGGTTACGACAAATTAGCTCTAAACGGTTTTAATGCTGCAACGCCATCTATCAGAAAATTCTTTAATATGATTTTTGCAGGTAGAGATAACTGCACCATTTTCTGTGGCTCTTTTAACATCAGTGAAGCTAAAGATCGTTTTGACGGTTCTAATTTCTCTAAAGATCTGAACAGAACCTTCAGACTTATCTTTATGAAAAAGGCGCGCTCTATTATTGGTAAGCCTCTGCCTAACAGAAAGATGGTTATTGAGGATATCTTAAGTAAGCCTGCAGTTCAGGATGCTATCAATGTTGCTTGTAAAGAGAATGGAAAATCCTTTGACGAGAATCTGTTAAGGGCAAGAAACATTCTAGAAGTGATGGTAGCTGATACCAGATACCCTCTTATTAGATTTTTAAACGGTATTATTTCTAATATTTGGAAGAGAATTTACCAAGGTCAGACAGTTATCGGTGCTGACACAGTAAGGCAGTTAGTTCAAACAGGACATGAGATCATTTATATTCCGTGTCACCGTTCTCACATGGACTATATTCTGTTGACATTCGTGCTCTTCCACGAGGGGTTGCCACTTCCACAGATTGCCTCAGGTGATAACTTAAACTTCTTCCCAGTAGGACCTCTTATCAGACGCTGTGGATCTTACTTTATTAGACGTAAGATGAAAGGTGATGAGTTCTATATCACTATCTTTAGAGAGTATCTAAACCTGTTATTTGAGCACGGATTTGCGACAGAATTCTTCATTGAAGGTGGTCGTTCTAGAACTGGCAGAACACTACCTCCAAGAACAGGTATGGTGGCAATGACCGTACAGTCACAGTTAAGAGGTATTAAAAGACCTATTGCTTTCATTCCAACATATTTGGGTTATGAGCATGTTTCAGAGGTTGGCAACTACATGCGAGAGCTCAACGGTGAGAGTAAAAAGAAGGAAAGCGCAGCTTCCTTATTGGGTATTTTTAAACGCTTTAGAAACTATGGTCGTGGCTATGTTACTTTTGGTAAACCTGTAATCGTACCTAAGTATTTAAATGAGCATATTCCAAACTGGAAAGACAGTATTGACCCTACAGGTACTGCAAGGCCTGCTTGGCTTAATGACACTGTAAATCAGATGGCTCACAGAATCATCATCAATTTGAATGACTCAGCAACCATCAACGGTATCAACCTGTGTGCTCTTGCAATCATGAATGTAGCAGATCATGCCATGAGCATGAGACAGTTACAAAAGTGTATTGATATGTACTTAAAGCTGTTACATGTTGATCCTAAACGTAGACCTACAATTCCTACAGCTACTACAAGTACCCTGATTAAGCAGGCTATTGATCTTAAGAAATTCCATGTCTATGACATTGGCGATGATATGAAATTCGTTCGCCCAAGTCATGGTCAGTCCCTACAGTTGACCTATTTCCAAAATAATATTGTTCACCTCTTTGCACTTCCTGCTCTTTTGGCAAACATTATTATCAGAAACGGTCATATTCTAAGAGAAGACGTAAGATCACATGCGCGCTCACTGTTCTATTTCTTAAGACATGAACTATTTGCTCCTGTTGATGAATGCGACTTGGATAATCTTATTGATAAGTATCTTGATACCTTCCTAGTTGAAGGTTATATCACCAGAGATGCTGATATGCTGTTCGTATCTGGTGATGGTTATGAAGAGTTCTATATCTTATCTCGTTGTATTTATCACAACCTAGTAAGATACCTAGTTGCTGTAACAGCTCTAAAGAACACTAAGGACGGTACTATCAACGTACAGACATTTGTTCAGAAATGTTTAACTTATTCACGTCGTTTACCTATAGAAGTCACAAATAATTCTCCAGAATTTGCTGATCCAATTCTATTTAAGATTATGTGTGATACATTTATAAGACATAAGTACTTTGAAGTTAAAGAAGACGGCAATATTTACGTTAATGAGGAAAAGGTTCAGAAATTGAACAAAGCAGCTTCTCCTCTTCTTGGAGCAAGAGACGTAAGGATCTTAAACGGAAGAGTCCTTACTAGAAAATATGATGAACACCATCTTGAAGGTTCTGTTAACAGTTAAGGATTTACAATGATAAAGAAATTTTATTTATATGCTCTAACAGCACTTGCACTGATGTTTGCACCACAGGCATTTGCAGGTCACGGTGAAGAAGCTCCTGCTGAAGAGCAAGTTGTAGAGCCTGAAATTGGTTATTACAACCTAAATCCTGATATTGTAACCAACGTAGCTACACTAAGCCCTACTGATAAGTTACATTATGTAAGAATTAAGATGAGCTTAATGCTAGAAGACAGCAGAGACAGCTCCATTATTGCTGACGTAGAACCAGTTATTCGTGATGCCATTGTTACCATATTAGGTACTAAAGAATTTGGTCAGGTTGCAACCAACGAAGCTCGTGAAAAGATCAGAATTGAATGTAGAGAAAGAATTATCTCTATCATGAAAGAGAAGTTTGGCAAACCAATCATTATGGATCTGCTGTTCTTAAGCTACATGTATCAATAAGATTACATTCACCAGCAGAAACAGATCTCATTAGTTTTATTTTTGTAACTACAAACTCGAGAGTAAAATCTCGAGTTTCTTTTTATTTGTCCTGTTTTCTAAATTCTAAAAGTTACTGTCCTGATACAGTCATATTAGGAATTAAGATTGAACCTGTCTTAATCTTGTATCTTTCATCAATATCTTTACCAATTGCTCCCATGTTCATAAACATGTCTTTTAAATTACCTGCCCTGGTGATCTCATCAACTGCATGTACAAACTTACCATCTTTAAAGTAATACCCTGCAGCTCCCCTAGAGTAGTTACCGCTTACCATATCAACCCCCTGACCCATAAGATCAGTAATTACGATACCTTCTCCTGCTTTATTTAATAGATCATCAAAATCATATTCTCTGTCAGGTCCAAATGAGATAAACCAGTTGTGGATACCGCTAGCATGACCATTTGATTTTAAATTTAACTTTCTTGCTGAATATGTACCCAATAAATACTCTTGCAGTACACCGTTTTTAATAATGTCAGCAACACTAACTTTCACACCATCAGCATCGTAGCATCTAGCACCAATAGACTTTTTAATGAAAGGATCTTCGTGAATAGTTACATACTCAGGAAATACCTGCTCATTGAGCTTGTTACATAAGAAAGAACTTCTTCTGTATAAAGCTCCACCTGAAATAGCTCCAGCAAAGATCTGCCACAAAGAGACTGCAGCACCTTCACTGAAGATCACATTGTATTTTCCTGTAGGAACGGTCTTAGCATTTAACTTCGATAATGTCTTTTTAACCGCCTCATCTACAATCTGTTCTTTTGAATAAAGATCTTTTAACTCTCTAGCTATAGTATAACCAGAGCCTCTTTGCATCTTATTGTCTGATTCACCTAATAAAACAATAGATGAGGATACAGAACTTTGAGAACGGGCATGACAAAAACC
>DKDL01000021.1:14021-34931 GCA_002449335.1 Succinatimonas sp. UBA6849 | reverse complement strand
ACACCTGTATAGAGTGTGCTGTCAAAACTTGCTCCATCTGATTTTTTAATACCATTGGCATTCTTTGCTTTAGCCTCTTTTTCTAAGGAAATAGCAAAGTCGGTTGCAAAATCAGCATCAACATCATTTTCAAAGACCAAATCAAGATCTTTAAATTGTGTACAGATAAGATCTTTGTCAGCAACACCTGCACAAGGATCTTCATTTGAATATCCGGCAATGCTGATTGCTGACTTTACACAGTCATGCAGAGCATCTGTAGATAAATCAGTAGTTGAGGCGTTTCCTCTTTTCTTATTGAGGTAAACAGTGACATCTAAACCATTGTCCTTGTTATATTCAATGTTCTCAACTTCCATATCTCTACTAGATACAGATAAACCTTTTACACCACCAACACTAACTTCACATTCATCAGCGCCATTTTCTTTAGCAAACTTTACAACTGATGAAGCAATCTCCTGAAGACGCTCCTCATTCTTTTTTAAATCTTCGAAAAATGATGACATGTAACTTCCTGTTTTATCAATTTTTACTGCTACTATCTTATATCAGCTACTGCTAATTTCTGCCACTTTTTATGACATTTCTGCATTTATTCTGGTAATTTTTTTAAAGAATAAAAAAAGTTACTCATACTTTCAAGAATTGCGCTAACCTATGCATACTTTTAGATGCTCAATACAGACTTTTTACAACTTTAGATTCAAAATGAATATCAAAAATCTGTTAATAAAATTAAGACCTTTTACCCTGTTAATCGCCATTGTATCAGGCTTTATAGTATTTTTAATGTTTCATTACATAAAGGTCTTATCTCCACTAAAACCTGTAGCATATGTTGTATCAGACTGCCTACCTGGAGTTCTCTTTGTTATTTTATTCTGTGCTTTCATTAAGATTGATTACAAACAGATGAAGCCACATGCTTGGCATTATGTACTAATTGCCTTTCAGGTGTTCGTTAGTTTATTTTTAGCTCTTTACGTCCACCTACATGAGTTATCAATATTTGCTCAAACCATCCTTTTAGGACTGGTAGTCTGTGTCATTACTCCAACAGCAGCTTCAGCTTCTGTAATTACAGGTAAGTTAGGAGGCAATGAGTCAGCTTTAACCACCTACATCATTCTAAGTAATCTAGCATCAGCAATTGGAATTCCACTAATCTTCCCATTGATTAGTACCACTACTGACATTCCTTTTTTCACAGAATTTATTGCCATCTTATACAAAGTATTTCCAATGATTGTATTACCTCTTATTGCTGCAATCATTATCAAAATCTTTTTCAAGAAATTGCATAAATTCTTAGTTACACATACTAAGGACTTAGGCTTCTATCTGTGGGCTTGTATTATCTTTGTATTATCAGCAAAAACCTTTGCTAATATCTTTGCTTCACAGTGCTCATCAACACAGATCATCTTATTTGCTACAACAGGTCTTCTATGTACCATTTTCCAGTTTAGTTTTGGAAAAATTGTAGGACATATAGGAAAACAAAGAATCAGTGCCGGTCAGGGCCTAGGTCAAAAGAATATGCTATTTGGAATTTGGGTTGCACTAACCTATTTAAATCCAACTGTTGCTATCATTCCTGGAACATATATTCTTTGGCAAAATTCCATGAACGCTTGGCAGATGTGGTATAGAGAAAGATCTTTAGTTAAGTGGAAACAGATGGGAGTTGAACCTTACCAAGAATAGAGGAATTGAATCTCTGTTTAGTTTTATTTGTTTTGTCTGTCTAGCTTTTTTAAGATCCATTCACCATCGATGAATGGATCTTTTAGGTTTATGCACTAATACTAGTTCTTCAATAGAATTGAAGTAGCGCTTACCTTTACAAAGATTAATACAGATTCAATCTTTTCTTGCTCATTCTTACTCTGAGGGACAACTTCGATGTTATGTCTGTATTTACCGTTTTCCTCAACAGAAATCTCTAAATAGTTTTCACTTTCAAGATAAGAAACTAACTCTTTCTTATCTAGCATTAAAGCTAGTGCATTGTTCTGGTCAGCTGAAGCATAATAATCTACAAAAGACTTTAAGGCATCTTTAAAAGACTTATTCTTCATCTTTGAATTAAGCTCTTTAGGAGCCTTAATGACATCAACTTCATTTTTATCTAATCTCAATGAGACTACAGTTTCATAGAATTCACCAATGCATCTTAAAGCTTTTGAGGTTCTCTTTAACTGAGAAATACTGATGGTGGTAGTTACGTATTTGATAAAAACGATGACAAAGACAAATAAAATGATAAACAAGAAATAACAGCTGATCATGTAATTCCTGTGTTTAAAGATTTTTTCTTCAGGGAAGAAAACACCAATTTTATAGTTCTTATAATAGGTTTTGCGACTGTACCACAAACCATCATCACTTTGAGTTAAATAAAAACCTGTATTTTCTAACTTCTTACTGTCTTTGTGCTGTAGCTGTGACAATTTATCAGCGTTATTAGTATAGAGAATGTGACCTGATTCGTTAGAAATGAAAGCTATAGCGCCTTTTTCCAACCACATAGCACCCAACATATCCTGAACGGTAATTCTGCTACTTAAAAGAGCGTTTTTAGTACGGTCTACGTAACACAAGATCAAGCCTTTATTATCAGAGCGCGAAATAATGGCTACATCATAATTTCTGCCCTTAAATGACATATGCTCTAAATAAGTTTTCTGGGGATACTTTAAGAGTTTTTCTTTCATGTCCTGTGAAATCTTGTCATTCCACAATGGACCTGTGTAAGAACCTATATTAATTTGTTGATGAAGCTTCTCGTCAACAATCATAATACCGTCGATATTTTGCTCTTTTGAGAATTCTTCGAATACGCTTCTATCTAGATTGTCAGGATTTCTAGAGCTGTATTTTCTTAATACTAAAGCTTTTTCTCTTAATGAGAGTAAATCTTTAGTATCACTGCCTAATACGAAATGTTCATATCTTGAACAACTTGATTGTAAAAATGAGATATTTCTGTCTGACAGAATTTGAATAGCTTTTAAATCGTTTTGTGTACCAACCCAATAAACTGCTCCTAAGGCTAACAGAGCAGACACTAAAAACACAAAAGAGAAAAAGAATTTTGTCTTTATAAAGTTCATATACTTCTGCAAAGCAAATTAAAATTTATTTTCCCCAAACTAGAGGTTTAGGATCCAATCCATACTTTTGTACAACTTCATCAACTACACCTTCGTTTTTCATATCTTCTATGGTCTTAGTTAATGATTCTACTAATTTTGAATTGCCTGATTTTGGAAATGCTATACCCAATTTAACTTCTTCAAGAGTATCAGCTAAAAATCTGAAATTCTCTTGAACAGTGTAGCGGTATAAGGCTGTGATATGACCCGCAACGGCATCAACACCGCCTTCTCTTAAAGAAGCTACAGTTTCACTCTTTGTGGAGAAAACAATTAGCTCTTTTACCTTAGGGATGTTTTTACCATTGCTCAATAAGATCTCTTCAGGTTTGGTAGTACTTTGAACTCCTACTATCTTTCCATTTAAATCTTTTATTGAATGGATGGGACTGTTCTTAGGTACCATAACTACTTGTTGACTGTATAGGTAAGGACCTGCCCAAAGATACTGATCTTCACGTCCGGTCATAGTAAAAGAACTCCAGATACAGTCAATTTGCTTACTGTCTAGGATCTCTTTCTTTTTAGACCAGTCAATGAATTGAAATACAGGCTTGTAATTTAAGCGATGAAAAGCTTCTTTAGCTAGCTCCACATCAATGCCGATGATATTTCCTTCTTCATCTTTAAAAGAGAATGGCTCGTAGTTATCGATACCAACCACAATGGTTGGCAAAGAATCGTCAGATACAGATTTATTAGGATCTTGGCGCTGACAGAAACATCCTGCAATCAAAGAAACTGAAAGAAGAAACATTGCTACTCTAGCGGTAGTATTTTTAAAGGTGAAAAAACGCAAAGTGTTCCTCTTATCTATTTTTTAATCTACTTATTATATGACACATCTTTTGAAATTTCTTTCAAACAATCTAACAAAATAGGATTGAACGCACCACATTCGCCATTAAAGATCATCTCAATAGCTTTTTCTGAAGAGAAAGAATCTTTATAAACTCTCTTACTTACTAATGCATCATATACATCAGCTACAGATACGACCTGAGCTGCAATTGGGATATCATCACCTTTTAGTCCATCAGGATAACCTTTTCCATCATAACGCTCATGATGATGACGACAAATCTGACAAGCAATTTTAACTAGTGGCTCATTTCGGTACATTTCTAGTTTTTCCAGGATTTGAGCACCGATGACAGTATGAGTTTTCATAATTGCATACTCTTCGTCGGTAAACTTGCCAGGCTTATTCAAAATATTTGAATCAATCGCAATCTTACCAATATCATGTAAAGCAGAAGCTGTAGTAATCAGCTCTCTGTCAGTAGCTGTTAACTGGTATTTATCAGTCTTTTTAACCAAGCACTCTAAGAGTTTTTCGGTTAACAGTCTGATATGAACAACGTGTGCTCCACTCTCACCATTTCTGAACTCAACAATATGACTCAAAATTGCAATCATCATATTGTTACTCTTTTCTTTTTCTTTGATTTGTTCAGAGATAAGACCTACAAGTCTTCTTTGTTTGGTATAGAGCTTAATCGTGTTGTATACACGTTTGTAAACAACTTTTGCATCATATGGTCTGCTGATGTAATCAGATACACCATAGGAGAAAGCTTTTCTTACAGTATCACTTGCATCTTCAGATGAGATCATAATGACAGGTATGTCTTCAATTAAATTATTAGAAGACATCCAAGATAGGACTTCAAAACCGTCCATAACAGGCATTACGATATCTAACAGCATTAGAGCAATATCGCCTTTTTTCTTATCTAAGATATCCAGCGCCTGTTTACCATCTGTAGCTTCGATAATTTCATAGCTATCAGATAGGATATTCATCAAGAGATGACGGTTCATTCTGGAATCGTCAACTAAGAGGATCTTTTGCTTTTCTTGTTTCTGTCTCTCTTCACTATCAAGATCCTGATTATCTGTTACTACATTTTTGCCATTGGCTTTGCCCTGCAACATTACTGTGTCAGCTTTAGTTACAGCATCTGACATTAACATGGAATTAGCGTAAATACCGCCAATACAAACAGATAATTGAATTTGCGAATAACCAGGTACAGCAGCACGGCTTACTAATTCAGATATTTGAGATAACTTATGGTAGAACTCATCTTTTTCAGTGTTATTAAAGACAACTAAAAACTCATCTCCACCATAGCGTAGCAAAACATCGTTTTTGTTTAAGGAGTGAGAAAGAACCTGAGCTACAGTCTGTAAGATAATGTCTCCTACATGATGACCAAAAGCCTCATTATAAAGTCTAAAGTCATTAACATCGATTACGGCAACACCTGCTGTAGCGGTAACATCTTTTAATCTGTCTTCGTAATAGTGTCGGTTATAGATACCAGTAATGACATCTTTATAGAGCTTGTCTTTATAAACAGTAAGTTTGTCTACTAAAACTTCACTACTTTTAGAATCGATTTGAGAATCAGCATCGAGCTTTTGAATAAACTCTATTACAAACTCTTTGCCGTCTATGATGGTAGGAGTTACGGTGATTTGGTGAATTTCAGAGTTTATATATTCCCATTTGATCTTTTTGCTGTTATCAGCAATAGCTTTGACCGCAATGCAGTTTTTGCAGGTACGGCAGATACCATCCATATCTCTGCATGCACAAGAAACATATATGTTTTCCCCAGTTTGAATTATCTGTGATAACTCAATCAGTCTTACTTCGGTGAATATTTCTCTATAGACATCAAGCTTGTCTAGAAAATTTTGTAAAGATTGCATAGGCAAAATGCATTATCCCGTAAATTGCTAATACGTTATATCTATTCAACGTACGATCAGCAGTTAACTTTAAAACTTACAAAGCATGCTCATAAAATACTTTGACCGTTATTGCATCTTTTTCCTAGTATCTGTGTACAAACAGACTTTTTCTGATTATCTACCTTAAACAATCTTGCTTATATAAAGGTGGTATAACTGACTTTTATAGACAAATCGAGTTTAAGATTAGTTGGTTTATCAGTTTATTTTTTGGGTATGCTTTAATTTTGCATACCTCAATTTGTATATTTTATTTTATGACCATCTAAACTCAGTTTAGATGATCTTCTTGAAAACTCAAAAGAAAAGCCTTCAACTTTTCAAGTTTGCACTATGTTTTTGTTGAAAGTTTTCTTTGTGTCATGTTTATGGGCGTATTTATGCCTAAATTTCTACAGGATCATCAACAGAAAAATCACCATCACCTACTGGCATAAAACCAATGAGAACGTTTTTCTGCTCTTTGAACATAGGAACCCAGCTCTCATTCCAAGCTTTTTTAGTAATGAACTGAGCTTTCATGGACTCTAATTTATTCTCTTTAGCATACTCTGTTGCTAATCTCTCATGAGACCATACAGGTAATACACTGTAGAGGTTGTTGTTCTCATCTTCTTCTGTATCTTCTAAGATAAGAGGACCATCATTGTCTACTAGAACAAATAAACCTTCTTGTTCTGAAGCTATTCTTTTGAACATAGCCTGTCTGTATTCAGCATTTAAAGATTTAATTGCCTCTAACTCTTTATCGGTTAACTCTGTCATTTAAAGCTCCTCTAATATCCGCGCTCTAGAATTGGTTTTAAAAATTGTCCTGTAAATGATTTTTCACATTTACTAATTTCCTCAGGTGTACCACAAGCGATGATCTCACCGCCACCGCTACCGCCTTCTGGACCTAAGTCGATCAAGTAGTCTGCCGTTTTTATCACATCAAGATTATGTTCAATTACAACTACAGTATTGCCCTGATCTCTTAGCTTTAATAAAACTTCTAACAGTAACTTCACATCTTCAAAATGGAGACCTGTAGTAGGCTCATCTAAGACATAAAGTGTCTTACCTGTAGCTCTCTTTGATAACTCTTTTGATAACTTAATTCTCTGAGCTTCTCCTCCTGAAAAGGTGGTTGCTGCCTGTCCTAAGGTTATATATGAAAGACCTACCTGCATTAAAGTCTTAAGCTTATTAGCAATTGAAGGCACAGCCTCAAAGAACTCTAGAGCTTGCTCTACATTCATATCTAAGACATCAGAGATAGTCTTGCCTTTATATAAGACCTCTAAAGTTTCACGGTTATAACGTTTACCGTCGCACTGTTCACACTTAACGTAAACATCTGGTAAGAAGTTCATTGAAACTCTGATAGTACCGTCACCCTGACAAGCTTCGCAACGTCCACCTTTTACATTAAAAGAGAAACGTCCTGAGGTATAACCTCTAGCTCTAGCTTCAGGAGTTTTAGCAAACAAATCTCTAATATCAGAGAACAGACCTACATAAGTAGCTGGATTTGAACGTGGAGTTCTGCCAATAGGACTTTGATCGATACAGATGATCTTATCAAAATTCTCAAGTCCACTTACTGAATCGTATGGAGCAGGATCGTCGTTAGCAGTGACTCCATTTAACTCTCTTTCAGCAACTCTTACTAAAGTATCATTTACTAAAGTAGATTTACCTGAACCTGACACACCGGTTACTACTACAAAGCAACCTACAGGGAATGAAGCTGTAACATTCTTTAAATTGTTACCTCTACATCCTTTTAAAGTCAGCATTTTGCTCTTTTGAGCTTTTACTCTCTTTTTAGGTATTTCTATCTTTTTCCTGCCAGCTAAGTAATCACCTGTTAAAGAACCTTTGGTGTTTTCAATCTCTTCTACAGTACCTGCAGCTACGACCTTACCGCCATTGATACCGGCACCAGGTCCAATATCGATAATATGATCAGCAGCTCTCATGGTGTCTTCGTCATGTTCAACTACAATTACAGTATTACCGATGTTTCTTAAATTCTTTAAAGTCATCAGTAACTTTGAATTGTCTCTTTGATGCAGACCAATACTTGGTTCATCTAAAACATACATCACACCTGTAAGACCAGCACCGATTTGACTTGCAAGTCTAATTCTTTGAGACTCACCACCTGACAGAGTTTCAGCTGATCTTGATAAAGTTAGATAACCTAAACCTACATTTATCAAGAAACATAAACGGTTTTTAATCTCTTTTAAAATACGTGCTGCAATACTTGTTTCTTGTTCTGATAACTTTAAGTTATCAAAGAAGTCATAACACTCTTTAATTGAGTAATCGTTGATCTCAGGTAAACTCTTACCGTTTACAAAGACATTACAGTATTCTTTCTTAAGTCTAGTTCCATGACATTCAGGACAAGGAAGCGGTCTCATTAACTTTGAAATGTAATATCTAACGTATTCAGACTCGGTTTCATGCAAACGTCTTTCGAAGTTTGGAATTACACCTTCAAAAGGTTCTACGCTAGAGCGAGACTTCTTTCCTCCTGAGTACACAATCTCCATAGGAATTGCAGTCTTACCTGTACCATACAAGAGGTATTTACGTTCTTTATCTGTAAGATCTTTGTACGGCTTTTTCAAATCAATATCAAAGTAAGAAGCCACAGCTTCTAACTGTCTGAAGAAAAATGGATTCTGTCTATCCCAGCCTGAAATAGCACCTTCAAATACAGACTTGTTCTTATCAGGGACAATCTTATCCTCATCTAAGATCATCATGACTCCTAGGCCTTCGCACTTAGGACATGAGCCATGAGGATTATTAAAAGAGAAATCTCTAGGCTCTAACTCTGGAATTGAGTAACCGCAGATTGGACAAGAGTAGTAAGATGAAAATAAGATCTCATCTTCTTTTTTATGATCATCCATAGGACAAGCAACAGCTAATCCTTCTGAATATTTCAAAGCAGTCTCAAAAGAATCAGCAAGCCTCTGTTTTAGATCTGCTCTAACTTTGATTCTGTCTACAATAAGATCGATATTATGCTTTTCTCTTAGAGCTAAATCAGGCGGGTCAGATAAGTCACAGACTTCTCCATCGATTCTTGCTCTGATAAAACCATCTTTTACTAAATCAGAGAATAACTGCTTATACTCACCTTTACGTCCTCTAACAATAGGTGAGAGGATCATAATTTTACTGCCCTCAGGCATTTGTAAAACAGCATCAACCATTTGAGAAACTGTTTGAGCTTTCAGAACAGTTCCATGCTCAGGACATTTAGCTAAACCAATACGAGCCCACATCAAACGTAAGTAATCATGTATTTCAGTTACTGTACCAACAGTTGATCTTGGATTATGTGATGCTGCTTTCTGCTCAATAGAAATTGCAGGAGATAAACCTTCAATTGAATCTACATCAGGTTTATCCATTAATGACAAGAACTGTCTTGCGTATGAAGATAATGACTCTACATATCTTCTCTGTCCTTCAGCATATAAGGTATCAAAAGCTAAAGATGACTTACCTGAACCTGAACGACCTGTAATTACAACTAACTTATTTCTTGGAATTGTCAGACTTAAATTCTGAAGATTATGAGTTCTGGCACCGCGAATTGATATTTTATCCATATACAAAAACTCTTAAATATTTTGAGAGTGATTGTATCAATTCTAAGGGAATTATTTTTTGTAAATTTATAGATCGAACAAATTTTTTTTATCAAAATTACCGTATGATATTTAAAGGATTTTCTCGAACATTCTTCATTTTGTGCTGATCTTTTTCATATTTTGCCACTAAATATTGCGTGCTCTAAAAAAATTCACTTACAATACCCATCAAATTGATTTTATTTATACAAAACTTAAAGGAAAGTATATGGCTCGTGGAGTTAACAAAGTAATACTTATTGGTAATCTTGGAGATGAACCTTCATACAGACAGACCAGTTCAGGCACTGCTGTTGTGAACATTTCAATGGTAACCAACGAAATGAGACGCAGTATGGACACACAGCAGGTAACTGAATTTGCTGAGTGGCACCGCGTAGTTATGTGGGGAAAATTAGCTGAAATTGCACATCAGTGGTTACACAAAGGTTCACAAATCTACATCGAAGGCAAGTTACGCACTAGATCATATACAGATAAGCAGAACGTTAAGAGAACTATCACTGAGATTGTTGCCGATGAAATGCAAATGCTAGGCAGCAAGAACACTTCATTCCAGAATGACGGTGCATCAGCTCCTAGCTCTTCTTACCAGTCATCTCAACCTTATCAGGGCGGTCAGTCATACAGATCTGAGTACGGCTCACAGAATGCTTCTGCTCCTCAGTCTACTTATGGCAGTGCACCTATGCAAAATGCTAATCCATACACAACAGCTACTCAGGCACAGCCTGCTCAGGGTCAGCAACCTGTATATGGTCAGCAAAATTCATTCTCACAGGGTGGATATCAGGGTGGTGCTGGATATACTCCTGCAACTCCTCAGAGTGCAGAACCTCAACAGCCAAAGGAGCCTAATATGTATGGTTCTCCTTCAAGCACAGTTGATGGAGCAACAGACGACGATCTCCCATTCTAAAAACAAGCAGGCGTTTGCCTGCTTATTTTTTTAGATAATTTTTTGCTAACTCTTAAGTGTTAGAATTTTGTGCGCTAAAGTTTGCGTGTAAAAGATGTGATAAAGATAAGACTTTTTTTAGTCAAACTAGCATTCAGTCAACGAAAGACAGGCTGTGTGTGATATACTTTTGCACAAAATAATCTTAAGCAGATTGTTAATATTTGGCCATATTAAACTTCGGCATCGGATCCAATAAATGTTTAAAAAATTAAGAAGCATGTTCTCTAATGATCTGTCAATCGATTTAGGAACAGCTAATACTCTAGTTTACGTCAAAAATAAAGGCATCGTCCTTAATGAGCCATCTGTAGTTGCAGTCCGTTTAGACAGAAACGGCGGTGCACAGCGCAAAGTAGATGCAGT
Organism: Succinatimonas sp. UBA6849; assembly: GCA_002449335.1. Taxonomy (GTDB): domain Bacteria; phylum Pseudomonadota; class Gammaproteobacteria; order Enterobacterales; family Succinivibrionaceae; genus Succinivibrio. The sequence continues at coordinate 24,021 of DKDL01000021.1, read as the reverse complement.
AGGTAGAGCTGCTAAGACCATGTTAGGTCGTAGCCCTGATAATCTAGAAGTTATCAGACCTATGAAAGATGGTGTGATTGCAGATTTCCAGTACACAGAGAAAATGTTACAGTACTTCATCTCTAAGGTTCTGCAGGGTTCTCATTTCGTACCATTCAAACCAAGCCCACGCGTATTAGTATGCGTTCCATGTGGTGCTACTCAGGTTGAGCGTAGAGCAATTAGAGAGTCTGTAGAAGGCGCTGGTGCAAGTGAAGTATTCTTAATCACAGAACCTATGGCTGCTGCTATCGGTGCTGGTCTTCCTGTTTCAGAAGCAAAAGGCTCTATGATTGTTGATATCGGTGGTGGTACTACTGAAGTTGCAATCATTTCTTTAAATGGTATCGTTTACTCAAGCTCTGTAAGAATCGGTGGTAACCGTTTCGATCAGGCTATCATCGATTATGTTCGTAACACCAAGCGCTACGAAATCGGTGAATCAACCGCTGAGCAGGTTAAGATTGAAATCGGTTCTGCTTATGCTGAGCAGGAAATGCATGAGAAGGAAGTTCGTGGTAGATCAGTTGTTGAAGGTGTACCTCGTTCATTCACTTTAAATTCTAACGAAATCCTAGAAGCTCTTTCAGATCCTATTAAGGGTATCGTTGCTGCTGTTCGTACAGCTCTTGAGAAATCACCTCCAGAGTTAGCTGCTGATATTGCAGAGCACGGTATGATGTTATCAGGTGGTGGTGCACTGCTCCACAACTTAGATAAGCTACTAAGAGAAGAAACTGGTATTCCAGTAACTATTGCAGATGATCCTCTAACCTGCGTTGCTCGCGGTGGCGGTAAAGCTCTTGAGATGTATGACACTCAAGATAACGAAATCTTCGATTAGTTAATTTAAATTAGGATCTCCTCTATGGAGATCCTTTAGTTTTACTAGGATGTGATTTGAAAAATTCAGATCAGAATAATTCACTAACCCATTTCAGATTTGCCATTGTCCTTGTCTTGTCATTGGCTGTAATGGCTTTAGACGTTCGTTCTAAAATTCTCACAGATTTCAGATTTTATGTAGAGTCTGCACTTTACCCAGTGTTGGTATTTGCTGATTCCCCTCATGCTATGAGTAAACTGATGTCATCCCAGTTTAAGAGCCATAGCGAACTTATTAAAGAGAACGAAAAACTATCTACTGAAAACTTCATGCAAAGAGCTGATGTTTTAAAACTAAAAGATCTCGAAAACGAAAATCAGGCTCTAAGACAGCTATTAAACTCTCCTGTTAGAGCTAATACTAAGAGATTATTTGCTGAAGTTATCAACGTTGATCCTGATCCATATCTACATAGAGTTATCGTAAATCGCGGTTCAAAGGAAAGCGTTTATGAAGGTATGCCTGTTATTACAGATAAAGGTCTAGTTGGTCAGGTTATGAACGTAAATTACTCTTATTCAAGAGTACTTTTACTTACAGATCCAAGTTGTTCTATTCCTGTTATTGATAGCAGATCATTTGTTAGAGCAATCTCAGCAGGTACTGGTGCTCATGGTGAGATCAATATCAATAACGTACCACGTTCTGCTGATGTAAAAGAAGGAGACTTACTTTTAACCTCAGGTATCGGTGGAGTTTATCCTAAAGGTTACCCTGTAGCAGAGGTTACCTCTGTTGGTATTTCTGATTCTCAGCCTTTTGCTGCGATTAAAGCAAAACCATTAGTAGACATAGATAAGATGCGCTATGTACTAATGTTCTGGTCTAATGATGAATCTTTTGAAGATGACGATATTCAGACCAAAGCAAAACAACTTACAGACAATAAAGTTATTCTGCATCAAGAAAAGGTTAAGACTTTGATTGAAACCCTGTCTGTAAAAGTAAAGAAAACAGAATCTGAAGATGATAATAAAAAAGCACAAGACGATACTGTAAAACAAAAGAACACAGAGGGATCAAATGATTAGTAAAGAGAAAAAATCATCTTTTCTGTTTGTTCTGGTGCCAATGATCTTTATCTCTTTGATATTACAGATCGTGCACCTGCCAGCATCTATTTCTGACTACAGACCAGATATTCTAGTACTGGTACTAATCTTCTTTTCAATGAATAGCCACTTTACACTAAAGCTTGAAACTGCATGGCTAGTTGGAATTATTTTAGATTTGGTAACTGGAGCTCCTCTGGGCATTAATGCCTTCGTAATCAGTACTCAGATTTATCTAATTAGTACTCAATTTAAGAACTTTCCAAAATATTCTCTGTGGCAACAGGCAATCATTATTGGAGTCATTAACTTAATCGTTAATGTACTAGGTTACTGGATTGAGCATATTATTGGTCAAAGCTATTACGAGGTAAGCTTCATTCTACCTACTCTAATTACAGCTGCATTCTGGCCAATTGTGTATTTAATCAGTTATATTCTTTGTTCAACCTTCTCTATTGATACAGAAGATAAAGAAAAAATTGACTAATATGAACAAACTAATTCTGGCTTCAGGCTCTCCTCGAAGAAAAGAATTTCTGTCTTATTTAGGGATCCCTTTTTCTATTGTGATCCCTCATGCAGATGAATCTGTAATTAAAGATGAAATCCCCTCAGAGCTTGTCAAAAGGCTATCAAAACTCAAAGCTTCCATTGTAGCCAAAGAATCCCCTGATGCAGTAGTTATTGCTGCTGATACTGTCGTATCTTTAAACGCAGAGATCTTAGGTAAACCAAAAGATAGAGATGATGCCTTTTTGATGATTAAAAAGTTACAAGGTAAGACTCACTCTGTTTATACAGGAACTACCATTCAACAAAACGAAAAAATTAGAAGCTTTGTATGTGCAACAGAGGTTACATTTGCTCCATTAGATGATGAGCTTATTTGGACCTATGTAAACTCTGGTGAGGGCGATGACAAGGCTGGAGCCTATGCTTTACAGGGTATTGCTTCAATGCTGATTGAAAAAGTAAAAGGCTCAGTAAGTACTGTTATTGGCTTGCCTATCTGCGAAGTTAGAGAGTGCTTAAAAGATTTTGGAATTGTTCCTAAAGTAAAAGACGCAAAGAAATAGTTCTGTAAATTTCTTAAAAGAGTTCTAAAAATGGATAATTACGAAAAAACTAAATCTATCCTTTGGGGTAATAGTGATATCACTGAAGAGAGTGCAAACAAAGCGCTTAAATTACTATGTGAAAGAAATATCAACTTTGGCGATCTCTTTTTTGAAAGAGTTGTCTCAGAGAGCTTTTCTCTAGAAGAAGGTATTGTCAAAGGAGGCTCTTTTAACATTAGTCAGGGTGTTGGAGTAAGAGCAATTGACGGTGCTAAAACAGGCTTTGCTTACTCTGATGTATTAGATAATAAGTCTCTTTATGAAGCTTGCTCTGCAGCTCATTCAATTAGTAAAGGTCATAACTGTAACAGTATTGATATCAATAACGGTGTTAAAAAGACCAATGCTTTATATGTTAGTGATGATCCTATCTTTTCTATGGATAGAGCTAAAAAGGCTAAGATTTTAGAAATCTTAAATGCTGAAGCTAGAGCTCTTGATCCTAGAGTAGTTCAGGTAATGGCTGGATTATCATGCACTCACAGAACCACCTTAGTAATGCCTACAGATAATCCTTCAAGATATGATATCAAACCTATGGTTCATCTCTCTGTTTCTGTAGTTATGGAAAAAGATGGCAGAAGAGAAGTAGGTTATGCCAGCGCCGGTGGTGCCATTCTTTTAGAAGAATTATTAAAAAACAATTCATTAAAAGATCTTGTTAAAGAAGCAGTAAGAATCGCTTCTGTAAACATGGTGGCAATACCAGCTCCTGCTGGTACCATGACTGTTGTTTTAGGTGCAGGTTGGCCTGGTGTTTTAGTACATGAAGCAGTAGGTCATGGACTTGAAGGTGACTTCAACAGAACAGGCTCTTCAGCTTTTACAGGAAAGATTGGACAGAAAGTAGCATCTGATGCTTGTACTATCATCGATGATGGTACTATTCCTAACAGAAGAGGCTCTATGAGCTTTGATGATGAAGGTACTGATACAGCATCTAATGTGCTTATCGAAAAGGGAATCCTAAAAGGATATATGCAAGACAGACAGAATGCCATGCTGATGCATATGAAACCTACTGGTAATGGCAGACGTGAGAGCTATAACTGTCTTCCAATGCCTAGAATGACCAATACCTATATGCAAAAAGGTGATTTTACAAAAGAAGAGATCTTATCTTCAGTAAAAGATGGTATCTATGCTGTTAACTTTAAAGGCGGTCAGGTTGATATCACCTCTGGTCAATTTGTATTCTCAACCTCTGAGGCATATCTAATTGAAGACGGTAAAATCTCAACCCCTATCAAGGGAGCTACTTTAATTGGTAACGGTCCTAAGACCATGCAACAAGTATCAATGGTAGGTAATGATCTTGAGTTTGATGCTGGTATTGGCGTTTGCGGTAAGGCAGGACAATCCGTCCCTGTTGGAATCGGTCAACCTACAGTAAAAATAGATTCTATTACTGTTGGCGGTACTAAAGCTTAAATTAAAAAGTCAGACACTGTGATGCTTTCACCTTGTCTGACTTAACTATTCATCTAACTATTCACTATCAACCTACTCATCTACATACTGCTATTTGAGAGGCTTTTTAAGGTAGTCTATTACTTTAACAGTTCTTGAGGGATCTCAACTCCTGCTCTTGCAATCTCACTCTTTAAATACTTGAATAAAGCTCTTGAATTAGGCTTACTTGCCTCAGCATCTGCTGTAAGTTCAGCCTTAGCTTTCTTAATTAAAGTTCTAAGCTTATTTCTATCAGTATCTAGAATTAAAGAACAGAATCCATTTAAGACCTCAACACCACCGTTGAGCATATTCTCTCTTAATTTTTCTAGTTTCATAGTATTAGGATCTTCTTTTGAAGAAGCACCTAACATATTTACCTGATTTTCTAAATCAGAGTCATCATAGTTTCTCTGTAGCTTTGCTACATACTGTAACTGACGACGTCTTTCATCAGATTTTGGCTTGAGTTTACGAGCTACTAACAAAGCCTCTTTAACGTCTTGAGGAATAACCAGTGATTTAAAACTCTGTTCTCCAAGATTAGCAATCTTTTCTACAAGTTTTCTAATCGCTTGAGCTTCCCTCTTATGAGAGCTTCTGCTACCCTCTTCTGGCTCAGCATCAAAACCTTCAAAATGTTGTTGTTCTGCCATATTTTCTTTTCTATATCAAATTAGAGTTTAGTCTAATACAAACAACTGACCTAATCTGTAAGTATTGATTAGGTTCATTGCACTTACAGGTACATTGATAAGATGTAACTTTTGATCTTTTTGAGCCTTTGCCCATTTAACAAGAAGAGCCATTCCAGAGACATCAATTGAGCTAATATCTTTTAGATCAACTGTATTCTCTTTGAATAAGTCCTCTCTCTTGTCCCAAAGGCTTGGTACAGAATCAAAGTTTAATTTATCTATCTTATTCATTCTTACAATTACTTCTTATCGCCTGACTTAAGCTTTGCAATTGCAGCGTCTACACCATTATTCTTGATAATTGGTGATAACTCTGAAATCTTTGCATCTAACATTGAAATGTTTTCACCAATAAGATCAAATGCTTTCCACTGACCGGTCTTGTTGTTCTTTCTTAGCTTTAAAACAAGCTCTAAATCCTTTTTACCAGTCTCTCTAATCAACAGTTTTACAGAAACTAGATTGGTTGAAGGATCAACGGTCTCTACTTTAGCTGGAACGATATCCTGATTGGTATATTTGCTTAAAACATCAATTAAGCTGTTCTTCATATAAACAGCAAACTCATCAGTAAAGCGCTGTCTTTCTTCAGCTGAAGTATCCTTTAAAGATGTACCGATAACTTTGTAAGCAGCATATTTGATATCAATATAAGGAATAAGATCCTTTTCAATGATTCCTTCTGCTACAGATCTATCTGACAGCTTGTCCTTGTTAGCTTTAATATCGTTAATGGTTGTAGTAGCAACTTCATTAGCCAATTCATAGGGATTGTTATCAGCAGCCTGAACTGATGACACACCACATAAAGCAATTCCTAATGCTAAAAAATAACTAAAAATTTTCTTCATAATTTCACCTACTATTGAGCTGTTGCTTCTTTGTTAGCCTGCTCTTTATCCTGAGAGTCTTTCTTGTCTGCACTTGAATTGAATACGAATTTAGATATTAAATCCTCAAGTACTAAAGCTGAACCTGTATCATGGATTACGTCACCATCTTTAAGATAGGTTGAACCCATATCCTCATCATAGAAGCCTGGAGTAATACTAATGTACTGCTCACCGATAATACCTGCTGTTTGAATTGAAGCTTTTGACTCGCTTGATAATTTGTCATATTGCTTTTCAATATCAAGCTCTACAACAGGAGATAAGGTCTTAGGATCTAAAGAAATAGCTCCTACTCTACCGATTAGAACGCCACCAATTCTAATTGGAGCTCTAATTCTCAGAGAGCCTACATTCTCAAAATTTGCATAAACTTTATAAGTCTGGTTGTTACTGTTTAAAACTAGGCCTGCAACTTTTAAGGCTAAGATCACAGCTGCTATTATTCCTAACAGCATAAATATGCCAACCATAATTTCAGCTTTTAAATATTTCATAAATAATACCCAATTAGAACATTAATGCTGTTAACACGAAATCGAAACCTAAAACTGCCAGTGATGACTGAACCACTGTAGCAGTTGTAGCTCTACTAATACCTTCTGATGTAGGCTTACAATCATAGCCATTGAACAGAGCTATCCACGTACATACAAAGCCAAAAGCGACTGCCTTAATCATCATAGGAATAAGATCTTTTAAAGCATCCACACTAGCTTGCATACTAGACCAGTAAATACCATCATCAAGACCTAACCAATCTACTCCAACTAACTTACCACCATAGATGCCAACAAGGCAGAATAGTAAAGATAAGATAGGCATACTGATCATGCCTGCCCAGAATCTTGGAGCAATAACTCTCTTTAGAGGATCAACAGCCATCATTTCTAAAGCAGATAACTGTTCTGATGCCTTTAATTGACCAATTTCTGCTGTAAGAGCAGAACCTGCTCTACCTGCATAAAGCAAGGCTGTAACTACAGGACCTAATTCTCTGATAATTGCTAAAGAAACTAAGCTACCTAAAGATCCTGTTGCCATGAAATCTTTAAGAATATTAAATCCCTGTAAGCCTAAAACCATGCCGATGAAAAGACCAGAAACAATGATGATGATAATTGACTGAACACCAATAAAGTAAATCTGGCTTACTAATACAGGAAAAGTCTTTTTAAAGTTTGGTAAAGAGAAAATAGAATGAAAGAAGATAATAGTTGATCTTCCTAATGAGGCTATTTTCTTTAAAAAGTATCTTCCTAAAGATCCAAAGAAACCTAACATTACAGCTCCTCAATATAGTTGTCTGAGCCTTTTAATTTAAAGGCATAAGGACCATCAAAGTCTCCTTGAATAAACTGCATAACTCTAGGATCTTTGCTGTTCTTAATTTCTTCAGGAGTACCACAACCTAATACAGAGCCTTCAGCTAAGATGTAAACGTAGTGAGCAATCTCTAAAATCTCCTTAACATCATGAGTAACGACAACAGAGGTCTTACCTAAAGATTTGTTAATATCAGAGATTAACTTTACAAGAACACCTTTAGTAATAGGATCTTGACCTACAAAAGGCTCATCATACATAACCAAATCAGGATCAAGAGCAATAGCACGTGCAAGGGCAGCTCTTCTTGCCATACCACCTGATAATTCTGCTGGATATAAATTAGCAGCTGCTCTCATACCCACTGCTTCTAAGTTCATCATGACCACGTCATAGACGAGCTCTTCAGGTAAATTAGTATGTTCTCTAATAGGAAATGCTACATTTTCAAAAACATTCATGTCTGAAAATAAAGCTCCACTTTGGAATAGCATACTCATTCTTTGTCTTAACTTATATAAATCGTTTCTATTTAAAGAATGGATATTAATTCCATCAAATTCGATGGTTCCCTCATTAGGAGTTAACTGAGCACCAATAAGTCTTAGAATGGTGGTTTTACCGGTACCTGAAGGTCCTAAAATTGCGGTAATTTTTCCTTTTGGAATGTCGAGTGTCAGATTTTTATAAATCTGTTTACTTTGATAAGAAAACGATACATTCCTTACTTTAATCAGTGCATTATCACTCATGTTTAATTCCACAAAAGAAGTCTATATGCGTATATTTTACCAAACATAAGGCAAACATACCGCACTGTATTGATGAGAATTTTCGATTTGGATTATATAGATTTTGAAGATTTTCTCAAAATCAAAAGCACATAAAATGTATGTGCTCATTGATTATCTTATTTTGAGACAAGCTCTTTTTTCTTGCGAAGTAAGGTTCTATGACGAACTTTTACGGAAATTCCGCGCTCTTTAAACCTATCAGCCAGACTTTGAGCTATATACACTGATCTGTGAAAACCTCCAGTACAGCCAATAGCTACAGTAAGATAACTTCTGTCACTTTGTTCTATAGGTTTTAAGATACCAAAGAGTAGGTCATCAATCTTATCAATATAAGCTTCTACTTCTGGGTATTTTGCAAAGAAGTCTTTTACAGGTTGCTCTAGACCACAATACTCTCTTAATTCTTTTTCCCAATAAGGATTTGGTAAGAATCTAGCATCAAACACAAAATCAGCATCTTTAGTTACACCGTCTTTGTAACCAAAAGATTCAAAGATGATAACAATCTGCTTATATGGCTTGCCTTGAATGGTAGTTACAACTTGCTGACATAACTCGTGAACAGATAAATTGGTTGAATCAATACGTAAATCAGCAACTGAAGAGATGATCTTTAAGATTTCTGTTTCTTTTTGCAGAGCTTCGTTTAAAGAGAGATTGTGCAGTGATAGAGGATGTAGACGTCTGGTCTCTGAATATCTTTTAATTAAAACCTGATCATCAGCATCAATAAAAATCACAGTGCCATTAATATCAGGATCATGGGTAGCTTTAGTGTAAATATCATTCAATTCTGAATAATCATCGCTAATAGGAATGTTTCTAACGTCTAAAGATACTGCAATTTTTGGATAGCTCTTCTTAGCTAAATCAATTAACTCTTTTAGAAATACAATAGGCAAATTATCGATGCAATAGAAACCTAAATCTTCTAATGCATGTAAGGCAACGGTTTTTCCTGAACCTGATCGACCTGATATAACTACAAGATCAACTTTGTTTGTCATAAAAATTTCCTATTGAAAATGAGGATTGTCAATTTCTGAAGAGTCTACTAATCCTTCTTGTACATGATCTAATAACAAATCAATCTGATTAAGGATCACTTCAACTTTTTGCTTTTCATTTTTAGATAGTCGTAAAGCATTCAACAAATCGACATTAGATAAAACTATTGTAAGACTTTTTAAAAGTGACTCAACTTTTTCTACATCATCTTTAGGAGAAATAAACAAGCTAAAAGCAATATCTACTAACTGTTCATCTGCATCGATGGAATTGAAGGTTATAGGCTTATCTAGGATACTTAAAATTGCAAAGGTTGGAGTTGAACTCTGTATTACAGCATGAGGAATTGCTACACCTTGGAAAAATACTGTAGTACCTAGTTTTTCCCTCTCATTTAGGGCAAAAATAATTTCTTTGGAAGTCTTTTTAGTAATAAAAGCAGCGCATTCAGCTATTTCTTCAAATAGTCTTTTCTTACTAAAACAGAATAAAGGAGACAGTATTTGTGTTTTAGGCAGTACTATCAAGTTCTAATTCCTCTTTTTTCCAAAAAAATGCCCTGCACAATGGCAGGGCTCCTCGTTGTTGAAGTTAACGATTATGACTTTAACTTCTCTTTATACTTAACTAACTGACCGTCAACCTTATCGATTAGACCATCAATTGCTGGATACATACTCTCTGCCTGATGCTCAGCATGAAGATTACCACCTGCTACAGCTAAATCAGCT
>DKDL01000021.1:13808-13958 GCA_002449335.1 Succinatimonas sp. UBA6849 | reverse complement strand
TGAGATAGAGGTAATAATATCACCTTTACGCTCAAGACGCTTAAACTTGTCATTGACGTAATCTTTTAAAGAATCGGTTAACTTTACACCTACGCCATGAATATTGATTTGCATATTTACTTCCTTAACCTGATCTTAGTGCCAGGTAAT
>DKDL01000021.1:0-13764 GCA_002449335.1 Succinatimonas sp. UBA6849 | reverse complement strand
AATTGTAACTACACTTTAATAATAGGTTGAAAAATCTAATAATTAAAGGTGTAACTTCACAATTTTCTTAATATTTTTTAGCAATCAATTTCAATTCGTGAACTATTTCAATTTTCTGTAAAAAACTAAATTAATTGTTTGCGCTGAGAGGTTGAAGGTATACCTAAAGCTTCTCTGTACTTTGTTACAGTACGTCTTGCGACATTTAAGCCTTTCTCGTTGAGAATATCTGAAATCTTGCTGTCAGAAAGAGGCTTTCTTGGAGGTTCTTTAGAAATGATTTCTTTAATTACAGCCTTAATAGCAGTTGATGAGGCTGAACCACCGCTTTCTGTATTTACACTTGATGAGAAGAAGTACTTTAACTCAAAAGTACCTTTTGGAGTGTGAATGTATTTTTCTGTGGTTATTCTTGAAATAGTAGATTCATGCATTGAGATTTCAACTGCAACATCATTTAACACCATAGGATGCATTGCTGATTCACCTTTTTCCATAAAATCTTTCTGATGAGCAACAATGCAACGACCTACTTTCAGTAAGGTGTCATTTCTATTATCAATACTCTGCTTAAACCACTTAGCATCTTTTAAATGATCTTTAAAAAAGGTTTTCTCTGCTTCGTTTTTAGCTCTATTTGCTAATTTTGCATATTCTTCATTAATTCTGACTTTTATATTAGATGCTGGATTTAATTCAGCTGTGTAGTTACCTTGTTTATCTTTAACTACGATTAAGTCAGGAATTACAAAATCAGTTTGCTTCTTTGAATGAACGATGTTATTACCAGGACGTGGCTCTAATGAGGTAATTAAATCATTTACCTTCTTTAGGACATCTTCTTTGATAGAGAGTCTCTGGCATAAAGCTGCATAATTACGATTTGAGAGTAAATCAATGTAATTGGTGATTAGTTTTATAGCTAAGTCTTTGTACTCAGTTTCATCTGGTAGGGCGTTTAACTGAATTAAAATGCATTCTTGTACACTTCTTGCACCTACTCCTAGAGGATCATAATGCTGAACCAGTTTTAGAATAGCATTTACGTCTTCAACAGTTACTGTAGGATCTTGAGTTTTTACGCACTCTAAAATATCTTCTAGAGACTCTTTTAGATAACCAGAATCATCAATTCCATCAATAATAGCTTCAGCAATTTTCTTATCAATGCCATCTAGAGGTGACATTTCTAACTGGAACATTAGATGATCATGAAGAGTTTCTGTTGTTTCACCTTCATAGATATCATCATTTTCAATAGCTAAACCTTTTCCTGACTTTACCTCTGCTGAATACTGATTTTCATCATTTTGAGATTTATCTTGTGATAGAGTATCTTTGTCTGAATATTGATCATCAGCTAGATTTTGATCTGAATAATCATCTTTATCATGATTTTCTGATGAATCATATTCATCTTCATCATGTTCTTTATTCTTATCAAGCTTAACAAGATCAATACTGCCGTTTTCTAAGATATCCAAACGGCTTAACTCATCATCGATAGTTGTATTATTTACCGAAGAGTCATCTGAGAAAGGATCATAGTCAGAATCAGCTTGATTCTCATTGTCTACCATATCTTCATAGGATTCTTCCATTGAAGACATGTCTGAATCATCAATTTCAAGTAATGGATTTTGATCAACGGTCTGGCGGATCTGCTGTTGTAACTCAATAGTAGATAGCTGCAACAATCTAATCGCTTGTTGCATTTGAGGAGTCAGAATCTGAGATTGTGTCTGAGTAGCACGGATCTGCAGCGAATTTCTTATTCCAGCCATAACCGAATACCTAAAACTATAAAGAGAAATCCTTACCTAAATAAACAGACTTAACCTTATCATTACTTAGAACTTCTTGAGCAGTTCCTTTTGCAATAATTTGACCTGCATTAACAATATAGGACTTTTCACAAACATCTAAGGTTTCTCTTACATTATGATCAGTAATTAAAACACCAATACCTCTGTCTCTTAGATGAAGAATAATCTCTTTAATTTCACCAACAGAAATAGGATCAACACCAGCAAAAGGCTCATCTAGAAGAATGAACTTAGGGTTAGCTGCAAGAGCTCTAGCAATCTCAACACGTCTTCTCTCACCACCAGATAAAGACATACCGATATTGTTTCTTAATCTTGAAACACTAAATTCTTCTAAAAGTTGATTTACTCTATCTTCTTTCTCTGATTTTGACAGACCTGGCAGTAATTCAACCACACCCATTAAATTCTGATAAACAGTTAATTTTCTAAAAATAGAGTTTTCCTGAGGCAGATAACCAAGTCCAGCTCTAGCTCTAGCATGCATAGGCAAAGAGGTGATGTCATGATCGTCTAGAATAACTTGCCCTTCCTCAGAAGAAATAATACCCACAATCATATAGAAAGAAGTGGTCTTACCTGCACCATTTGGTCCTAATAAACCAACGATAGAACCACTGCTTACGCTTAAGCTTACGTCAGATACAACAGTTCTTTTCTTATATGTTTTTTTAAGATGTAATGCTTTTAAAACGCTCATAACAACCTATTTATTTTGATTTTTTAGCCTTATCGCTATCGTCACTCTTTAACTCTTGAGGAATGAAGGTACTCTGTACTCTTCCATCCTGACTATTTTCATTAGTAGCCTTAAGTTGTTTTGTAACTGTGTTGTATTCGATTCTCTCTCCATCTACATGAGAGTTCTCTTGCCAGATAGTTGCTCTACCGATAAGGATCAGTAAATTCTTTTTTGGAAGATAGTGAATAATTGAAGACTGAGAATGAATGATCTTTCCATTCTCCTGTAACTGTTTGTAAGTAGCAGGCTTACCATATGCAATGATTTCTTCTAATTGATCATTAGAATCTCTTGTAATTTCAGCCTTATCTGCATGAACTTCAATGGTACCCTGTGTAGCTACAACGTTCTCAAGGAAGATAGCCTTATTACTGTTAAAATCTGCAATCTGCTCTTTTGACACAATATTTAAAGGTTGCTCTGTATCATTATCAAGAGCAACAGCTTGAAATGATAACAGTGAAAGCAAGAGCACACTTAGGTGAAAACTACTTACTCTGCGGATAATATGTAGCATTTGGGTTTCCTTTGTATTTGAGAACATTTGAATTTAGATCAAAACTAAATTTTGTGCCAGTTGTGAAAAAATCGTTACCGTAAATATTTACTAGTTCTTCTGAAGTAACAGTATTAAGACCAAAGTCATAATCTAAATAATTAGCTGTAGCTCTTTTGATAGCTGAATCTTCAAAACCTGGGTAGATTAGGACATTGTCACTTATATGAGCTGACTTATCAGTAATCATATGTCCCTTTTTACCTTTCATGTGCCACAGCTCAATCTTGTTATCTTTATAAGAATAAGAACTAATTAAAGGATTTTCAAAAACGTAAAGTGTTTTATTATCAAAATATGTGGTCTTAGTAGAAACTAAGGTTCTAATCACTCTACCATTTTCATCATAAACAGCACCATCAGTATCTGTTGCAATAAATGTAGGAAGCTGTGTAGTATCAGACACAACCTTCTTACCTACCATAGTAGAGTAAACATAAATACCTATAGCTATGATTAGAAATAAGATAGCTAAGATAATCGATCTTTTAGTAACGCTCATCTGCAAAACCGCCGTCTGCGTTTAACACGCCTTTAGAGATTAAGATAAGGTCGCATAACTCTCTAACAGCGCCTTTTCCGCCTTCAGTTACAGTAATGTAATCTGCTATTTTTTTAATAAATGGGTGAGCATCTTTAGGACAAACGACAACGCCTGCTAATCTGAACATAGGCATATCATTTAAATCATCACCGATACATACAACTTCATCTGTACCGATATTCAATTTTTCGCATAACTTAGTTAAAGCGATACCTTTGTTCATCTCGCCTTGAATTACATGGCTTACGTGTAAATCAGCCATACGACGATCTGTTAAAGGAGCGCTTCTACCTGTAATTACAGCGCACTCAATGCCTTCTTTATGCAAAGCAACTATGCCAAAGCCGTCTTTTACATTGAATTTTTTAAGCTCGATATCTTTATTGTCATAGTAGATACCGCCATCAGTAATAGTGCCATCAACATCAAATGCTAATAGCTTAATTGATGATAATCTTGAAAGTAATTCTGAATCGACTCTTCCGTAACAAGTATTTACTTTAAGCATATATAGGCCCTAAAAATTTCAATTAACTTATTATAGCAACAAATGTGCCATTTATTGTTAACAGAAATTTCAATGATGAATGTAAGAAATTAATTTTGATAATAAGTAAACAAACTAGAGAATATTACTCTGCTTTCTTAGCTTTCTTTTTAGCAGTTTTCTTCTCTTTTTTGATTTCTTTGTCTTCAGTTATATCAGAATTTTTATTTTCTAGTGCTAGGCAATCATTATTGCTAGTTAATATCTGAGATTTGATTTTCTTTAAAGATGCGTTTTCAATCTGTCTTACACGTTCTACAGATACTTTTAACTCATCAGACAACTCTTGTAGAGTTGCTTTGTTTTCATCAAGCCATCTTCTCTTAATAATATAGCGAGATCTTTCATCTAAAGATTGCAAAGCTTTAGACAGTCTTTCAAGTTCGTAGCTCTGATAATCTCGATTTTCAAATTTCTTGGCAAAATTAGAATTTTCATCCTCAAGATATGAGGCTGGAGCTAATAGAGGTAGCTGAGAGTTATCTGTGTCATCATCAGCTGACATATCAAAACCAATATCCTGACCAGCTAAGCGGGTCTCCATTTCTGCTACATCATTAGGAGAAACTCCTAAATCGTCAGCCACATTTTCACGTTCTTTTTCAGTAAACCAGCCTAAACGCTTTTTATTCTGTCTTAATTTAAAGAATAGTTTTCTTTGAGCCTTAGTAGTAGCTACTTTTACCACTCTCCAGTTCTTAATTACATAATCATGGATTTCAGATTTTATCCATGGAACTGCAAAAGCAGCTAATCTTGCACCTGCATCAGGATCAAAGTGTTTTACTGCCTTCATCAGACCAATATTACCTTCCTGAATTAAATCAGCAACAGGTAAACCGTATCCAGAATAACCACGGGCAATGCTTACTACTAAACGTAAATGGGATAAGATCAGCTTTCTAGCAGCTTCAATATCACCATAATCACGTAACCTTTTAGCTAGGGTACGCTCATCCTCAGGCTCCAACATTGGAACCTGATTTATGGCTTTTACATAACTATCTATATTACCAACGGGAGCTAACATTCCCATTGTTTCTTGCTTATTCTGATCTGTCATTTACTACTTCACTTGCTTTTGAATTTTTATTATAGGAGCAAGCACCAGTAACTTTTTCTTATGCAATAAAAACTATCGACTTTTAATCAAATAAGGCATCAACAAAAGCGTCAATGTCAAATTCTCTTAAATCTTCAGATTTCTCTCCGATACCTACATATCTTAAAGGTACCTTAAATTTATCTGCTAGAGCAAAGACTACACCACCTTTAGCAGTACCATCTAACTTAGTTAAACAAAGACCGGTTACATTTACAGCTTCACCAAAAATCTTCATCTGTGATACGGCATTCTGTCCTGTAGTAGCATCCAGTACCAACATTACTTCATTAGGTACATTCTCATCTATTTTCTTCATCACACGGACAATTTTCTTTAATTCTTCCATTAAGTTGTCCTTGTTTTGAAGTCTTCCTGCTGTATCACAAATTAAAACATCAACATTATGTGCTTTAGCTGAGGTTAAAGCATCAAAGATAACCGAAGCACTATCAGAACCTGTAGGCTGAGATATTACAGGTGTATCTGTCCTATTTCCCCATTCTTTTAACTGCTCTACTGCAGCTGCTCTGAAGGTATCACCAGCTGCTAACATAACTTTCTTGCCTTGAGCTTTATATTTCAAAGCTAGTTTGCCAATGGTAGTTGTTTTACCAGCACCATTTACACCAACCATTAAAATCACAAATGGAAGATCGCCTTGTTTTTCAACTTTAAGATGTTCACTGCAAGGAGATAAGATATCTTTTAAGATGTTTTTTAAATTATTCTTTAAAGCTCCGGCATCTCTTAATTCTTTAATTTTTGATTCTTCTCTTAGTCTTTCAATGATGCTATTAGTGGTATCTACACCCAAATCAGCTGTTAATAGAGAAGTTTCTAAGTCCTCATATAACTCTTCATCAATTTTTTTACCGGTAACTAAAGCTCCAATACCAAAAGCTAAATTCTCTCTAGTTCTCTTTAATCTTTCAAAAAAGGATACTTTTTCTTTTTTAGGCTCTTCTGCTTTATTGTTTTCAGTTTGAGTATTTAAACTTTCTTGGATCTTCTCTGAACAGCTATCAGCTTCATTTTCTACTAGATCTTCTTGATTACCTTCAGATAAAGATTCTTTTGTATCAACATTATCATTTAAATTGGTCTGAGTTTCATTATTGTTACTATCAGATACAGTAGACTCTGAATTAGATATTATTTTCTCATTATTCTCTGATAAGACATCATCATTATTATTTTGTTCATTTAGAGATTCTTCATTTTTCTTTATTTCTGATGATTCATCTTTATTTTTTTTTGAAAAAATAGAAAAAATACCCATATTTTTACCCAAATTTAATTACTACAATGTGTTATTCTCATGCATTATAGACTAATTCCAAATTCATTTCATTTTGAGAATTTAGCCTGATAAATCCTAGCTACTTCGGTTTATATATGAAAAACAATACTTATGAAAATGATGTACGCATTCTAGGCGGTAAATTTAAAGGAAAACTCTTACCTGTTTTAGATGTTGATGGTTTAAGGCCTACTCCTTCAAGGGTAAGAGAGACTATCTTTTCATGGATTAGAAATTCCATAGATAATTCAAATGTCTTAGATCTATTTGCAGGATCCGGAGCTTTAGGTTTAGAAGCTTATTCAAGAGGAGCTTCAAACATTACTCTAGTTGAATTAGATAAAGATAATAGTGCTAATTTAAAAGAAATAGCAAAAAGCATGAGCAAAGAAGACATTCATGTGATAAATGACGACGCTCTACACTTTTTAGATAACACAAATGCTGTTTTTGATATTGTTTTTATCGACCCTCCTTATAAGCTAAACATTTACGAGGATGTTCTTAAAAAATTACTAGATAGAAATTTAATCAATGATAATTCTTTAATTTATGTAGAGATGAGAAATGGATCTAATAAGATTGTTCCAGGCTACGAGATCATAAAAGAGGAGAATGCAGGACAGTCAAAGTACTCTTTATGGACTAAGAGTAAACTTCTATTCTAACAGACTGTCTTATAACACAAACGGCCCTAAAAGGGCCGTTTTTAAACAGAAAACTTTAAATTAGCGTCTTCTATTTCTTGCTGTTTCAACAACCTTCAATCGAGCCATAGCATCAGCTAAACGAGATAATGCATGAGCATAATCTGTATCACCTGTACCATGATTTGCAATTGATTCTTTAGCTGCTTTAATAGCTTCCTGAGCTTTTGCTTCATCAATATCATCAGCTCTTAAAGCGGTATCAGCCAAGATGGTTACAGAATCAGGTTGAACTTCCAACACACCACCGGCTAGGTAAATCTGATCTTCTTTATCTTGAGAGTCGATAAGAGATACCATACCGGTTTTGATTGTTGTTAACAAAGGAGTATGACCGTATCTGATGCCCATTTCACCTTCTGAACCTGTAACTCTTACAGATTTTACAGTACCAGAATATAGGCTTCCGACACCACTAATTACGTCCAAATGGAATGATATAGAATCCATTTTTCACCCCTTTAATTATAAGTTCTTAGCTTTTTCTACAGCTTCGTCGATAGTACCAACCATGTAGAATGCCTGCTCTGGAAGATTATCATACTCACCGTTGATAATACCCTTGAATCCGCGGATAGTCTCTTTTAGTGGTACGTACTTACCAGGAGAACCGGTGAATACTTCAGCAACACTGAATGGCTGAGATAAGAATCTCTCAACCTTACGAGCTCTTGCTACAACAAGCTTATCTTCTTCAGATAATTCATCCATACCAAGAATTGCAATAATATCTTTCAATTCTTTGTAACGCTGTAGAACTGTCTGAACACCACGAGCTACCTCATAGTGCTCTTTACCAACAACATATGGGTCTAGCTGACGTGATGTTGAAGCTAAAGGATCAACAGCTGGGTAAATACCTAGAGAAGCAATCTGTCTTGATAGAACGATGGTTGCATCCAAGTGAGCGAAAGTAGTTGCAGGGCTAGGATCGGTCAAGTCATCAGCAGGAACGTAAACAGCCTGTACAGATGTAATAGAACCTTTCTTAGTTGAAGCAATACGCTCCTGTAAAACACCCATTTCCTCAGCTAATGTTGGCTGGTAACCTACAGCTGAAGGCATTCTTCCTAACAGTGCAGATACCTCAGTACCAGCTAGAGTATAACGATAGATGTTATCGATGAACAGAAGCACATCCAAGCCTTCGTCACGGAACTTCTCAGCAACAGTCAAACCTGTTAGAGCAACACGTAGACGGTTTCCTGGTGGTTCGTTCATCTGACCATAAATCATTGATACTTTATCAATAACCTTTGATTCCTGCATTTCGTGGTAGAAGTCGTTACCCTCACGAGTACGCTCACCAACACCAGTGAATACAGACAAACCAGAGTGAGCTTTAGCGATGTTATTGATAAGTTCCATCATGTTAACGGTCTTACCAACACCAGCACCACCGAATAAGCCTACCTTACCGCCTTTAGCGAATGGGCAGATAAGATCCATAACCTTAATGCCGGTTTCAAGGATCTCAGTTGTTGATGACTGCTCTGAGTATGTTGGTGCAGCACGGTGGATAACCCACTTTTCTTTCTCACCAATAGGACCCCTTTCATCAACAGGCTGACCTAAAACGTTCATAATACGTCCTAAGGTCTCTCTACCTACAGGAACCTTAACACCAGCACCTGTATTAACTGCCTCTAAGCCTCTGCTTAAACCGTCTGATGAACCCATTGCAATGCAACGAACTACACCACCACCAATTTGCTGCTGAACCTCAAGAACCAAATCAGGACGATTCTTACCATCACCCTTAACATCTAGAGCATCATATAGCTCTGGAATATGGCCCTCAGGGAACTCAACATCAACAACAGCGCCGATGATCTGTACGATTGTACCTTTCTCACCAGCTCTATTTGAAGTTTCAGCCATTTTAAAATCCTCTCATCAATTAAACCGCTGATGCACCAGATACGATGTCGTTTAATTCCATCGTAATGCCTGCTTGTCTTGCCTTGTTGTATTCAAGCTGTAAATCACTAACCAATGATTCAGCATTATCAGTTGCAGCTTTCATAGCAACCATACGAGCTGCCTGCTCAGAAGCTAGATTCTCTAATACAGCCTGATAAACCATCTGTACAACATAACGGTCTAACACAACTTTTAAGATTGATTCAGGTTCAGGCTCATATAAGTAATCCCAGTGATGTTTACTTGTTTCATCATCGCTGCGAACAAGTGGTAACAACTGAGATACAGTTGGGATCTGAACCATAGTATTTTTGAAAGAGTTGCAAGCTAAATAAATAGCATCAACTTCACCTTTCAAAAATGCATCAGTCATAACTTTGATTGCACCAACAAGCTTTTCAGGTTTTGGATCATCACCAAAGCCTGCATGCTGAGCCATCACATCAATATTGCTGTGGTTAAAGTATCCAGATGCTTTTGTACCTAAAAGCACTACTTTAATACCAACATTCTGTTTGCTAAATTCCTGCATTTTTAGAGTTATTTTGCGGAACAGATTGATATTTAAACCACCGCATAGGCCTCTATCTGTAGAAACTACAATGAAGCCTACGTTCTTCACTTCACGCTCTTCCATAAAAGGATGATGGAATTCACTATGACTTGAAGCAATATGATTAATAATGTCGTGTAAACCTTTTGAATAAGGACGAGACTGGCTCATTTTTTCCTGAGCCCTACGCATCTTAGAGGCGGCTACCATTTGCATAGCACTAGTAATCTTCTGTGTATTCTGCACAGAAGCTATCTTAGTACGTATTTCCTTTGCACCTGCCATTTAAGCGCTCCTAGTAAGTCTGAGTTGATTTAAAGTCCTTAACAACTTCAGTAAGTTTAGCTACAACTTCATCTGAGTAGTCAGGCTTTGCCTCAATATCCTTAAGCAGAGAATCATATTTTGAGTGTGCGAATGCTAGTAAAGCTTTCTCGAATGGAAGAACTTTATTTAATTCAACATCCTCAAGGTAACCTCTTTCAGCAGCAAAAATAGTTAATGCCTGTTCTGCTACAGATAGAGGAGAATACTGGTTCTGCTTCATAAGTTCAGTTACTTTCTGACCGTGATCGAGCTGTTTTCTTGTAGCTTCATCCAAATCTGAAGAGAACTGAGCGAATGCTGCTAATTCACGATACTGAGCTAACGCAGTACGAATACCACCAGACAGTTTCTTCATAAGTTTAGTCTGAGCTGCACCACCTACACGTGATACTGAAATACCAGGATCAACAGCAGGTCTTACACCAGAGTTAAATAAACTTGTTGTTAAGAAAATCTGACCGTCGGTAATAGAAATAACGTTAGTAGGAATAAATGCAGAAACGTCACCAGCCTGAGTTTCAACGATTGGCAATGCAGTCAAAGAACCGGTCTTACCAACTACCTTTCCACCACTCTTCTCTTCAAGATACTTAGCATTAACTCTTGAAGCACGCTCTAACAGACGTGAATGTAGGTAGAAAACATCACCTGGGTAAGCTTCACGCCCTGGTGGACGACGAAGTAATAGAGAAATCTGACGATAAGCAACAGCATGCTTTGATAAGTCGTCATAGATGATTAAGGCATCTTCACCTTGATCCATGAAGTACTCACCCATTGCACAACCGGCATATGGAGCAATGTACTGTAAAGCTGCTGTATCAGATGCAGAAGCTACTACAACGATAGTATTTGATAGTGCACCTTCTTCATCAAGTTTTCTTACAACAGATGCAATTGTTGATGCTTTCTGTCCAATAGCAACGTAAATACAACGTACGCCATACTTAACCTGATTGATGATGGTATCAATAGCTAAAGCTGTTTTACCTGTTTGACGGTCACCAATGATTAACTCACGCTGACCACGTCCAATAGGAACCATAGAGTCAACAGCCTTGTAACCAGTCTGGATAGGCTGTGAAACACTCTGACGAGCAATAACACCAGGAGCAATTTTTTCTACAGGATAGAACTGCTCTGATTTAACAGGACCATTACCGTCAATAGGCTCACCTAAAGCACTAACAACTCTACCTAAAAGACCAGTACCTACTGGAACTTCTAGAATACGACCAGTGCTGTGAACTTTCATACCTTCTGACAGTTTGTCATAAGGTCCTAACACAATAGCACCAACAGAGTCACGCTCTAAGTTTAAAGCTAGACCATATAGGTCATTACCAAACTCAAGCATTTCACCCTGCATAACGTTGGACAGACCGTGAATTCTAACAATACCGTCGTTTACAGAAACGATAGTACCTTCATCACGAGCTTCTGTCACAACCTTAAATTGCTGAATTCTTTGCTTAATTAAATCAGCAATTTCAGTTGAATTTAGTTGCATATATGTCCTCTATTTATCTGAGGGTTGAAGTCAAGTTTTGTAAACTTGTCTTTACGCTAGCATCGATTACTTTGTCACCAATCTTCAAAACAGCACCACCAATTAAGGTTTTGTCGATTTTCTGATTTAAGATAACTTTACAATCGAACTTTTTAGCTAGCTTATCCTTAAGAGATTCAATTTCGCTATCAGAAAAAGCTCTTGCAGATATAAGATCACACTCTAAACGCT
The DNA here is from genome assembly GCA_002449335.1 of Succinatimonas sp. UBA6849. Taxonomy (GTDB): domain Bacteria; phylum Pseudomonadota; class Gammaproteobacteria; order Enterobacterales; family Succinivibrionaceae; genus Succinivibrio. The sequence goes on along the minus strand of DKDL01000021.1, from coordinate 1,893 downwards.
TTTCGTGTTTTTCTCTTAATCTTACAAATTCTTCGAAAATTTCAGGAATAACTTCAAAACGGTTATTTTCACCAATAACCTTTACGAAATTCTTTCCACTTTCACTAAGAATGTCCTTTAACAACGAAATTAGACTGTCAGCTGCGACTGAAGGATTAGGAGCTAACTTTAAGCTGTCCATAAAGTACTGATCTTTACAAGCAACAGCCATTGCTTCTAGCATGGTCTGCCAACCGCTTAAGTTATTTTCTTCTAATGCTATCTCAAAGGTAGCCTGAGCATAAGGTCTTGCAACAGTCAAATTTTCAGCCATTACACACCTCTTAATTAAAGTGAATCAGCAATTTTCTTAAGCAGAGCTTCATCAGCTTTAGAATCGATCTTTTCGTTAATGATCTTTTCAGCGCCTGCAACTGCTAGAAAAACAACTTCAGATCTTAAATCTTCGCGAGCTTTGTTCTTTTCAGCTTCAATTTCACTCTTAGCTAAATCAAGGATCTTCTTTCTTTCTAGCTGAGCTTCTTCTGAAGCCTTATCGATAATTTGAGATCTGGTTTTGTTTGCTTCATCAATAATTTTCTGAGCTTCTACTTTTGCAGAACGAATTGTGTCTTTAGCGTTTTCGTTTGCAAGTTCAAGACTCTTTTTAGCCTTTTCGGCAGCAGTCAAACCATCAGCGATTTCTTTCTGTCTCTTTTCAAGAGAATTTATCAGAGGAGGCCATACAAACTTCATGCACAGCACAGCAAAGATAAGAAACGCTACTGCCTGACCAACAAATGTTGCGTTAATTTCCAATCTAGATACCTCTAAATTTGGTTTTGCTGTCTATTAACCTGCAACAGCAAACATTAAGTACATACCAAGACCTACACCGATCATAGGAATAGCATCAACTAGACCCATAACAATGAAGAACTGTGTACGAAGTAATGGTAATAAATCAGGCTGTCTTGCAGAACCCTCTAAGAACTTACCACCTAAAATACCAATACCGATAGCAGCACCAATGGCAGCTAAGCCCATCATAAGACCTGCAGCAAGGTATATTAATTCCATTTTATATCTCCTGTTTTTATATAAATAAAATCGTGTTTAGTCTTCTTCACTAGCCATTGATAAGTAAACAATAGTTAGTACCATGAAAATAAATGCCTGCAATGTAACAATTAAAATGTGGAATAAAGCCCATGGAACATTTAGAACCCACTGAATCCACCATAAAGGCAATAGAGCGATCAGAATAAAGATCATCTCACCAGCATACATATTTCCAAAAAGACGAAGGCCTAATGAAATAGGCTTTGAAAGTAAGGAAACACCTTCTAACAAGAAGTTAACTGGGATAAATGCCCAATGATTAAAAGGATGAAGAGTTAGGCTCTTAAAGAATCCGAGCACACCAATATTTTTGAATGAGAATGCAAAAATAAGTAGGAATACACATACAGCCATTGAAAGGGTAATATTCACATCAGCTGATGGAACAACTCTGAAGTATGGAATACCAATACGTTTTGCAAATTCTGGGATCAAGTCAATTGGTAGCAGATCCATTAAGTTCATGAAGAAAATCCACATGAAAACTGTTAAAGAAAGTGGAGCTATTAACTTGCTCTTGCGCTTAAAAATACTTACAACGGTATTCTGAACAAACTCAAAGATCATTTCTAAGAAGCATTGAAGTTTGGATGGAACACCACTGGTAGTTTTCTTAGATGCGTACTTGAACAGAATTAAAAATAGAAAACCTAAAATAACAGTTAAACCTAAAGAATCTAGGTTCACGGTATAAGGATTAACGATTTTTGATTCACTCTGTTCTGGAAGAACAGCATAGCATGAGCCACTGCCAAGATCTGATAACTTACATTTTTGAACAGCTACAGTCTT
>DKDL01000135.1 GCA_002449335.1 Succinatimonas sp. UBA6849 | reverse complement strand
AGCAGGGTCTTGGGAAAGTTACCTTAAAAGCTTGCTTTTTTGTTTTTAAAAAAGGGGATCAAACTCAATTTTTAGCCACAATTATGTCAGTTCACCAAACGCATCAGTCGACGTAAATGCCTGTAGGTTGCCAAGTAACTGGCAGTAGACAGTAAACACCTTGTACTGCCGGTAGCCCCATAGGTTAAGAAGTAACCTGCTGACAACAGGCTAACGAATTTAAATTCTTCTCTACATTGCTCCAAAATAAAAAGCTCCACACTAGGTGGAGCTTTAGACTGATTTCTTATTAAATCTTTAGAACTTTAAATTAGATTCTGTTCTCAGTCTTGAAGTCGAAGATTGAAACGTTATCTAATGCTAAGAATAACTTGAAGTCATCACCGTTAGCAATTTCAACGTTAGCATCTAACTTAGATCTTACGGTAGCACCGTTGCACTCAAACTCTACTAAGGTCTCAGAACCAGTCTTCTCATATGCTACTACACGAGCAGTGATCTCAAATGACTTCTCTGACTGCTTAAACTGAGTTACGTGCTCAGGACGGATACCGAATAGAACGTCTCTGCCCTCTTCAAATGGAGCTGAGAACTCGTAATCAGGTAGAGGCATGAAGTGATCATGTAAAGTAATACCTGGAACACCGTTCTCTTTAGCTAGCTTGCACTCTAATAAGTTGATCTGTGGAGTACCAACGAACTTAGAAACGAATACGTTAGCTGGCTTGTTGTAGATCTCGTATGGAGTACCAACCTGCTGTACGTGGCCCTTGTTTAGAACAACGATCTTGGTAGCTAAGGTCATAGCTTCGATCTGATCGTGGGTAACGTAGATGATGGTGGTATCTAAAGTTGTGTGTAACTTCTTTAACTCAAGTCTCATCTCACCACGTAACTTAGCATCTAAGTTTGATAAAGGCTCATCGAATAAGAATACCTTTGGCTGACGAACTAAAGCACGACCGATGGCAACACGCTGACGCTGACCACCTGATAACTGAGCAGGTGTTCTGTCTAATAAGTGGCCAATCTGTAACATATCAGCTACTTGCTTAACAATCACATTGATCTCGTTCTTAGAAACTTTACGTAGTTTTAAACCGAAACCGATGTTCTCAGCTACAGTCATGTGTGGGAATAGAGCATATGACTGGAATACCATTGCAATATCTCTATCCTTAGGGTCGAGCAGAGTAACATCCTTATCACCGATGAATACTTTACCTGAGGTTACATCCTCAAGACCAGCGATCATACGTAATAAGGTTGATTTACCGCAACCTGATGGTCCTAATAGAACGGTAAAGCCACCAGCTTCCATCTCTAGATCGATGTCGTTTAAAATGATGTTTTTGCCATAGTAAGTCTTGTTTAATTTTTCAACTCTAACAGCGTACATAATATTTCTCCAAAAAAGTTATTTCTTATTTAGCACTTTGTAAGCTGTCAATGCGTTTAAACATTTCCAGGCAAGCGCGACCATTGTGATAAGGACATTTCCAAGGTTCAACCTTAGGGCAATCTTTGTAAGGATTACCATAACGATCAACCTTCCAGAACCATTCGCCGTTAATATTATCTTTTAACTGAGTCTTGATAATATTGAAGCAACCTTCAGATAAACCTAAGAACTTCTCGTCATTAGTCTTCTGGTAAGCATTGAAGTAGCCGATCATTGATTCAGCCTGTACCCACCAGATCCTGTCGGTATCTAAAAGATGTGCATCACGGAACTCATTGAAAGTTGCACCATCTTTATCAACACCATAACGAGCTGTTACTTTAGCCATTTCTAAGGTAACTTTGCGGATCTCATCAGACAGTTTCTTATCTGTGATCTGATCAGCAGCTTCATCTAACAGCCATGAACCTTCGATATCGTGACCAAAAGATACGTCATGAGAGCAGCAATCCCATTCTCTTGTATAGAACAGACCAAAATGCTTCTCTTTGTTTACAATCTTATCTAGCATTAACTTAGCTAATGCTGACATCTGCTTTTGTACAGTTTCATCATGTGAAGCTTCGTAAAGTTTTGTGAAAGCCTCTAAGATGTGTAAGTGAGTGTTCATTGACTTCTCTGATAACACACCTTCAGCGGTATCACAAACTAGCTTGTTCTCGATTGGGCTCCACTGTCTGTCATAAGCTTCTCTGTAACCGCCGTAAACTTCATCAAAAGCATTCTTCTCGATTAAAGAGAAAAGATTTAAAGCTAAATCTAAAGCTTCTTTATCACCTGTTGCTAAGAAGTACTCACTTAAACCGTAAATAACAAAGCTCTGGTTATATACGTGTTTCTGTGGGTCGGTAGGCTGTCCCTTGTAATCTAGGAACCAGTAAACACCGCCGAACTCTTTATCTACTGCATAGTCACGGATGAATTTATAGCAGTGAGTAGCAGCCTCTTTGTACTTAGGCTCTTTTAAGATCTTATAGGCATATGAGAAAGCCCAAAGAATACGGGCATGAAGTAGAACACCCTTGCCGTGCTCTTTTTCAATGTTACCGTTAAAATCTGAGTAACTGTAGAAACCGCCGAACTCTTTATCCTGATATGCATACCAGAAATCAAGAATGTTACGAGCTTCTTGTTTGCACTCTTCCTTTAAATTCTCTAGAGAGATCATCATGTTCTCCATAAACATAAGATTCTAGTTTGACTTAAGTTCTGCACTTGTATACCAGAGTATGCCTACAGTGGTAAAGAAAGCAGGAACATAGCCATAAAATAAACCGATAATTGGAATAAATCTTTCAACTAAATATGTAGCTACAAAAGCGAGAATTGTGGCTCCAACTACAACATAGTTGCGCATTAGGATGGCACCGTTCTGTAAGCTTCCTAAAATTGTCTTTGAGTCATAAACACTCATCATTACTAACACTAAGTATCCAAAGCACAGTGTGAATACTGAAAGTCCGATACAGATCTTTCCAATCACATTAAATAGCTGTCCTTCTACATTGATACCGTATGAGTAGTAGAAAAAGAACACAAAACTTACAAAGATTAGTAACAGTCCAACTTTATTTGCTCGAATAAATTCCTTTTTATATTCTGTCCACACCATTGAGATGGTGACCTTGTTATGGCCGTTTAGGTATCTTCTTAAAAGAAGGCAACCTACAACCAGAGCTGGTGACACACCAAACAGTCCTAAGCCTAAGATAGTCATTACTACCATTAAGATGTGGATCCAGCAGAGGCGGCACATCCAGTGGCAAGCTAAAACTATTGGTGTGGACATATCTTATTAACCCTTAACAGCGCCGTTAGTAACACCAGCGTAAATCTGCTTCTGTAACAGTAAGAATCCAATGATAGATGGGATCAATACGATTACAACACCAGCTGACAATAAGGTAGGCTGTGTACCGGTTGGAGAATCAACAAAGTGGTACAGAGCTGTAGATACTGTCTGCATATCTGGTAAGTACAGTAATGGGAAGTAGAAGTCGTTGTAGATGTAAATAGTACGCAGAATGATAATGGTTGCGATAGCTGGCTTTAATAATGGAAGAATAATCTTCAGATAAATTGTCCAGTAGCTAGCACCTTCAATCTTAGCAGCCTCATCAAGCTCCATAGGGATACCCTTCATGAACTGTAAGAATACGTAAATCATAACTACATCGGCACCAACGTACAGCACGATAACCTTCCACATGATGATTGCGTTAGCAAAGCCCTGTGAAATGAAGTTTCTGAAGAAGTAATCGATAGCATAGATAACCTGGAAAGTTGCAACCTGAGTTGTAATTGCAGGAATTAACATTGCCATTAAGTACAGTAGGATTACTAACTTCTTACCTCTGAAAGCAAAACGTGATAATACGTATGCTACCTGAGTACCGAAGATAATGGTAAGGATAAGTGAAATACCTAAGATAATTGCGGTATTAACGAAACCTGTACCTAAGTTACCAAAATCAAATGCCTTGATATAGTTATCAAAGTTTGTAAAGTATGACCACTCAGCATGTAACTTTGAAATACTTGTATCGTAGTACTGATCAATTGACTTGAAAGAAGTAATAAATACTGAGTATGGAGGTACAAGCACTGCAACAGATGCTAAGAAGAATGTTAAGTACTTGAAGAACATCCAGAACAGCCAACGTGGTGACTTTAAGTGCATCTTAAACTTTGCAAGTTTAATCTCACGCTCAGCTTTATTTACTTTCTGTAGCAGAGCTAACTGCTCAGGAGTTAAATTTTGTGCTTTAGAAAACATTGATTATTTCTCCTCTTTGAACAGTACTTTCTGTAAAATCATGAAGAAGACAACAAGAGCTAACAGAATTACAGCCATTGCAGATGCTATACCGTAACCGTTGTGCTCGAATGCAACACGGATGGTTTCCATAACGAAAGTACGTGTACCGTTAGCGCCCTTGGTAATGATATATGGAATATCGAATACTGATAGGGAACCTACGAACGCTAGCAGAGCCTGTAAACCGATAATCATCTTAATTGATGGTAAGGTGATGAAGCGGAACTGCTGCCACTCTGATGCACCTTCGATTCTTGCTGCCTCGTACTGATCCTGAGGAATTGACTGTAAAACACCATAGAACAGAATCAGGTTGAAACCTAAATAACGCCATACAGAAGCTGCAACCAGTGCCCAGTTAACAATCTTTGGATTTGCTAACCACTCAGGGTACTTAACAATCTCCTGACCGTTTTCAACAACTGTAAATAATGGATCCATGCCGATTAAAGATAAGAAGCTATCTAAGCCACCGTCCATCTGATAGAAAATCTGGAAAACCATTGAAGCTGCAACAGCATTTAAAACGAATGGTAAGAACAGGAAGGTCTTAAATAAGTTTCTACCGATTAACTTTGAGTTAACCAATACAGCGAACCATAATGAAAGAGCTAACTGAATAACAGCACCTACGAAGTAGTATAAAGATACTAATAAAGGTTTTAACTCCTCAGGCTCGTTGAGAAGATCAACGTAGTTATCAAGTCCTACGAAGTCTGCCTGATGAGGCATACCTACTAAGAACTCACCTGGATCAAGGAAGCCATCCCAATCAGCTGTTGATAAGAAGAACAACTCTACTGCAGGGAAATATGAAAAAGTGATAAGCAAACATAGAGGAATTGCCAGGAATGAGACAATAATGACTCTTTGCTGCTGTTTTAGCGACATGTTAAACATAGATTCTCCAAAATTTACTTTTCTTACTGCAAATACAATAAGGGCAGTTGTTTTTGTCTATATAAAATCTTAACGTTACGATTTTATCTTTTCAAATTAAATTGCAAAATGAGGTACATTTTTATGATCTGCGTCAAAAAATTTACCCGATTTTTTCAAAATGTTACCTCCTTAACGATATAAATTTAGCAAATATTTAACGCAATATTTCTTCTCTTTTATCTATAATCGTATCGTTACGGTTTCTAAATATTACTCATATAACAACATCTATCATTTTGTTTTATTTAGATATTTATTATTAAATAAGTTTTATATTTATATAGAGCTTTTATAATTTTTCATAAATTTACGATTTAAGCTCTTTTTTTTGAAGATAAATCACATTTTTAACCGTTATTTCTGCGTTTTTGCCAATTCTTTGGATTTGTTGAGTGAGTGAATTTGTCATATTTTTATCGATCATTCACGATCTACTCACGTCATCCACTCTCACTATAAATTCTTTAAAGCAAAAAAAATCCCCAACGTTGTGTCAGGGACTTTTCTTAAATCTTCTTTTAGATATTGAAGATATCTAACTGCTCTGAATCAGAACTGTCTTTCCAAGCCTTGTCAGCTTTTGCATCATCAGAACGCTGCTTTTCGATATTCTCAAAGTAGTCTTTAGCAGGAGGCACAATGTACTCACCTGTAAAGATTGAGGTATCAAACTTGGTTAAAGCAGGATTTTCCTCAGTTACTGATGCTTCAAGATCTTCTAGCTTCTGGTAGATTAGTGCATCTGCGCCGATCTCTTTGCAGATCTCTTCATTGTTTCTGCCATAAGCTATAAGCTCTTTTGAGGTTGGCATATCAATACCGTAGATGTTTGGATAACGGATCTCAGGAGATGCTGAGGCAAAGAATACCTTGTTAGCACCTGCTTCTCTTGCCATCTGCACAATCTGTAATGATGTAGTACCACGTACAATTGAGTCATCAACTAACAGTACGTTCTTACCTGCAAACTCAGCTGGAATTGGGTTTAACTTGTTGCGTACTGACTTCTTACGCTGTTTCTGTCCTGGCATGATAAAGGTTCTGCCAATATAGCGGTTCTTAACGAAGCCCTGACGGTATGGAACACCTAAGGTTCTTGCAATCTGAACTGCGATATCAATTGAAGTATCAGGAATAGGAATTACAACATCAATCTTTAAGTTCTGATGCTCTTTTTGGATCTGCTCAGCAAGCTTAGTACCCATACGTACTCTGGTTGCATATACAGAAGCACCATCGATAATGCTGTCAGGACGAGCAAAGTATACATACTCAAAGATGCATGACTGTAAGTGAGGATCTTTAGCGCAAATTCTTGAGTAAAGCTGACCGTCTTTAGTGATAAGTAAAGCTTCACCTGGTTTTACATCGCGAACAAGCTTAAAGCCACTTACATCTAAAGCCACACTCTCTGAAGCAACCATGTATTCAGACTTGCCGTTCTCATCCTTCTTCTCACCTAATACCATAGGTCTAATACCAAATGGATCACGGAAAGCAATAAGACCTACACCTAATACTAGGCAAACTACAGCATAACCGCCTTTAATCTCATCATATACACCTGAGATTGCTTCAAAGATATCATCAGTTGTAGGTACATCGTGAGAGATTTGAGAGATTTTCCAAGCAAGGATATTTAAAAGGATTTCAGAATCAGATTGGGTATTTACGTGGCGGTGAGCTTTTTTACACTTTTCTTTTAACTCTTTAGAATTGATGAGGTTACCATTATGAGCCAGTGCAATTCCGTAAGGAGAGTTTACATAGAAAGGCTGAGCTTCTGCTGCTGATGAAGAGCCTGCTGTAGGATAACGGTTATGGGCAATACCAATGTTTCCACGCAGTCTTAACATATGTCTTTGCTGAAAGACTTCAGTTACCATACCGTTTGCTTTGCGCTGATGAAAATTGTCATCTTCATCTACGGTTACGATACCTGCAGCATCCTGTCCGCGGTGCTGTAACACCTGCAAAGAATTATAAAGTGATAAATTGACAGGAGAAGTTCCTACAATTCCAACAACACCACACATAGCTATAATGCTCCAGTTCCTGAGGTTCCTAAATAATTAAAGAACCATTCAACGATTACTTCAAGATGAGGTACAAAGATTGAATCTTTATACCAAGGATAATAGGTAATAAAAGAAAGAATATGGAGTTTAATGAGGATCTGTAAGACAGCAAAGACAGCACTTACAATTAAAATTCCCCTTACCACTCCAAAGACCACTCCTAAAAGTCTATCAAAGCTTGATAAACCGGCTTTCTTTACAAGTGAACTTATAGTACTTGCAATAAAGCCTAAAACAATTAGGGTGACAATAAAAAGAACGATGCTGGCGATTACTTTTCTAGTTAAATCGTCGTTTGAAAAGGTAATATACTCAGATAACTGTGGGTAAAACCTGCTTGCAACTATAAAAGCTGCAATCCACGAGAGAATAGAAGAGGCTTCACGAATAAAGCCTCTAAAAATAGATGTCATGGCTGACAAGCCAATAACACCAACTATTACCCAATCAAGTGCTGATAGCATTACTTAGTCTCAGCTGAGATTACTTCTAAGCCACCTAAGTACTTGCGTAGAACCTTAGGTACGGTAACAGAACCATCAGCATTCTGATAGTTCTCAAGAACAGCAACTAAGGTACGACCTACTGCTAGACCTGAACCGTTTAGAGTATGAACTAACTCTACCTTGCCATCCTTACGACGTAAACGAGCCTGCATACGGCGAGCCTGGAAGTCTACGCAGTTAGAGCATGATGAAATCTCACGGTAGCAGTTCTGAGCTGGTAACCAAACCTCAATATCATAGGTCTTAGCTGAGCTAAAGCCCATATCACCAGTTGATAGAGCAACAACGTGATAAGGGATCTCTAAAGCCTGTAGCACAGCTTCAGCATCATGAGTTAAGGTCTCTAAAGCCTGCCATGAGTCTTCAGGCTTTACAATCTGAACCATCTCAACCTTATCAAACTGATGCATGCGGATTAAACCACGGGTATCACGACCTGCTGAACCAGCCTCAGATCTGAAGCATGGAGTATGAGCTGTGATCTTAATAGGCAATTCCTGCTCTGGGATAATCTCACCACGAACCATGTTGGTTAATGGAACCTCAGCAGTTGGGATTAAGCAGAAATGATGATTTACACCATCACCATCACAGTCACCATCAAGATTGGTATGGAATAAGTCTTCAGCAAACTTAGGCATCTGACCTGTGCCATATAATGAATCCATATTTACTAAGTATGGAGTGTAAATCTCGGTATAGCCCTGCTCATAATGTAAATCTAACATTAACTGAACTAAAGCTCTGTGAAGCTTGCAGATAGGACCTTTCATGAAAGCAAAACGTGCACCACTTACTTTACGTGCAGTTTCAAAATCTAACATGCCTAAGCCTTCACCGATAGCTACGTGATCTTTGATCTCAAAATCAAATTTACGTGGCTCGCCCCACTTTCTTACTTCAACGTTGAAAGTATCATCAGCACCTAGTGGGCATGATGGATCTGGTAAATTTGGAACAGTAAGAGCGATATCGTTTAACTGCTTTAATACCTCATCCTGCTTCTGTTTTACTTCAGCAAGCTCTTCACCGATCTTAGCTACCTGAGCTTTGATCTCAGATACGTCCTGACCTGCCTTAATTGCCTGACCGATACTCTTTGAAAGTGAATTACGCTGAGCCTGTAATTCTTGAGTGCGAGTCATTGTCTCTTTACGTAATGACTCTAATTCATTGATCTTCTGAACATCTAATTTGTAGTTACGTGTTGCTAGGCGCTTTGCAGCCTCTTCAATATCAGCGCGTAAATATCTTGAATCAAGCATGGATAATTGCCATTTGTTAAAGTTAAAAGGAATTCTGTTTAATTGCTTTTATGCAATCAATAATACGCCGGTAATTTTAGCATACAGAGTGAATTTTTGTTCAAATAATATTAAGTGCGCCAAAGTTATTCAAACTGTACTCGTTTACCTTTAAAGCCTTGAGGGTAACGCTTATCTTGTTCAAGCTCATCTCTCTGTTTTAAATACACTTCTTTTTTAGATAAGGTAAGCTCAAAGCCTCTATCAGATGGATGATAGTACACAGTACCGGTTAGCTCTTCTGGGAAGAAACTCTCCCCGGCTGCATACGCTCCCTGATAATCATGGGCATATCTGTAGGTAGCTTTATAACCTAATCGTTCCATGAGTTTTGTAGGCGCATTTCTTAAATAGATAGGTACATCTAATTCACCATTTTGTTTAGCATCTTCTCTTGCTTTATGGAATGCTTCATACAAATGGTTACTCTTAGGTGCTAGCGCACAGTATACTGTAGCCTCAGCGATAGCTCTCTCTCCTTCATAGGCACCGATTCTGTCAAAGATATCCCAGGCATTAAGACATACAGTCATAGCTTTAGGATCAGCAAGACCTATATCTTCTGTTGCTATAGCTAAAAGACGGCGTGCTACATACAAAGGATCACCGCCAGCCTCTAGAATTCGAGAATACCAGTACAGGGCTGCATCAGGTGCGCTACCGCGCACAGATTTATGGAAGGCTGAGATTAACTCGTAATAGGCATCTCCACCTTTATCGTAGTTAATTAGCTTGCGCCCAGCAACCGCACCTACCATTGCCAGTGTTAGGATTTTGCCACCTGTTTTTACAGGTGAGGCTAAATCAGATGCCATCTCCAGGATATTTAATAAATACCTAGCATCCCCTGCTGCTAAATCAATAATGGCTTTTTCTACGCCGTCAGCTAAATGGATGTTTTCTTTAGCAAGTCCCCTTTCAGAATTTAAGGCATTATAAAGTAAAGTTCTTGATTCATCCTCAGAGAGCTTTTGTAATACATACACTCTAGCTCTTGATAAGAGAGCTGAGTTTAAACTGAAAGACGGATTTTCTGTCGTAGCACCAATAAAAGTAATAGTGCCATTTTCAATATGAGGTAAAAAAGCATCCTGCTGAGACTTATTAAAGCGATGAACCTCATCGACAAATAACAGTGTCTTTACACCGTTTCTTTTACGCAATAAAGCTCTGTCTACTGCTTCACGGATATCCTTTACACCAGAGGTTACTGCTGGTATTTGCTCAAAATGAGCATTACAGGCTTTAGCAAAAAGTAGTGCTAAGGTAGTCTTGCCCACTCCTGGAGGCCCCCAGAGGATCATTGAATAGCATTGACCTTTATTTAAGATAGTTCTTAAAGGTCTGCCTTCACCTAAAAGATGAGATTGACCTACATACTCTTCTAAAGTTCTAGGTCTCATTCTTGAAGCTAAAGGAGCAAACTCGTCGTTTAGCTCCTTATCTAATTGTTCATTAGCTTTTTGATCTGCTTTTTCCTGATCGAATTGACTGAACAGATCAGTTTGACTTTCGTTCATCATCTATCTGAGCATCCTCAGGGATTTTGTACTCAAATGAGCTGTCAGACACCTGGGTCTTAACTTGAGATAATGTGTAGTGATTGGTATTGCCATCTTTTAACTGAACATACAATTCAGATACAAGCTCACCTTGCAGCTCAAGCTTGATTGAAACTACCTGACCTTGGTTCTTTGCTTTAAGCACATAGGCATTACCAGATTTTTCTACATCATACTGTCCCCAAACAGATTCACTCTTTGAGGTTAAAAGCATGAATGGTGATGAGTAAAGCTCCTGTTTATCAAAGATGCTTACCTGATTTACAAAAGGATCATAAAAATAAACAGTGTTTCCCTTAGTAAATAAAACCTGCTCATCAGGACTAGTTGTATGCAACATGAACTTGTCAGGTTTCTTTAAGGCCAGTCTTCCTGATGACTGTGACACTAAAGAACCATCTTTTCTAGTAACAGTCTGAGAGAAAGTTGAGCTCAACGCATTTAAAGTTGAGAGTTTTGCCTGTAACTCACTTTTGGTATCAGCACTTGCTTGAAAAGGGATAGATGCTAATGATGCAATCACTACAGTTTTTACAATCACAGCTTTTACAAGCTTTAAACTAGCTACTAATTTCATGTAATTTACCTTTTATGTAAACTGACTTTCAGTCATTTTACCTAAAATTGACGTTTAATTTGAGTTTTCAGTTCAGTTAGATTACTGGATTAAGAAACCCTTATCATCAATGATCTGTTGAGCCTGCATCTGGCGATGGATCTTACGAGCTCTGTTATAACCAAACCCAAAAGCAGTTTGCAGTTCTGATACAGATAATCTCTTATTTGCAGAACAGTATGATCTTGCGTATTCAACTACCTGATCAAACTTAGCATCTAGCTGCTGAGTTGAGCTATCGTTATCCTCACTCTCAGGGCTTTCCTCTTCCTCACTTTCAGTAATACCTTCAACATATTCAGGTTCACCTGCCTGTTGAATCCATGAGGATACTACTTTTTCAACATCCTGATTGCTTGTAAATGGACCTTGAGCACGGAACATCTGTGAACGGTTTAACTGCTGGTATTTAACTAACATATCACCGTTACCTAACAGTTTTTCAGCACCAGTCTCATCTAGCACAATTCTTGATTCCATTGAGTTTTGAACTGTATATGCAATATGAGATGGCATATTAGCTTTAATAGCACCTGTTACAATATCTGCTCTTGGTGTCTGTGTTGCTAGGATTAAATGGATACCAGCAGCTCTTGCTTTAGCTGTTAATCTTGCAATTAAAGCTTCTGGTGTATTGCCATCTTTCTTTCTGGTTACGCTAGCGACAGCCATTAAATCAGCAAACTCGTCGATTACTAAAACAATATATGGAACAGGTTTTAACTCAGGTGGAATGCCAATAGTGTTTTGACACCACATAGGATCATAAACTTTTTCACCTAATAGGTTCTTCTCTTTGATGAAATCATTTAACTGAGAAATCTTAGACAGATTCATAAGGGATAGAAGCTTATAACGGCGCTCCATCTCCTTAATTAACCAGGCTAATGATGCTACAGTTGAATCAGGATCAGTGATGATTGGGGTTAACAGATGAGGTAAGTTCTGATATTGAGAGAACTCAACTGTCTTAGGATCAACCATAATAAGACGTAACTCAGCAGGTGATCTAGCAAAAAGCAGAGACACAAGCATTGAGTTTAAGCCTGCTGACTTACCAGAACCTGTAGTACCAGCAATCAGCAAGTGAGGTGCATCAGCAAGATCTGCTACAACAGGTTTACCAACCGTATCTACACCTAAGCACATTGGTAATTTTGCTTTTGAATGAACAAATTCCCCTGAATCGATAATATCGCCTAGGCGGATCATCTGACGCTTATCATTTGGAACTTCGATACCAACATATGGAGTACCAGGTACTACCTCGATAATATTGATATTTCGACTCATTAAGCTTCGCTGCATGTCGGTTTCTAAGTTTACGATGGTCTTAGACTTGATACCAGCTTCTAGGCGTATGTCATATCTGGTGATTACAGGACCTGATACAGTCTGCTCAACTTTTGCCTTTACACCAAAGTCACTCATAAACTTATCAATACGAGCTGATTTTTCAGAAATCTCTTCAGTTGATACCTGTTCTTGTGAAGGTGACTGCTCTAATAAATCAAATGAAGGTCTCCATTCACCATAAATTTTTGAAGGTGAGGTTTCTGTTGCCTTTGCATAAGATACAGTAGCTTTTGATGCTCCATTTGTGTTTGAGCCTTTAATTTCAATTTTATTTGAAATGTTATTTGGTCTAAAAGTACTCATAGACTCAAAAGGAGGCTTAACCTCATATCTAGAGCCATCCATAACATTAGCAGGAGCTGTATTCATGCTTTCAGTTGAACTGATGTTAGGATTGATATTCATTACTGAGGCACTGTTTTGAGTATTAGCATCACTTCTTGCATCTACAACTGAGTTTAAAGGAGCCTTTTCCCTTTCAGGCAATGGAGAGTATGGATCAAACATTGGCTCAGTTGCCTGAGACTTAGGCTGTGTTTGAGCATTTGTCTGCTGAGCATGTAGAGCTTCAGCTAATAAATTGTCGTCACTTGACTTGTTATCTCCAGTGCTTGCTAAATTAGAGTTGCTATCAGCACTCTGACTGGTTGCCTGATATGGAGTAACAATAGGAGAAGAACTTTCTTTACTCTCACCTGCAACTGTATCTTGAATATGGTTTTCTTGAGAGCTGTTAATATTGGATGTAGCAGTTACTGTTGTAGTAGATGCTACTGTGGAGTTTTCTTTTGCAACAGTTGCGTTGGTGTTATCTTCATGACTGTTTGAAGATAAAACGCCTCTTGAACCTCTTGAGTACTGTTCATAGCTAGAGTCAGACTCTTTAATTGGCTGAGTATCTGCAATTGATAATTTGCCTTCATCAACATCATCAGATGATGGTACAAAGGCAGAGCTTAACTTATCTACCTGAATCTTTGATGATTCCTGAGGCTTAGTAAGATCAGTAAAGTTAATTACGTTCTCATTGTTCTCGCCCTGGCTTGGAAGCATTGAACTGGTAGTTTTAGCTTCACCGTAGGCTTTATCATTCTCTGATAAAGTAGGAGCTCTGGTGATTACAGATGAAGGCTGTGAGTACTCACCGCTTACAGAAGAACCATCTGAACTGATGTTAACTTTAGGTTCATTATTAGGTACGTTAACTGTAGGTATGGTTGTAGTTCTGGTAATTACAGTGCTTACCTCAGAACGACGTGATGGATTACCTACGACTTCAGTTGGTGGCAGATGATCAGCGCCTGCCTTGTAAACAATAGTTGAAGCTTTAGACTGATTTACATTACTGTAGTCATTTCCATACTGTGAAGCAGAGCTTTGCTTACTGTCACTGGTATCTAATCTGGTAATAATAGTCTTTTTAACAGTGCTCTGAACCACTGGCTCTTGAACGTTTCTGCTGTCTTTAATAATGGTCTTGGTTGAACCATCATCATAATTATTGTCAGATACAGGAGCTACGCTAGGAGCATTCACACCTGAGATATAGGTTGAAGGACCTGAACTTGTATTTTCTCTACTCTCATAACCATAAGAGCCTGTTGAGCTGCCTGTTGAATTATCAGATGATGAGCTCTTATAAGCAGGAACCTGTACGCCAGGAGTGATATATGGGCTAGACTCTTCTTGTGTGTTTCTGTTCTCTTGAGGAGCTGAACTCTGAGATAAAGCATTGTTATCAGCAGAAAGGCCCCCCATTGAGCCAAAGTTAGGTTCAATTCTCTTAACCACAGGCTCTCTTCTGTGAGCTACTGTAGAACGAGATCTGCTGTGACGAGGCTTATCCTGTGATAACTCATCATTATTATTTGAGCTTGGGAAGATCTTTTTCTTTTCACCAAAAGCTGGGATTGAGGCAGTTGAAAAAGAGTTGGGCTTAAAAATAGAGTCAGTAGTATCCTCTTCTTTTTTCTTTGCAGAAAAATCAAGATCAGTTTGGAATGGCTCTTTAAGTTCACCGTTTTTAGTATCAATCTTGATATTACCGTACAGTGCACTGTCATCATCCTGAGGTGTGATATTTAAATTGTCATTCTCAGTTTTGTTCTCATCAGGTTGCTTGTCTTTATCAAAGAATCCAAAAATGAAATTACCGATCTTATCGAAGTACCAAATTGGACCTCTTGAGGTAAATAAGAAAAGACCTAATAAGGTTACTAGTGCAGGTAAGAGCTTACCAATTGGGAATGGTAAGGAGTCAAACATGCTCATAAAGAAGTAGCCTAAAAAGCCTCCTAAACTAGTTTCAGTATCTACAACTAAACCTGAGAATAATGAGCACAGACCGATTACAAGGATATTAAAACCTAATATGAAAAGGCCAACAACAAAGAAATCAATTTCTTTTAGAGCAATCTTTTTAATAAAGAGTTTGTAGCCTACAAAGACAAAGACTAAAGGAAACAGGAAGGTAACATTACCAAAATAGTTGAACACATTTTCCATAAAGGAACTTTGTGCTGTAGTTACTATTCCATCAGGTGTTTCATTAGTCAGTAGTTCTCCACTCATAGCCTTGTGGAGATTATTACGGAATGAGATTAAAACAAAGATGCAGATCAAACTTGCAAGACAAACCGCGCCAAACAATACCTTTCTAAACAGGCTGATACTACTGTGATGTGCCACTCCCTGAGTTGGGCGAAATTGCATTTGAATCCTCCGCTAATCCTTTGTTCTTTCTTTAAATTTTATTATTTTTATAGGTTTACTTGCTTTTATATTTTATGCTGTAAAAATCTCGATAATGTTAGCACCATTCATGCATTCAATCAATTTTATCAACTTGCAATTTTAGTTCGGATTTTTCTTAATAATAGCGAAAAAATTGATTACAATAGCGGCATTAACAAAAGAGAGAAAATCATGATCAACATTGTTCTATACCAGCCGGAAATGCCATCAAATGCAGGCAACATTATTAGACTTAGCGTAAATTGTGGAGCTAGACTTCACTTTGTAGGCCCACTAGGTTTCTATCTTGATAATGAAAGACTGATGAGAGCAGGTCTTGATTACCATGAGCTGTGCAACCTTACAGTTCATGTAAACTTTCAGCAATTCTTAGAAAAAGAGCAGCCAAAACGACTGATTGCTTCAACTTCAAAAGCTCTCCACTCACATGTTTCCTTTAAATTTGAAGATGGTGACTACGTGATTTTTGGTAGAGAAAAAGAAGGTCTGTCAGATGAGGTATATAAAGTTATACCTGATGATCTGAGAATTAAAATTCCTATGGCTCCAAACAGCCGTTGTCTGAACCTCTCAAACTCTGTAGCTGTTGTAGCTTATGAGGCTTGGAGACAACTAGGCTTTAAGAACGCATTAATCTAAAAATATTAGTGATTTTCTGTTATTATATCGGCCGTCAATAAAGGCTGAATAAGAGCAGTACAAATAAGACTAGATAAAATCTATCTTTAAGTCATATTAAAAGATTTAAAGCTGGTCTTTGTAAGATAAAAGAGGATACTTCATTGCTAGATTTCTTAGTGGGATTTTTTGGTAGTTACGGCTATGCAGCCGTTTTTGCATGTCTTGTTTTATGCGGATTAGGCGTACCTGTACCAGAAGATATCACCTTAGTTTCAGGCGGTGTAATTTCAGGACTTGATCTTGCTAATCCTCATATTATGTTTGTAGTAGGACTCATTGGTGTGTTGTTTGGTGATAGCACCATGTTCCTAGCAGGAAGGATCTTTGGTTACCGTATCCAAAAGATTAAGACCTTCAGAAAGATCGTTACTCCTCAAAGATTCTCTCAGATTCAGCGTAAATTTAAGCAGTATGGTTTAGGTTTACTGTTTGTGGCTCGTTTTCTTCCAGGTTTAAGATCCCCTATTTACCTAGTAGCTGGTATGAGTCATCGTATCTCATACATAACCTTCATTATTATGGATGGTTTAGCAGCACTTATTTCTGTTCCAGTTTGGATCTATTTAGGCTACTTCTTTGCTGACAATCTGGATATCCTCATGACTTACGTTCATGATGTGCAAAAGGCTATCTATTTAGTTTTAGGCTTATTAGTTATCGTGGTTGTATTTGTAATTCTAAAAAAGAAGTTCCACTCAAAAATCAATCAAGTTGCATCAGATACTGATGACAAGAACAATAAGATCTAACCAAACGTTGACCTTTTCTAAAATCTACAGTTTTCATCTCTTCAATGGTTTGTGCTCATAAAAGTGAGCACAAAATTCAGACTTTTCAGCAGAATTGGCAAAAAATGACAGTTACTTGCAATTCTGCAGTTATAAATAATGTATATTTATAACTGAAAGATAAAAGAGCAGATTCAAATCTAAAACAGGATCGAAAATGAGCAACAAACAATTCTTAGAATTACCATACGGAAAAGATGACTTTACAAAATTAAGAGAGCAGAATTGCTATTTTGTAGATAAAACTCCTTATATAAAACAAGTATTTGGTGTTGATGCTTCAGATGTAATGTTATTTACCCGTCCTAGACGTTTTGGTAAGACTCTGCTCATAAGCATGTTTGACTCATTTTTGAAAATCAATCCTGAAAAGCCCTTTGATAACTCAAAACAATTAAATCTCTTTAAAGGTACCAAAATCTTAGAAGACAAAGATTTCTGTGATAAGTTCATGGGACAGTGTCCTGTTATTACCATTACTTTAAAAAAAGTAGAAGGTACTAATTTTAATGAGTTTTATACGAGTTTTGCCTCAGCTGTACATAAAGTAACTTCAAGATACAGCTATCTAAAGAATAGTAATAAATTAGATAAATCCGATAAAGACGAGTTAGAACACTTAACCAACAAAGATTACTTACTTAATATCGATAATCTGCAAACCGTCAAAGATGCTTTAAGTACTTTGGCTGGATTCTTATATAAAGAGTATGGAAGACGTGCCATTCTTTTAATTGATGAGTACGATGTACCACTGGCAGCAGCTTCATATCGAGATAGAGTAAACAAAGTTCTATATAAGAATAGACCTGACTTTGTGGCAGACTGCCATGAAAAGATGGTTTCCTTAATGAAAGGCTTTTTTGACTTGTTAAAAACAACTCCTGGTGATGATAGTGCTATTAGCAAAGCAGTGATTACAGGATGTTTAAAGGTAGCTAAGAACAGTTTATTTACAGGCGTAAATAACTTTAATGTCTGTTCTGTAGTAGACAGAGAACAGAAATACACAGGTATCATTGGTTTTACTAAAGATGAAACCTATCAGTTTTTAAAAGACTATGAATTTGAAGATTTCTCAGAAAAGGTTAAAGAGCACTATGACGGTTATAAGTTTTTTGATAAAGAGATGTTCTGTCCATGGGATGTGGTTAACTTTATCAAAAAGAACTTTGAATTAAAGCAACAAGGCAAATTAACTCAAATTAAAGCTGATAACTATTGGGTTGGAACCAGCTCAGATAAAGCTTTGTATGATTACTTAGGCTATCTGACTGATACTGACAATCAAAAGATGCAGGACTTGGTTGATGGTAAGCCAGTTACTTTCCAATTAAATGAGTCCATGAACTATGACACTTTATCAGAACATAACTCTGACGATTTCTGGTCATTACTCCTGCATACTGGATATCTGACACTAGATTGGGAAAAGACAGATGATGAGGAGTTATCTAAAGACGGTAAAACCAATAAAGAGGTCTTTGCAAGAATTCCTAATTTAGAAATCTTAGATTGCTTTAACAATACTATAAAAGAAAGATTTAGTAATGTTTTAAAGAAAGACAACCTAGCTTTAAACATTGCAAATGCTCTATTAGAAGGTAATATCAATTTTGTACAGGATAAGTTAGGAGCACTTTTACGTTCTTTTGTATCAGTAAGAGATACAGCTACCAAAGCACCTCACGAGAATTACTACCATGGCTTCTTAAACGGTATCTTTACAAACTGTAAAGATAATCTAGGTGAATACCACTCTAACTATGAATCAGGTGATGGTTATCCTGATATTCTCTTTAAAGATATTGACTGTAGAAAAGTTGCAATTATTGAGATTAAGTCAGCGCCTGTAGGTTCAGATTTAGTAACCTTAAGTGAAACAGCACTGTCTCAAATAGAAGATAAAAAATACTCTGAACCTTTTATGAGTAACAGAATGATTCAAAGCATCTATGCCTACGGCATAGTTTTTTCAGGTAAAAACTGTTTTATTTCTGTAAAGAAGCTCAAGTAGCTAAGTATGTCAAAAGAACAACATGAGCGAATAGTGAGCGAACAATTCTATTTTTTGCCACTTTCAATCGATCTTGAAAAGATATGATTGAAAGTAATATCAAATGTTCACTAAAGTGAACTTTCTTACATTCACTTAAATTATTGCATCCATTGTTATAAAATACCGCTCGGTTGGCAACGAAAGTTGCCTTTGTTCGTTCACTTATTTGGAAACAATAATGGATGCTTTAACTCAAATAGTTGCAGACATCAACTCGATCCTATGGGGACCATGGTGTCTGATCCCAGTGCTGGTGGGCGCAGGTATCTTCTTTACCTTTAAGCTTCGCTTCGTGCAGATCCGTCAATTTGGACGCGCCGTAAAACACGTATTCGGTGGCCTGTCATTTAACGGTGAAAAAGCTGGTAACCACGGAATGACCTCCTTCCAGTCACTAGCAACCGCAATTGCTGCCCAAGTAGGAACAGGTAATCTTGCAGGTGTAGCTACAGCTATGGCTATGGGTGGTCCTGGAGCCATCTTCTGGATGTGGCTTGCTGCTTTCTTTGGTATGGCAACAATCTTCTCTGAAGCAATTTTAGCTCAGCTATATCGCTCAAAGGATTCTGAAGGTCATATCACAGGTGGTCCTTCTTACTACATCACCTATGGTTTAGGTAGTAAGTCACTTGCAACCATCTTCTCTGTTCTTATCATTATTGCCTTAGGTTTCATTGGCAATATGGTGC
This sequence comes from Succinatimonas sp. UBA6849, assembly GCA_002449335.1. GTDB lineage: Bacteria > Pseudomonadota > Gammaproteobacteria > Enterobacterales > Succinivibrionaceae > Succinivibrio. The sequence continues at coordinate 4,376 of DKDL01000135.1, read as the reverse complement.
AGGCAAACTCAATTTCAACAGCATTTAATTCTGCTTTTGAAATTCCTACTCAGGTTACAGGTCTTTTCATCATTCTGTTAGCAGGTTTCATCTTCATTGGTGGTATCAAGCGTATTGCAGGTTTTGCTGAAAAGATGGTTCCTCTAATGGCTGGTGTCTATGTATTAGGCGCTATCTACATTATGATCTGCTACGCAGGCGACATTCTCCCAACATTCAAAGAGATCTTTGTAGGTGCTTTCAATCCATCAGCTGCAACCGGTGGTGTAATTGGTGCTTCTGTAAAAGAAGCTATCCGTTACGGTGTTGCTCGTGGTCTGTTCTCTAATGAAGCTGGTATGGGTTCTACTCCACATGCTCATGCTATTGCCAGAGTAAAACACCCAGTTGAGCAAGGTTTAGCAGCTATCATTGGCCTGTTCATTGATACTTTCATTGTGCTTACTGCTACAGCTTTAGTTATTTTAGTAACCGGTTCTTTAGATGGTACTAAGACTGGTATTGAATTAACTCAGGCAGCTTTCGTCAAAGGCATGGGTACAGCAGGTTCAGGCTTCGTAGCTTTATGCTTGTTCTTTGCTGCCTTTACAACCATCATCGGCTGGTACTTCTTTGCTGTACAGAACGTTAAATACCTCTTTGGTTATAAGGTAATTAACATCTTCTCAGTTATAGTACTGTGCTTCCTGATGACAGGTTCTTTCTTAAAGGTAAACCTTGTTTGGGAATTAGCAGATATGTTCAATGGTTTAATGGTAATACCTAATATCATTGCGGTTATCGGCTTATACAAACTGGTTGTAAGAGCATTAGATGACTATGAGAATAAGTTCATCAGTGGTGAAAGACCATTGTTCGGACCATCTGAGCAGTTAACTGGCCGTATGGCTAAGATTAACACTCTGCACAGAAGAAAGAAGCAACGCTCTTAAGCTAAGAACTTAAATAAGTGTCAGTAGACACTTATTCAAAAGCCCCGAATCTTTCTGCAAGTTCGAGGCTTTTTTGTTTATAAATCAAGATTGCAACTATGCTTTTACAGCATCTTTTGAATTCTCTAAACTCCACTCTCCATTAGAGTTCTTTGAAATTAGCATCAGATCATGCTTTGCAATTAAACTTGAACGATGACCTACGCTTAAGATAACTGAATCTTTTAATTCATTTCTTAATAAGTCATAAGCTACAGACTCAATTCTCTCATCTAAGGCTGAGCTTGCCTCATCTAAGAATAAGATCTTAGGTTTGATTAAAAGAGCTCTGATAATAGCAATACGCTGTTGCTCACCTAGAGACAACATCAATGACCAGTTATCCTCTTTATCAAGATCTTCTACAAGGTAATCAAGTGATAACTCGTGCAAGTACTTCTCAATTCTGCCATCTTTTACTCTCTCACCTGGATAAGAGATTGCATCCCTTAGTGTTCCTAATGGTAAATAAGGCTTTTGAGATAAGAATAAGGTACTGTAGTTTTCTGGTTCTAAGATCTCACCTTCAGCATGTGGCCAGATACCTGCAATAGTTTTAATTAAAGTAGACTTTCCACAGCCTGATGGTCCTCTAATTAAAAGACTCTGACCATCTTTTAATTCTAAGGCCAGATTGTTCCACAGCATCTTGCCTGTAGGAGTTTTTACAGTAAGAGAATTTAAGCTAAACTTGCTGCCCTCTTTTTTAGGTGCAAGACATTCAATTTCATTGCTTGAATCCATGCTGTCAAAGAATAAAGCCAAACGGTCGATGACAGATTTGTAGTTAGCCCAAGTTGAGAACGAGCTGATAATGGTAGATAAAGAATCCTGCACTTTACCAAAGGCAGAGCTAATCTGCATGATACTACCTATAGTAATTACCTTAGCAAAATACATAGGAGCTGCAATTAACATTGGGAAGATCACTGCTGTCTGTGCATAACCTAAGGTAAAGAAACCTAAAACCTTTTCTCTTTTAATTAAAGCAAAGTAGTTTTTAACAACCTCAGAGAATCTGTTTCTTAAGATCTTCTCCTCAGGAGCCTGACCGTTATAAAGAGAAATTGATTCTGAGTTTTCTCTTACTCTGATTAAAGAGAAACGGAAATCAGCTTCATAACGTTGCTGACGGAAGTTTAACTTTACTAAAGGTTTACCGATTATGAAGGTTAGAATTGTACCTACAAAAGCATAAGCTACAGCCAAATAGAGCATGTAGCCATCAGGTAGATGCAACTCATAACCATTCCATAAAGTCATGGTTACAGCATGAGATAAATCCCAAAGCACGACACCAAAAGTGCCTAACATCGCAAGATCTGAGGCTGTACCTAAAAGTAAAGATACTGTAAGACTTACAAAGTTTCCAAGATCTTCAGAAATACGCTGATCTGGGTTTTCAGTTTTTCTATCCTCTAATTGCATCTTATAAAAAGAATCACCATCTAAGTAATCATGCATTACTTTACCTGTGAACCAGCGTCTCCAGCGGATGCACAGCTGTGATCTTAAATATGCGTTATAAACAGATACTACTACATGGATGGTAGCTAAGATAGCAAACATCATGAGCTGGTATTTAAAACCTGGTAAGTTGTATTCCTGTACTGTATCCCAGAAATCCTTGTACCAAGTATTAAAGACTTTAGCTAAATAAATGGCACCTGAGGTTAAGATTACAATTAAGAGTAATAAGAACCATGAAAACAGACTGTCTTTTGATGACCAGTAAAGCTTAATCATTTTTGCAGCAGCTTTTACTGATACCTTTAAAGGCAGGCTGTCAGAGCCATGATATTTACTTCTCATTAAAGAAGCATCATTTTCATCCTTGAAGATAGAAATCTTGAACATAAGTTAATCCAGATATTTTTTGACAAGTTCTGCTACGCCATCTTCGTCATTTGTAAGTGTTACGACATCAGCAGCCTCTTTGACGATGTCAAAACCATTTTTCATGGCGACACCAAGACCTACTGATTTAATCATGGCCAGATCATTTTCAGCATCACCAAATGCCATTGCATTCTCTGGTGTATAGCCTAAAGCCTGACATAAATGTACGATTGCAGTACCTTTAGTTGAATGGTTTGGAATGAATTCTAGGTAATTAGCTTCAGAACGAACTACTGCAAAGAAGTCGGTAAACTGCTTTGGCAGTTCTCCTCTAATTCTGTCTAAAGTTTCTTTTTCACCTACAACTAATACTTTGAAGAACTCTTCGTTATCATCTAATGTTGTAAAGCTGATATCTTTAAAACCTACCCTGCCGTTATCAATTTCTCTTTGGGTATGAGGATTATGGTTCTCAACTAATAAACCACGTGTTACAGAATATCCATGAACAACACAGTCATTAGCATGAGCAAATTCAGCGACTTTACGTACTAATGATGATGGAGCTGTTTCCTTGCATACCATTGGAAAACCAATATCTTTGCCAAAAGCTACATAGTCAGATAAACGAACTACACCAGCACCGTTGAAGCATACAGCATAAGAGTTCTCATTAAGACAACCTAACTTTTGCATGTACAAAACTGCACTCTTTGGATGGCGACCTGTAGCAATGGCAATTGAAAAGCCTTGAGATTGAGCTTTTTGTAAGGTTTTAATGGTATTCTCGCAGATACTCTTATCTGAACGTAATAAGGTATCATCAAGATCTAAAGCGATTACTTTATACTTTCCCTTTACTATAGGTAAGTTATCAATTGTATATTTTGCCACTTTATATTTTCCTTGTATTTATATTATTCTTGTATATTTATACTATTCTTGTAATAGTTGCTATGTAACCTTAATGCTTTTATTTTGCTTTCATGGCTATGTCTATTGAGATCTTAGTCTATCTTAGCTTTTTCAATAATACACTGATGAGTTTTAGTATCTTTTGAGTAGTTAATACCTACTAACAGGACTTCACCTTTATAGTCTTTAAAGAACTGTAAGTAGTTCTTCTCTTTAATCTGAGTAATAGCAGATTGAGCTGACTTATCAAACTTTAGTTCCATTAACAGTGCTGGCTTGTCTACACCTTTTTGAGGCAGATAGACTAAATCAGCAAAGCCTTTTCCTGTAGGCAATTCTCTTACAACGTTATAGGTGTTTGTTGTACTTAAAAATAGAGAAATGGCAATTACATTAGCTAATGAGTTCTCATTATTGTAAGTTAGAATTGAGGTATGGTCTTGATGTGCTTCATCAAAGATTTTAGCAACAGCATCAGTGTTTAATGACCAGATATCATTTAACAGCACGTCTGTATTTTTGATTAGGTCATACACGCCTGCATATCTATTGTTGTTCTTTACGCAGGTCTTAAACTCTAACTTAATCTCTTCATTTGGAATATGTACTATAACTCCTAAACTTGTAGTACCTTTAATTGCTAAATATCCT
>DKDL01000033.1 GCA_002449335.1 Succinatimonas sp. UBA6849 | reverse complement strand
TATCTACGTAGTAACGATTCTTAGCTCTAATTTCAGCAAAGCAGTTATCTGTTACTGGTAAGGCTAAGAATTGTTTTTTGCTCATCTGTTAATCTCTATGTTAATTATTAACTTTCCTTCTTTAAATTATAAAGTATTTATGTTCTCTTATTCTGTATTTGCTGACAAATAATGCCAATTTTATGAAGAGTACAATCATTTCTTTATTTGTTTGTTTTTTCTACTCGAGTTATCAAAATGCACTTTTAATTTTGTATCGTTAATTAAGATATTCCTCCTATTAGTTGTGTCTGAATTGACCAGGTTAAATTGATAACACCGAACTAATAAATGTTGAGTTAATCACAGGCTCTAAAGTCCCATAAAGTTCCTTTGCTATTTCAATTGTTGTCTAATAAAAAATTCTCTACAATACACAAGAGGAGTTAACAATGGGCAGAATAATTACAATCAGCAATCCTAAAGGCGGTACAGCAAAAACATCAACAGCGGTGAATTTGTCTTGTGCATTAACTAGAGTTAATAAAAAGGTTCTTTTAATCGATTTTGATCCACAGAGAAGTTCTAGCGTTGCCTTAGGTTATGAATACACAGATATTGAACATAATATTGCTACAGCTGTATTAGATGGTGTCAGTGCAGATAAATGTATAACTCCTTACCTTAAAGGTGGTTTTGATGTAATCCTCTCATCAGATGATTTAGTAGCACTGCCTACAGTCTTACGTGAAGAAAGCGAACCTTCACTTCGACTAAAAAATGTCATCAGAAGTCTTAAAGATAAATATGACTTTATAATCATCGATACTCCTGCGAGCATGAATCTAATTACCATCAATGCTCTTTGTGCCTCTGATTATCTAGTCATACCGGTTTGCTGTGATCTTTTTGCCATCGACTCAATGAAGACTCTATTAGATAATCTTTTAGCTCTAAAAGAACAGCATTTATGTAAATGTAATCTTTTAGGAGTTTTAAGAACTATCTATGATCCAATGCAACCATTAGCCTCAAGGATCAGTCATGAGCTCAAAGGCTCTTTTAAAGATCTTCTGTTTAGCACTAAGATAAGCTACAACCCAAAGATTTCAGAATCATCAAGTGCAGCTTGTCCTGTATTGGTTTATGACAGAACCTCATTAGGATCAAGAGAATATTTAAGCTTTGCAGGTGAAATTCTAAAAAAACTGCGTCAGTTGCAGTAGTCATATGGCAAAATCTTGCCAAAAGAAAGAGCTGTGTTTTCTAATTTACTGATCTTTAAGAAGTTTTAATTAGGCATATATCTTGCTTTTCAGAAAATATAATTTCTGGAGAGAAGAACTATGTCAATCACGATACAAACAAATCTTGCCTCAATCACGTCGCAGGCTGATTTAAGAAAATCTAATCTGACATCAGCTGATGCTACTAAAAGATTATCCTCAGGTCTTAAAATCAACAGCGCTAAGGACGATCCTGCTAATTTACAGATCTCTCATAAATTTACCTCACAGATTAACTGTCTTGATAGAGGTAATCGAAATTCTTCAGAAGGAGATGCTGTAGCTCAATTAGCTGAAGGTGCTTTAGCAGAAGACTTTTCAATTTTGCAGCGCATAAGACAGTTAGCTGTTCAAAGTGCAAACGGTACCTATAACGAGCAGGATAGAGATACCATACAGTTTGAAGTAAATCAGTTATGCAATGAGATCACACGCGTAGCTTGCAAGACAACATATGGTGGAGCCCAGATCTTAAATGGTAAGTCAGAGCATAGCCTAATCAATGATGAGGGTAAACTCTCATTGCAAGTAGGAGCTAATGCTAATACTACAATTGATCTTGATTTGTCAGTGTCTTTTACCATGTCATCAATGCAGGCTCATATAGGCGGTGTTTCAGATGGTAATGGTTATAGCGACGCTAATAAAACCTTCGATGTCTCTACAGCAGAGAATGCTCAAAAGGTTTTAGAGAGTATCGATGATTATATAGCCTTTATCGATTCAAAACGCTCTGATATCGGTGCTGTGTCAAATCGCTTAACTAGTACTATCAGCAATCAGGAAAATATGCACGAGAATGAGTCCGATGCCCGTGCAAGAATTACTGATGCTGACTACGCTGTTGAGTCTTCAAGACTAATTTCAGCTAATATTTTAGAAAATGCTACCTCACAGATGATGATGCAGGCAAATGCATACCCTCAGGTGGTAGCTAATTTACTAAGCTAGATGCTGTAGCGTAAGTCTTAGTAAGAGAGCTAAAGGTACAACAATCTTTTCCTTACTAAGGCTTTGCTAATTCAATCAGGCTACAATAAGAATACTAAGTTAAGTAATATTGCGTTAAACTTAGTTTTCGTTGATGTCATACTCTGCATTCTTTTTGCATTTAGGGCAGGGTATGACAGACAAATACTCTTGATCACACTTAGGATCTTTTAAATCAAGATAAGGCGTGTTACAGCCTAAACAAGCAACAGGTTCTGCCTGCTTATTTACATACATTTCTAAAATCGCATAGAAGTTATCAAATGATGGAAAGTTATGTAGCTTCCTGCTCTTTGTAAAACAACTCTGATAATTAACATTAAGTTTTGAACAGACGATGTATATTCCAATTGCTAAGATGTTGGAGATCTTCAAAGGGATCGAACGTGTATCAAAGTGCTGAGTTGATGCTTCTTTATTGGTAAGAACCCTGCAGCAAATCGTGTAAAGGGCAATCATGAGCATGATATAGCCTGAGAGCTCTTTATCTTCAAGAATTGGTATGATAGAACGCATCTTTTTATAGCATTTCTTCTGACTGACAATATAGAACTCAGATAGGGTTCTGTAATGCAATGAAGTAATTTCCTGATTTAATGATTTAGAGCAACCTGCGCTTGCTAAATGGTAAGCAGTAAATCTGTTTATCGAGTCTGCTTTTATTGGAGGCGATAAATCGCTGTTTGTCGCTAATTTTAGCTGTAATAAATCCTCAAGGCAGGAAAGTAAGGTTGGTGTTGAAGTGTTGATTAGGTGAGATACAAAATCACTTTCAGAACGAGTAGCAATTTCTAAATTTTGTACAATATCAAAAATGGAATAACCTGATAGTCTTGATAAAGAGGCGATTGGAGACTCGGTCATTCTTAAAAAGTCGAGCTTATGCTCCACGCTCACCTTTGAAATAATAGAGTAGTCAGAGAATAACTCAGGTTCTGTGCGAGCAGCTTTTGCCATCCATCGAGTTAATTCTTCTGGGATATGGTTGAACAGAAGGTTGTAGGCTTGTGATATTTTCAGCTCAGTTCTAGTTGAGATCTCATAAAGGGAAGAGATGCATTCTTTTGCATGTTGAACCAGGTTAAGATCATTTGCTGTAGAATTTTTGAATCTTGAATAATAGATCCAAGGATTGTTAGATAAATTTTTCATAGGTGATTCCTATATTAAATAATTGTGAACAAGATCACAATTTTGAGCGGCTTATTATACTTGTATTTTCATTTGATGCAAGCAAGGTTTGGCTTAGAAATGCCTTTTATGACAGTTTTTTACTGTCTTATTTGATATGCCTTAATGCTTGCAAATGTTGATGTGATAAGGTTTTGTGCATTTGTGTTATGTGCAAATTGCAAATGAAAATAATTTTAAAAATAATGCATAATTTTGCATTTATTGCAGAAGAAATACGAAATTTTAGCTTAATTGTTCATTAATTTTCAGAATAGATCGTTAAATTTGAAAACTGTAATTTTCGAAAATATAGTTAGACTAGAACAAATGAACTAGATGAATGAAGCTGTTGCTTTAATTATAAGCGATATGAGATTGCTTTATTTAAGACAGTAAAGCGCATAACAGACAGGAGTATCAAAGGTTATGCGCTTTAAAGAAAAGAGGGTAAGAAAGATTAGTTCTTCTTAGGTGGAATTAAACCAACCTGAAGATCTTCTGCTGTATAGATATGCTCGTCATCGCAGAAAACCTTACCGTCAGCAATACCCATGATTAACTGACCTCTTTCAATGATTTTCTTTAAGTTGATTTCGTATCTTACGATCTTAGCGTTATCTAAAACTTCGCCTTTGAACTTAACTTTACCAACACCTAGTGCACGACCTTTACCTGGGCCGCCTCTCCAGCCTAAGAAAAAGCCTACTAACTGCCACATTGCATCTAAACCTAAGCAACCTGGCATTACAGGATCACCAGGGAAATGGCACTGGAAGAACCAAAGATCTTTATTGATATCTAGCTCTGCTTTAACAAAACCAAGACCGTGTTCACCACCCTCAGCCTGAATATCTGTAATACGATCAAACATTAACATGTTTGGTGCAGGAAGCTGGCTGTTACCAGGTCCGAATAATTCACCACGGCTACATGCTAAAAGATCATTTTTATCAAAAGAGTGGATACCACGCTCTAATAATGAAGCCATTTTCGCTCCTTAAATAACTAAAAGATTAATATATGAGAGCTATATTAATACAAAAAAGAAAGTCTTTCCACTTTAGAAAGACTTTCCTTTAAAACTTTATCGAGTACCAAATACCACGATGGTCTTACCGTGAGCAGTGATCAGATGATCTTCTTCCATCATCTTTAAGATCCTACCTACAGTTTCACGTGAACAGCCAACGATTTGACCGATTTCCTGACGAGTGATCTTAATCTGCATGCCATCAGGGTGAGTCATAGCTTCTGGCTGATGAGCTAAGTTTACTAATGTCTTAGCGATACGACCGGTAACGTCTAAGAATGCTAAGTTGCCGACTTTAGCAGAAGTTGCTGACAGACGTCTTGAGATCTGAGCAGTTAATCTCATTAGGATCTCAGGATTTACCTGAACTAGCTGCTTGAACTTGCTGTATGATACTTCAGCAATTTCGCATGAAGTCTTTGCTTTTACCCAAGCAGTACGCTTTGGATTTTCTGATTCATCAAATAGACCAACTTCACCAATGAAGTCACCCTGATTTAAGTAGCTTAAAATCATTTCATGGCCATCTTGATCTTTAATCAAAACTGCAACTGAACCTTTAGCAATATAGTAAAGAGTTTCAGCTTTTTCGCCTGAATGGATAATGGTGCTTTTTGCTGCATACTTATGAATGTGACACTGACTTAAGAACCAGCTAATAGTAGTGTCAGTCTGAGGTTTGATGATTGGAGGCATTTTATTACTCTAAATTAAACTAAACGATCTAGCTAATCGTTTTTTATTGCTTATTATTTTTTGACAATCTTTATTTAAATTGCCAATACAAAATCCGTAAAAATACGAAAACTAAGGTATTATATACATTTTTTCAGAAAAATGCCGAATTAAACACAATTTTGAACTTTAATTTTACATTGAATTGAGCTAATTCACAGATTGTGAACATTTTACTTGATTTATTGCTCTAGAAAATTGCTTTAGAAGTGTTTTTTGAGGCCCCGGAAATGAATCCGCTGTTCATGACTCCTTGAACCAGTGAGTTCAAGTATGGCATCAGATGATAACTTAGGTTTCCACGTAAAACGGGCCTACACACCATTATCAGGAAGATACCAAAGTCTAAAGATATCGGCTCAGGGTAGAAACGCTAGATGTCACCCCAGGGTATTCTTTTGGTAACTTTGTTACCATTTCTTTATGTTAGCAGATCATTTTTAGCTGTCAACGTTAAATTCATCTATTAAGATCAATAAGTTATACATAATTATTAAAGTGTGAGCAAAGTGAAATTTCAGTTTATTTTTGTTGACTTTTACACTTTATGTACTAAATGTATCTTCAAATTTAAACCAAATTTATATTAGGCTTGTTTATGCTGATGAAGAGTTGATTTAATAAAAGAGTCTCTTTCTTTTTCTTCTGGATTTCTGGATATTGTACAGGCTAGATACTATGGGGAATGCTGTTCTTTATTCTATCTAACTTATGTCTCTTTTCATTTATATCTTAATAGTAAAGTCTTCTTCAAATTCTTGTTAAGCTATGAATTAGCAATAAAGATAACTAAAAGACAAACAGCGGTTATTACCAAAAGAAAAATAGACTTGCTTATAAAAGACAGCAGCTGTTCTTTTTGAACTAATACATTGATGTATCTTTGACGAGCAAGATAAGCGTCTTCCTCATTAGCATAAGGCTCATATTCAATGCTTAAGGGAATCTGTTCTCTTTTAGCATTTTCAAGAATATGTCTTAAACGTAAACTTACCTTTTCTTCGTTTTCCTTATTTAAATGCAATGACAAGACATATTCTTGAATATACTTCTCTGGCTCCAAATCATTTAATAATGAGGCAATCTCATTACTCTTAAAGTCAGAGTATAAGTGACTCTTAATTTGGTATGTTATGTAGTTAAGATCAATTTTCATGATGATATGTTTGTTTTTGTTTTCCTAGTGCTATAGAGTAAGATTAAGTTAAAACATCCAATCTTACAAACATCTAATCTTGCACAGTATACCAACAAAAAAGCGGCTTACCTCAAAATGACGTAAACCGCTTGTGATTAGATTACAAACTTTTTAGATCTGCTCTGGGATCATTCTGATATGACCGCAAGGGCATTCCTGAGCACAAACACCACAACCCTTGCAGTAGTCGTAGTTGAACTCATAGCCTTTACCAGCACCTAGTTTTACCACAGCGCTATCTGGGCATACACCGTAGCAGTTATCACACTCCATGCAGTTACCGCATGACAGACAACGACGTGCCTCAAAAATTGCATTCTCTTCAGTTAGACCAAACTGAACTTCATCGAATGTATTTGAACGACGTGCTACTTCTAGTTCCTGACGAACAGTCTTAGGAGCATCAGTGTAGTACCAAGGATGCATATCCTCAAACTTAGCAACCTCGTGCTTCTCAGGCTTCTTGTAAGTCTGACCATTTAAGTATGCATTTACGCCACGAGCAGCATTTTTACCCATACCGATAGCATGAGTTACTGTTCTGTCTTTAGTTGCAACGTCACCTGCAGCAAAGATACCTTCAATTGAAGTCATCTTAGTCTCTTCGTCGATGATTACGTTATCTTTATCCATCTTCAGATCTGATAACTTAGTTAAAACTGACTTATCAACATTCTGACCGATAGCTAAAACAACTGCATCAGCAGGTAACTCTTCGTACTGGCCTGTAGGCTGTGGCTTACCGTTCTCGTCTAACTCCATCTTCTCAATCTTTAAAGAATCCTTTGAAGCAGATGCAATGGTTGATAACCACTTAACCTGAATGCCTTCTGCAATAGCTGCATCCATTTCTTCAGCATTAGCAGGCATCTTGTCACGGTTACGACGATAAACGATGATAGGCTCGGCACCAATTCTGCGTAATGAACGAGCTACGTCAACAGCGGTATTACCACCACCGTAAACAGCAACTTTACGAGCAATCTCGATGTCACCGTTGGTTTCAATCTGACCTAAAACGTTAAGAGCATTTAAGACGTGGTTGGTATCACCCTGAGGAATATCAACGTTAGTTGAAATTGAAGCACCTAAACCTAAGATCACAGCATCATATTTGCCGTTCTTCTTCTCAGCTTCGATATCTTCAACTTTGCGACCACACTCAATGGTTACACCCATATCAGTGATACGCTTGATTTCAGCATCTAAGACGTTTCTTGGTAGACGATATACAGGGATACCATAACGCATCATACCGCCAGCTTCTTTCCCCATCTCAACGATGTGTACAGTGTGACCGAAACGGCGTAACTGATAAGCTGCTGATAAACCTGCAGGACCTGCACCAATGATTAAAACCTTTTTACCAGTTTCACGAGCTGGACGCTTAAATGACAGATTGTGCTCAATAGCATAATCGCCTAAGAAACGCTCAACTGAGTTGATACCTACGCTCTCATCTAAGAAGCCACGGTTACATTTGCCTTCACAGGTGTGATAGCAAACACGACCCATACATGCTGGTAATGGGTTTTCCTCAGTTAAAATTCTCCATGCGTGCTCATAGTCACCTTCAGCTGCATAGAATAACCACTGCTGAATGTTCTCACCAGCAGGGCACTGATTGTTGCAAGGTGGTAGCTTAAACACATTAACAGGACGCAATGTACGCCATGAACCAGTGTGGTTTCTTAAAGAGGTTGCTGGATCAAGGGTAACAGCAAAAGCTTTTTGTAACATAATTTACTATCTCCTTAAACAGCAGAGTTACGCTCGTAAGCCTGAATTGCAACTGGTGTGCCGTTTGGCTCCTCATCACCTAACAGACCGAAGTTCTTAATATTGGTATCGCAAAGAGCCTGTAGTCTTGCAACTACATTAGGATCTGCTTTCTTACCAGTCAAGTGAGCATATCTACGCTGCATCTTCAGATAGTTGATTACAGGCTGCTTCTGACGGATCTTTCTTACAGAGGTGATCTTGCCGTATTCAGCTTCATAAACAGGGTAGAAACCAGTCTCCATAGCCATACGAGCTACGGTTACTGTTGAATTAGAGGTTAAGCCCCAACCTAGTGGACATGGAACCAAGATCTGAATAAATCTTGCACCATGGAACTGCATAGCCTTGGTAACCTTGTACTCAAGATCACGTAAATCAGCTACAGTTGCTGTTGCTACGTAAGGAATACCATGAGCCATAGCAATTAAAGGTACATCCTTACCTTTACCCCAGTCAGCACCTGGTTTATCACCAACTAGCTGAGTGGTTGCAGTACGAGCTGATGGAGGGGTTGCAGATGATCTCTGAACACCGGTGTTCATGTATGCTTCGTTGTCGTAGCAAAGATAAAGAACATCATCGTTACGCTCAAACATACCAGATAGTGGACCAAAACCGATATCGGTAGTACCACCGTCACCGCCTTGTGCAATGATACGTGGAACATTGGTGTCACCGTTCTTTTTAGCACGGATTGCAGCAGCTGCAGCTAAACCTGAACCAACAGCTGCGGTGTTACCGAACAGAGAGTGAACCCATGGTAATCTCCAAGCTGATTCTGGATATGGAGTTGAGAAAACTTCCAAACAGCCAGTTGCGTTAACAACCATGATGTTGCCGTTAGTTGCCTTCATTGCAGCATCAATTGCGTATCTTGTACCTAATGCTTCACCGCAACCCTGACAAGCTCTATGACCTGAAATCAAGCCATTAGGACGGTCAGCAGATGACTGAATGGTGCGCATTGCAGGATTTAACAGACGGTTACCTACGGTATTAGAACCTGTCTGATAGAATTTAATCTTTTCTAACATTGTTTACTCCGCCTAATCCTTAACTGATTTCTCTAGAACAGACTGAGCGATAGGGCCCTTCTTGAAGGTTACACCTTCAGTCTTGTCTGTGTAGCTGTTCAGAACGTCAGCATTAACATCAAACCAAGTGAACTCTTCAGTGAACTTGCCTGCTAATGCATCCTTTACGATACCTCTGATGGTGGTACCGAAGATAGGACGTCCACCAAGACCTGCAACAACAGTCTTAACGTCGCAGTTCTTGCCTTCCATAGCTCTCTTAACTTCTGGACATACGATACCGCGTGCACCAAATGAGAATGCTCTCTCTAAGCAGATAACCTGCTTGGTGTCGCCAATTGCCTGTGCCATAGCCTCATATGGGAAAGGACGGAATGACTTCAATGAAATGATACCTACGTTGATGCCTTCAGCCTTTAATCTGTCGATCTCGTCTTTAGCAGTACCAACTGTAGAACCCATGATTACTAACTTCAGATCTGCGTTCTCGCAGTTGTAGCAATCTAACAGACCGCCAGACTTAGAGCCGGTTAAATCACGGTATTCTTTAGTTACCTTCTCAATAACCTTTAAAGCCTTAGCCATCTTACGCTGCTGTAAGAAACGAACTTCAGTGAAAGCCTCTGGACCTACCATAGCACCAATAGAAATTGGCTCTTTAGGAGTTAAGTATTCACGTGGCTGATACTCAGGTAAGAACTTGTCTACGGTTTCCTGTGATGGAATGTCTAATCTTTCAAATGCGTGGGTTAGAACGAAACCATCCATACATACCATAACTGGAAGACCAACTTCTTCGGCGATCTTAAATGCCATGATATGAGTATCAACAGCATCCTGGTTTGATTCACAGAATAACTGCAACCAGCCTGAATCACGCTGTGATAAAGAATCTGAATGATCATTCCAAATATTGATAGGACCGCCGATAGCACGTGAAGCTACGGTCATAACAATTGGAAGACCTAAACCTGAAGCTGAATAAACACCTTCTGTCATGTATAACAGACCCTGTGAAGCTGTAGCTGTATATGTACGAGCGCCACCAACTTCAGAACCGATTGCAACAGAGATTGCTGAGAACTCAGACTCTACATTTAAAAAATCACAATCTTTTAAGGTACCGTTTTTAACAAACTTTCCAACATTTTCTACAATGTGAGTTTGTGGAGAAATAGGGTAGGCACAAACAACACCTGGACGACATAGGGCAACAGCCTTAGCTACACCTAATGATCCTTCGATCTGCTCAAGCATTCTTTGCCTCCTCTTTAATGAAGTTATAAGCTAAAGCTGCAGTCTCAGCGTTAGCATCACCAATCTTGCCTGGATAACGTGCCTGGAAAGCCTTCTGTACAGACTCTAACTTTAAGATGCCGGTTACAGCAGCTAAAGAAGCTAGCATTGGAGCACCAGGTAGAGGTTTACCAATCTTCTGCATAGCAAAATCAGTTGCAGGAACTGTAAATACGTGTCCTTTTGGTAACATCTTTACAATTTCTGGTACAACTTTTTCAGGATCTTCTTTTGAATTGATAACAACGTATCCATTCTTATCAAGACCTGCAAAAACATCAACTGCACCTAACAGGGTCTTATCTTGAATCAATACAACGTTTGGTTCCTGAATAGGCTCATGAGTGCGGATTTCTTTGTTATCAATACGAGCATAGGCAACAACAGGTGCACCAGTACGCTCTGAACCGAAGCTTGGGAAAGCTTGTGCATAGTGGCCTTCGTAGAAAGCGGCTAAAGTCAGCATCTCTGCAGCGGTCACAACACCTTGGCCTCCACGGCCATGTAATCTAATCTGAAGCATTAAGGCTCCTCGTTTGCAGTGTGTGTAAAAAGGTTTTAAATAAACCGATGCCATAATTTTAGTAGGAATTTTCAAAATGACAAATTTATGAAATATTTTGAACAGTTTTTATGAAAATTTGTCTAAAAATGAAAATTTAAAAAATGTGACTCAAAAATGCCGGATATATATGGCGTTAAGTTGGTTCTAAAATGTCAGAAAATTGTTAAATTAAGAGTTTTTTGTGTAAATTTTTGTTAATTTTTGTTAAAAGTTTTCAAATACATATAATTACTATATAAAATTAAAAATTATCAAAAATGCTTTGTGAAACATGCTTTTTACAAAAGTAAGCATACACTAACGTATTTTTTAAATTTTCATAAAATTTGTATAAAACAAAAAAATACTTTATTATTAAATGTAGTTTAATAACTTGTTTTTAAAACTATGTAAAACTTGATAGAATCGGGCATGTTATTTACGTGATCTGCTTTTCAACTTTTGAATCTGATTTTTAATATTAGTCTCATTTATTAACATTTAAAGTGGCATTTTTATGATTGAGTCTTCCGTTACCATTACCTCAAAGCAAATTCGAGAACAAAACCTGCAGCTTGTAAGAAGGGCCTTACATAACGAGCAGATCTGCACTGCCTCAAAGTTAAAAGAAATGACAGGCCTTTCTGTGGTTACTTTAAATAAGATCTTATCTTTACTGATTGCTACAGGTGAGGTTTTAGAAGGAGGTAAGTCTTCAATTCCCAACGGTAGACCTGCTACTACCTACAGATTTAATGAAATGAATAAGTTAATACTTATCCTATCTATATATAAAAGATCAGGTAATAAGTATGTAGGTTACTCTGTTCATAATCTTTTTGGTGAGTGCCTTGAACGACGTGAAGAGTTAATTGACGAGAAAGATTCAATTCAAACTAATGAATTTAAGATTGGCATGGAACGCTATGTAGAAAGATATCCAAAGATCTCTGTTATTGGTGTTTCTATGCCATCTGATGATGTCGGCGGTCGTGTGGGAAGTGCCATACGTCATGACAGTCAATCAAAGAGACTTTCAAGCCATTTAGAAAAACACTTTAATATTCCTATTTTCTTTGAAACTGACATTAATGCAGCAACCTTAGGATGTTATAAGCGTTGCAAAAATCAGGAGTATGTAAGTGGCATTATCTTAGTTCCTGGCAAAATTCCAGGTTGTGGTTTTTGTTATAACGGCTCTGTTTTACGCGGTAAAGATGGTATGGCAGGAGAGATCCGTTATTTCCCAATGTACAATGATGTCGGAGTTCTACCATCTGAATCTCTTCAGGCTGATGATCTTGCTATCAGAACTATTAGAGCTGTAATGTGCGTGTTAAATCCAGGCTATGTAGCAATTTATTCAGAAACTTTAAAGCCAGGTCTTATTGAAAGATTGAAAAAGCAAATTTCAACAGCAGCTGAAGAAGCTTTATTACCTAAAATTGAAATTACTGACAATTTAAGAGAAGACACTGTCTCAGGTATGGTAAGTTTGTGTCTGCAGAAAATTGAGCAAAACGGTTAAGAATGTGAACTGAAAATACAAATAATCTAAAACTACTGAAATTATTTATACTATAGGTTTAGATAAATTATTCTCTTTTAAGAGATTTTTATAATAAAAAAAGCTACTTTCTTTTATTGATTTAATCTAAAGCATAAAATTTATGGTAGTATTATTTTATCAATTTGAGAGGTTACATCGTTTTATATATTTTTGATGTCAAATGGTGATATCAGAACTTGAATTGATATATAGAACTATAACTAATCGATTCTTAGGTATATAACAACAATTAAACAAGTAAGAAAGGTCATGTTTTGAAGGTGTAATACCTTTTAAAACTTTTATCTTTTTTATCTTTAGTTTTCATAATTCCTAAATTGACTTTATAAGTATGTACTATCAGTCTCTCAGATTTATCAAAGTAAGGTAAGTATCATGGCTAAAAACAAAAATCCAGAGAAGGATACATCAAAGAAATCAGATTTAACTGCAAATGCATCCAATAAATGGAGCAGAAAGCGCCGCATTGAGTTTATTGATTTCAGATTAAGTATTGACGGAAAGATCAATAGAGCTGATTTAGTGGACTTTTTTGGAATTTCTATTCCACAGGCTTCTTTAGATCTATCTTACTATAGAGATTTAGTTACAAACTGCAATCCTCCTAGAGAGAACCTGCATTACGACATGCATCAGAAGGTTTATTTAAGAACTGAGGACTTCAAACCTGTATATCCAGATCAGTGTGGTAGTTCTAACTTCTTTAATGACTTAATTCAGTATGCTAAAAATGAATTACCTCAGAGCAAGAACTACTTTGGTTTCACCCCAGATGTTGGTTTAGCTTGTCTGCAACCTCCAAAGAGAATTATAGACGAGTCAGTTTTATCAAACTTATTAGATGCTATTCGTGGTCATTTAGCACTACATATTGTTTATAAGTCTCTAACCTCTGATAAGAACGAGGATTTCTTAATTGCACCTCATTCATTTGCTTTTGATGGTTTTAGATGGCACATTCGCGCATACTGCTATGATCGTCATGAGTTCAGAGATTACGTTTTATCAAGAATTAGAAATGCTGATCATCCTAAGACCCAGGCTCCTAATGACAGATTCTCTGATCCTATTGGTAATGGTTTTAGGGAAGTTGGTACCGGTAATAAGGATGACTATGACTGGAATGAACTTGTAACTTTAGAGTTGCAGGCAAATCCAGAGTTACCTGAGAATGCAAGACGAGCAATTGAGCTTGATTATGGTTTACCAAAAGACGGTGTTTTAAAGCATCAGGTTAAGAAAGCATTGCTTTTCTATGCTGTAAGATCTTTACATTTAACTCAAGCATACAGAAAGCTTCCACCTGAGGAACGACAGCTTGCTTTAGTTAATCAAAAAGAGATTGATGATATTCTTGCATCAATGGAAAAGAAGTAAAAAATAAGGCCTCCTAAATGGAGGCTTTATGTTTCATATCATCCATGATTATTTTCACTTTATAACTTTTTAACTACTGTATTTTGACTGTTATTTCCGAAATAAAATTTAATATCACCTTTAACTATGTCTAAAAATTCAAATAATCGCTTACAGTACGCACTTTACGTTTTTACTTTAGGAATGCTCTGTGCCTTTGCGCCTATGTGTTCCGACATGTATTTACCATCATTACCAGAGATTGTTTCTTACTTTGATTCAAATCCTGCTCAGGTGCAGTTCTCACTTACAGCTTCTTTTTTAGGTTTGGCTCTAGGTCAGATTGTAATCGGACCAATCTCAGATGCTTATGGCAGAATTAAGCCATTATTATTCTGTTTAGTTATTTTTACCTTGTCATCATTAGCCTGCGCTCTTTCTCCAAATGTATGGATTTTTGTGTTCTTCAGATTATTACAAGGTTTATCAGCAGCAGGTGGTATTGTTTTAACTCGTTCTATTGCTTGTGACAGATTTAAAGGTAATGAGTTAACTTCATTCATGTCTTTTTTAATGGCAATTAACTCATTAGGTCCAATTTTAGGTCCAATCGTAGGCTCTTTAGTTGTAACTTATTTTACCTGGCAGGTGATCTTCTTTATTCTGGTAGTATGGGGAATTATCTTAATTTATTTAACTAAGTTCCATGTACCTGAGTCTTTAGCTGTAGAAAAAAGAGAGAAGAGTGCTTTAGTCTCCATCTTAAAAATGAAGACTGATCTTTTAAATTTAAAGTTTATGTTAACTGTCTTTTCATTATCCTTTGTAATGGGCGGTTTCTTCTCATATCTTGCAGCATCTCCTTTCGTTTTCCAAAAGGTCTATGGTTTTACTCCTGTAGAATACTCATTTACCTTTGCTTTTATTGCTGTTTGTATCACTATTATCGCATCCTCAGCAGGTCGCTTATCACGCCGTTTATCTGAGCTAAAAGTTGTAGTTTTTGCTTATGTGCTACTTTTAATCTCAGGTATTGGTGTTTTAATTATTTCATTTATACGTCCTGAGAGCTTTGTTCCTGTACTCGTTTGTTTAGCTGTTTACTGCTCAATGATGGGCTTATCTCAATCAGCAGGTTTTGGTGTTGTTATGAGCTTTAAAAAGGGTGGTGCAGGCTCTGCATCAGGTATCTTTGGTGTGATGTACTTTTTAATAGGTTCACTAGTTTCTCCTTTAGTTGGTGTAATGGGTGAACTTTCAATGATTCCTTTTGGTATTAACTTATCTGTTTGTGCAATTCTTGCAATCGCTCTTTTATATTTTGCAACTAGGATTAAAGATAAAAATGTTTCTGAATCTAATTAATTTGAAAAAATCTATTATAGTAGCTCTTGCAGGTTTGGTAGTTACTACATCAGCCTTAGCAGCATCATTTGATGATTCTCAAAAAGCTCAAATTGAGAGCATTATTGATGAGTATGTTTCTAACCATCCTGAAGTAATCTTAAGAGCAATGAAAAAACTTGAACAGGATGAAAAGAAGAATCTTGAAGCGAACATGTTAAAGATTGCTTCTAAGGTTAGAAAGTCAGATAGTATCCCATATCTAGGAAAAAAGAAAGCTAAACACTACATCATCGAGTTTTATGACTACAATTGCGGTTATTGCAAAGTATTAGAGCCAATGTTTGAAAGAGCATTAAAAGATTATGATGTTCAGATCTCATTTGTAAATATTCCTGTGATTAAAGAGAATTCAAAACAGCTAGCACTTTTAGGTCAGGCTGTCTTTAATCTTGATAAAAAGAAGTACTTTAAGCTGCATGAAAAGTTTATGACACCAGGTTCAATCAGCTCTGATGAACAGTCTGTTAGAAAGTACTTAGATGAGATTGGTATTGATTTTGATGACTTTAAAAATGAGTTAACCTCAGGTCGTCCACAAAAGCAGATCTCTTCAAATATCGAAGACAGTATCGAATTAAAGATAGCAGGTACTCCTTACTTAATTATCGATGGTAAAGAAGTAAGGGGAGCTCTAACAAGCTATGAGGCTTTACAGGAATTGTTAAAGTAACAGGATTTATTTAATAAGATGTCCTTTTGGTTAATCTTAGTAATTTTAGTGCCGATACTCTTTGTCATTGGCACTACATATAATGCCATAAAAGAACAGAAAAAATTAGAGAATGGCATTTTAAAAACTGTTCTTCAAAAACGTGAAGAAGAGAAAAAACGTCACTTAAAGATGCAGCAAAGACAAGCATTGTCTAAAACTCAATTAAAAGATCCAATAATTAATAAAATACAAACTCAAGAAAAAGTTGTACCATCGGTAAATCATAAAGAGCACGAATAAGGTAAAAATGAGAACTTTATAACAAATTTAACGTTTGCAATCGTTTTCATAAGCTAAAAAGTACAATTACGTTTAATATATTGATCGTATAAAAAGATTAAACTGGAGATCAAAATGAAATTAAAAGCAGTTCTTGCTTTATCAGTTTTGCCTGTTTTATTCACCTCACAGGCAGATACTTTTACCGTTGGTGTGTTAATGCCTACTCAAGATGAAGCTCGTTGGTATCGTGAAGGTTTTGGAGTTGAAAAAGAGTTAAAAACAGCAGGCTTTAACGTTGAGCTTTTCTTTGGTGGTGACATTGATGTGTCTTTACAGCAAAGACAAATCAAGAGACTGTCAAATGACAGCAATATTGATGCTTTAGTTATTGGCTCTATTGACGGCAATGCTTTAGCTGATGCCTTAACGATTGCAAAAAGCAAAAAACTTCCAGTTATAAGTTATGACCGTTTAATTACAGGTACTGATGCTGTTACCTACTATGCAACTTTTGATAATGGTAAAGTAGGTGAAATTCAGGGCAAGTTTTTAATTGATAAGTTACATCCAACAGTAGATGATCCAAAGAATATTGAGATTTTCTACGGTTCACTAGATGATAACAATGCCAAATTCTTCTATGGCGAGGCTATGAAGATCCTGCAACCTTACATTGACAGTGGTGCATTGGTAATTAAATCTGGAGAGATTAAGCCTGAAGAGACCAATATTCCTTCATGGAGAACCGATCTTTCAAGTAAGAGAATGGATGCCATTATGGATAAAGTAGGCTATGGTCCAGATTCAGGCGAGAGACTCGATGGTATTCTGTCACCAGCTGACTGCATTAGCTCAGGCATTATCTTTACTTTAAAGAAGCGTGGCTACACTGTAGAGAATATCCCTGTAATCACAGGTCAGGACTCAACACCAGATGCTCTTAAGAATATTCTGGAAGGATATCAGGCTATGACCATCTTTAAAGACGGTAAGCAATTACAAGATACCGTACTTGATATGGTAAAAGCCATTAGTCAGGGACAGGAAGCTAATATCAATGACACTTCAACCTACAACAATGGTGTTATGGATATGAAGAGCTTCTTATGTACTCCAGAGTTGATTGACAGATCAAACATCAACAAGCTTCTTTAATTTAAATCAAAATGCTCTAGTCATACCAATCTACATATCAAGACTAGAGCTTATTTTCACCTATCTAATCTTTCGGAATTCCTTCCAGTTTTTTTTGTTTATTACATTAAACATTCTTGTGTTGTAAGAATATCTTTATATATATTTGAGAACTAAATTACAAAAATAATTTAACAAATGCGATATAAAAGCCAATATAAGCTAATTACATCTCATTATAAAAAGCTAATAAAATTCATCGTTCAAGAAAATATTTAAGAAATAAATATTTGATTTTATCTATATGTAGAAGGAGATTTTGATGAAATTTAATAAAGCTTTGGCTATGTTTTTGTTCTCACTATTTATAACATCACAAGCTAATGCATTTACAGTTGGTGTTGCTATGCCTACTCAAGACGAAGGCCGTTGGTATAACGAAGGCTTTGGTGTTGAGCACATGCTACAAAACAGCGGTTTTAACGTCGAGCTTTTCTTTGGCGGAGATATTGATGTTGAGCTTCAGCAAAGACAGGTTGAA
>DKDL01000115.1:43277-52979 GCA_002449335.1 Succinatimonas sp. UBA6849 | reverse complement strand
ACCGATTAATGGGAAGAACCTTAGTTTACTTTTTCTAAAAATCAAATTTTTTGTCGCTGATTAATCCTTAGGACATTTTTACTTTTATGCAAAAATAATTCTGAAATTTTCAGCTAAGGATCTGTTTTTATTTTACATTTCTGAACGCCACAGCACAGTCCTTTCCACCAAATGCAATACCAAAGGCTAAGATGTTTTTTACCCTTGATATCTTTAAAAAGGGAGCACAGTAGTTTTTCTCTTCAATCTGCTCTAAGGCTCTTTGAGCATATTCATCGAGATCTTCTTCCCTGGTAACTGCCTTTATCTCAATAACAACAGCTATGGAATTGCGCCTTGACTTAAAGGTAATATCAGCATAACCGTCACCAGATTCATAATTTGAATGATAATCAGTGATGATATCTTTACAGTTTGAAAACAGTCCGTTTAAAAATCCGTGGTAATAGTTCTCATGAGGAGCTTTAGTTGCAGTGTCTCTTACAGATACATAGTGCTGCAGCAGGTCAAAGAGAATATCTGATGCCTCTTGTGCCTTACCGTCTAAAAAGCTGTTTACAAGAGTGGATGCAGTATTGTCCTTTGACAGTTGTTCCTTGAACTTCTGCTGAATGTTCTGTGTAAAACATTCTCTTATTTCCAGATTTGGTATTCTTGCAAAAATGTTTTTGCTTGAAGTGTTAGCTTTTTTGAGTTCTTCTGTTGTCTTATCCCAGTCAACTGTTAAATAACCTGTATGCAGAAGAAGTGACCAGAAGTCATCAGGATTATGTTCAGACAGATTGTCATAGTTCATGGAGTCATTCAGACTGAAACTTACTGACTTACCGTCAATTAGGTCCTGCATCTTCTGAGTGTCTTTATCTGTAAGGTAGCCTAAATATTCATAGATAGAAGAACTTGAGGTTGTGCCAATCCAGTAGTTGCCGGCATTTATAGAGTCAGTAAGTCCATTAAGTTTTTTCTTATGGCTTTCATTTATAAAGTTAACCACATCCCATGGACAGAACATCTCCTTGTCAAAAAATCTGTAACCGTCGTAGTTGTCTTTTACAAGGGAAGAGTATTCTGACAGGTCATAGTCATCAAGAAACCTGTTTGTTTCATCCTTGGTAAAACCGATGAGACCTGAATAATCTATATCCTGTGAAACTACAGTATTAACATAAAGATTGTTAACACCTGTAAAGATACTGTTTTTAGCTACCTTTAAACATCCTGTCATAACTGTCTTGGTAAGAGTGTTCTCATTTTTGAGGATATCAAGAAAGCCTGACATTAGAGTTACCATTCTTGAATGGTAGGTATCGTTAGCATCTATTTTTCCGGTATAGTCCCTGTATTTTAGTAAATCGTGATATGAGGCCTTGGCTAAAGGTACATCATATTCATCTATGAGCAGGACTGGGAGTTTACCGTATTCCTTATATAAAAGAGCTGACAGGGTATTTAATGCACCTGTCAGATAGTCTGAATTCTCAAACAGTCTTAAAAAGCTTATATCTGACAGTTTTTTTAATTTATCCTTATCTTCAGCATCTAATTTAGAGCTTTCCAAAAGGTATTTATATTCAGATGCAACTTTAGATACAACAGCTGCAAATCTTTTATAGGCATCTTCAAAGTTATCTCCATCCACACTCTTTAAAGTGATAAAGATAACAGGATATTTACCCATGTACTTTTCACAGAACTCTGTGTCTTTTAATATTTGTGTTCCTTCAAAAAGTCTTAGCTGTTCTGAAGTGTCAGAAGGATTATCTTTGTTTATCTTTAAAAATGAGTTGAGCGTACTCATAAAGACTGTTTTACCAAAGCGTCTTGGTCTTGTAAACAGAAGTACCTTGCCACTGCCTTCAAGAACATTTTTCAGGTATGAGGTCTTATCTACAAAGTAACAGTTATCGTTCCTTATTTCCTCATAACCGTTATAGCCGTATGGTAATGGCAGAAACTTCCTATCGCTCATTTGTCTTATCCTGATCTATACTCCATTCATCATATATTTCAATTATACATGATCAAAACGCTATCTTCCTGATACCACAGCAGCGTTAGGTTTAAGTTTGTTTTTAATCCAACTGCCAGCAGAAAAAGTCATCTATTTCTTTAGCATTACCGACAGGCCACTTTCCCTGTAAACACGTTTTACCACACATTCTTTGAAAAGATCCCTGTCTGTAATGATAGAAACTTTACCGCCTACAGTTACTGTTTCATTCGTATTTTTATCAGCAACGTCTTTTGATTTTGCTCTGGTAAGACCTGTGTAGATCAGTTCTTTAGTTAATACAGGATTATAGGTTGCACATAAAACCATACATACGTATGAGTACTCACTTCCCTGTGATTTGTGAATAGTCATAGCAAAACCTGACTCATAGTCACTTAATCTTTCAGGACTGATGCGTCGCACTTCTTTGAAGTTTTCATCGTCTCTTGCTGATTTATCTTTTGGAGGAAAGAATACTTTTAAGCGGTTTTCTGCTTTGCCTTCGTCAGAATCAAAAGCCACAAAACCAACATCACCATTATCTACATTCAAGAATGAGTCATTCTTAGTTATAAGAATTACCTTTCCTGGATAGAAATCTTCAGGATCATATTTTAAGTTAAGGCTCTTTGAACCTCTTAAAAATGCTTGAACATCATTGTTCACTTTTTTATTGATTTCTACAGTTCCTAAAGGTCCATTTCGATTAGCACATAAGATACGGTAGTGACTTAAAAGCTCAAATATTTCTTTAGCTTCTTTGTCATTTTTTACGACAAATTCTTGTGACTTGAGTTTTGATAGATACTCTCCATCATTGCAGAAAAACTCTAAACTCTTTTTGGTGATTAAAGATGAGAGTTCTTTAAGTCCTGAGCGGGACTTATCCTTGATAAATACAGCTGAAACTTCTGTTTTGTCATCTTTTGAAAACAGTCTGTTTCCATCAGTAATTTCTGTAATCAAACCTTCTTTTTCAAACCAGTTATCAATTTCTTTTTCATTATCCTCGCTTACTTCATTTACGGCTTTAGCAAGCTTTCCTAAAAGGGAGGTAGATTTGAAACGATGGGACTCTACCAACATTGAAACATTTTCAGAAATGTTATGTCCTGTTCCGTCTGATTGCAGTAAAGCTTCTTTTGAGTAGCCTAAAATTGAACTTAACTTTTCTAATTTTTCACTTGAAATAGAGTTCTCATAATTTAAAACAGAACATAGATCTGAGAAAACTTTGCCAGGTTCAACTGAAACTAACTGATCTTTATCACCTAATAAGATAAGCTTTGTGTCTTTGGATACTGCCTTAATTAACTTTGAGAATAAACTCAAAGAGATCATAGAAACTTCATCCACAATCAAGATATTGCAAGGTAAAGGATTATCCTCGTTATAGTTTGGTCGTTCCTGGTGAGGAATAATACCAATAACTTTATGGACAGTAGTAGCTGTTCTTGGGATCATTGATAACAGTTTTTCTTTGTCACAATGGAACTCTGAACACAACTTGTCAAAAGACTCCATAAAGCTACTGTCTTTCTGCAACTGTCCTTCAATAGATTCAACCATACGTGTTGCTGCTTTTCCTGTAGGAGCACATAGCATGATCTGCTTTTGCGAATTTGGATCTTTGGCTAAAAGTAACATTAAAAGTTTTAATACAGTAGTGGTTTTACCTGTGCCAGGTCCACCGCAAATCACAGAAAATTCGGATATTGCAGAAGATGCTGCAGCTACCTTTTGCCAGTTAACTTTGTCGGAACTGTCAGGAAAAAGGATATCCAAAGCTTTTTTCAGGTATTCAAGTTCTTCTTTACCGTGCGCTGTAAAAGCATGACTCTTCTCTTTAATGAAAGTAGCAGCACTGTTTTCATAAGCAAAAAATGCTCTAAAGTAGATACGACGATTTTCAGAATTTAGGTCATAAACAAAAAGAGGGGTAATATCCTTAAAATTATTGCTTACGATCTGATTATTATTGCCTATAAGCTCATCTTCTGTACTTTGAATTATGAACTTTGCAAATTCATTTACTCTAGTTGCTAAATTTTGAAATGATATTTTCAAAAATTCATCATTTTCATAAAAATTGGCGCATATTCTGTTTAAAAACAGATTATTTATACTATTTTCGTCAATTTTTACGCAAATATCGCCATTTTCTAAATTTAAGGTTAAAGCAATTAACCAGAATAAATGTAGCTTTGTAAAAGTCTCTTTGTAATCCTTTAAATAATGCTCAGAAATAGCAATTACTATCGGTTTTACAAAGAAGATCTCTCGACACTTTTCTATAAGTTCATCAACCTTTGCATTAGGATCTTCAAATAAAGTGAAGAAGGTATCTATTACTTTTAATTCTTCGCTAATGTCTCTTTTCATGACTCTATTCCTCACCTTCATCACTGTTATCTGCAGTGTCTTCATTTATGCCGTTAAAGAGCTTATCTAAACGCTCAATCAGAGCTTCTGATGGTTTGACATAGAACTGGCCTGAACTTCTAGCATCAAAACTATTCATACCACGCAAATACAGATACATAACGCCACCAAAGTCATTTTCATAGGAGAAGTTAGGTAAGCTTGTCTTTAAAAATCTATATAAAGCTAATGAGTAGAATAAGATCTGAACATCATAACGAGATTCAAAAATTGACTTTAAGATCTTCTGCTGAGTGTAACGAGAGTAACTGTTTCCTAAGTAATTAGACTTGTAATCTATCATATAGAACTTAGGACCTGTTTCTGTGACAAACTTTGCCACAAGATCCAAGCTACCATTCATAAAACCTTTAAAATTACTCTTTTTAAGATCTGGTAATTCAGGAATTGAAGTCAATTCAAAAGCTTTCACTTCACTTTCATAAAAGTCATGGCAGATACCATTTAAAACTCTTACCTTAAAATCTTTACATGGAAGGAAATAGTCTAATTCTCGAGCACAATCTAACGCTTTCAAATTAGATAGTTTTACTTGATTACCATCTTTTGCTTTTGGTAATAAGTTGGCATTTAAGATGTCATACAACCATTGTGAAAGAGCTACGATCTTTTCATTTTTTGTGTCTTCATCGTCACCTGGTTTTGATACCAGATGATAGAAATCGTATTTTAGTTGAGAGTTTACAAAGTTATATAAAGAGTCTTTATCTGCTTTGTCCACGTCATCTTTAGCTAAAACAATTTCCATTAGCTTATGTAATAAGGAACCTGCTGTACTGCCTTTAGCAAAGTTAAAGTTGATTAGATCTTTATCCTTAGAATCATCTGAATCACCATCTTCAACACTTGTTTCTTTTTCATCAGCACTTGATGCAAACATGTCATTGTGAGCTCCACTAGTGATAGCTGAGTATGAGGTTACTGTAAAACTGTTATCAACAGCTCCTTTATCTAAACTTGAAACTGAACAGTCTTGAGAAATTGAATTCTGTACTTTAATACTTTCATCAAGTTCTACAGTTTCTAACTTTTTGAACAGATCTGGATTTTCAACAGCCTTTAATGTAGGCTGAGGATCAGCTACTACAACGTCTTTTGTAGTATCAATTTCCACTTCTTTATCTTTTGATTTCTTAGTTATCCTCTTACTTGGCTTTCCTTTTGAATCAGCAGAATCATCCTTAGATACTAAAGAAATCAGCTTTTTTAAAGGTGATTGATAAGGTTTCCTTTCTAATGAAACACATGAAGGCAAAGTTATAAAATTAGCTAATTTAGCTCTGGTTAAAGCAACATACAGTAATCTTTCTTGTTCTTGTAAAGCTGCTACTTCAACAAGATCTTTTACAGATTTTCCTATTATTTTATTTTCTCTGTCTAAAGCGTAGCTTACTTGTTTAGAATCAGGATCATAATAAATAGCACTGTCTTTACTCTTTAAGGCCATAAATCCAGATTCATAAGGAGTAAATACAATAGGGAACTCTAGTCCTTTTGACTTATGAATAGTCATGACTTTGACAAGAGATTGCTCTGATTCTAGGTGTTTTTTAGTAACATCTTCTGATAGCTCACCTTTATTGTTTAGAACTAACTCTTTAAACCATAAAAGCTGAGCATTTGAGCCTGTAACTTTAGAATTAACTGATTGAACTATCTCTGCAATTTGGAAATAGTTAGATAAAGATCTTTCTCCACCATCAGTTTCTAAGATCGTACATAGAAGGTCATGCTGGTATATGTATTGAGAAAATGCTGTGATAAAGCCATATTTCTCCCAAGAATCGCGACAAACTCTTAATAAAGTAATTTCACTATCAAGCTTATCGGACTTTATGCTATCTAAAAATTTCTCTGAAGATAACCTTAATAGAGATGAACCTAAAAGACGATTTACTTTAGGAGAGTTAGTGCTATCACACATAGCTTCCATCAGATAAATGACATTTGCAGCTTCTTCAGTGACAGTTATATTGTAGTTTTTATCTTCAGAATTTATAACAGACTCTTTATCAGAAAAGTACACTGATTGAATAGACTGTTTTTTTAGGGCATCTTGGATAAAACTATTCTCTTTTGCATCATTAACTAGGATAGTAATATCACTTGGTTTTACGTCTCTTTCTTCGCCATTTTCAAAGATTTTGCCTTCTAAAAGACATCTCTTAACGTCCAAGGCAACAAATTTTGCAATTTCTCCATAGTAGTCATTAGCCTTAGGTTTTTCTTGAGAATCTGCAAAAGAAACTTCTCTAATGTAGTTGCAAATAGGAATTTCTTTAGATGAGTCATCTTTAAAATAGAATCTTACGCTATTTGCTTTATCAGAAAAATTCACTGGTTCAAAATGAATCTTACTATCAAGATATCCTTCCTTACCACTATTGTTATAGTAATCAAACGGATTTTTTACATATGGATAGTCGATTTTAACTTTCTTTTCTGACAAACTTTCTTCAGAATTTTGTGATTCTATATTTGAAAATGATCCTTCAGAACTTTCTTGAGTTTTGGGCTCTTCATATTCATAAAAGATCTCGTTTACACCTTTAATGATATTCTGACATGAACGGTAATTGGTGTTTAAGGTGTAAACATTACCTTTATTTCCAAGAATTAACTCTTTTGCTTTGTTGTAAGAGTTAATATCTGTTCCTCTAAAAGCATAGATAGACTGTTTAGGATCACCAATAAGATAACAGTGAGCACTCTCATCAATGGCATCTTGATTTAAATACAATTTGCTAAAAATAGCAAATTGTACAGGATCAGTATCCTGAAACTCGTCAATCATAGCTACAGGATATCTTTTTCTTAACAGGGAAGCTAAAACATCACCTCGAGATTTATCCTTGTTAAGAGCAACTGCCAACTGTCTTAAGACTTCATCATTTGAGATTACATTATCTCTTTCACATAATTCATCAGTCTTTAAAATAACTTTGATTGCTACAGAGATTTTCAATTCATTTTTAATTGTGTCTACTGCTCTACGTACATCTAAGTAGGCTCGTGCAAACTCTTTGGCACTGTACTCAAAAGTTTCAAGTTGTTGCAGATTAGCAAATTCAGAACCTTTATTAACTTTCACAAAATGAGAGTTGTCTTGATTTAAGATTTTGGATAATGTTTCATCATCTAAATTTTCTAACTTTGATATAAAGTTATTTATATTGACAGAATCTTCTTTAATAAAACTGTCTACAGCTTCAAGAAAAATTAAACCAGTTTTCTTTGCCCAATGGGGAGCTCTTTCATCTATCTTTCCTGAAGACAATTCATATAAAGAACCATGTGTAATCTCTCCTTTTGGAGTTGTACTTATGAGTTGACCTTTATATCCTTTTAATGGATCAAGATAATGTTGAGTTAATCGTGAGAAAGAATTTATATAGTCATCAAGCAAATACCGAATTCTATCATCAGGTGTTTTCTGTAATTCCTTTTCGCCTTCTTTATAATAAGATTTTACGGAAAAGCCATAATAGCCTTCATCAGGATCGATGAATCTGACCTTTTCTAAAGCGTTCACTGCTTTTTTTAATGTATCTCCTTCAGGATCAGTAAAACCTAAAAGGTTTAGCAATAAGTCTCTATCAAAACCGTTGTCGTTATAGAATAAAGATCTCCATACGGCAAGCTTTGCTTCTTTTTGCTCTAGAGAAATATCTTGAGTGAGATTTACATTAAAGGCTCTTCCTGCCTCAAAAGAGTAAATTTGATTTAAGGCCTTATTACAAAAAGAATGAATGGTACTAATTGAAGCTCTATCAATATTACGCTCAGCTCGTGTTAACAGACGAGAAAATACTGATGCAGTATCTTTTAGTTTATCGACATCTATTGCATCAATAGTATTTTCTAGGTATTTTTCAAAGCATTTGATAGCTATGTCTTTAAAAGGAGATTCAAAATCTTCGATGGTCTTAATGCCATTTTTAATTTGGTCGAATGAAATTCGACTCTCGTGGATCTTTTGTAAAACTCTGGCTCTCAAATCAGATGCTGCAGCATTGGTAAAAGTTACAATTAAAATATTCTCAATATCTAAAGGTTCAGTGTGATTTCCATTTTTTAGACCTTCAATTAAAAGGCGAACCACAAGATTACTGATGGTAAAGGTCTTACCAGTACCAGCAGAAGCTTCAATCATAGATGATTTATCTAAATCAAAACCTGCTAAATTTAATTGCTTTGGCTCGAAGTCATTATCTTTGTTTTCATTGATATTAGACATATTTAGGTTCCTACTATTTCTTAGACTTCTTTGGTTCTGCTGCTACAGGAGCAATTTCTGTTGCATATATCTCTAAAATTCTGTTTGCTAAATCTTTTTGATGTTCACTTAAATAATCACCATCAAACTGCATACTGGTATCCTGACCAAAAAGATAGGTAGCTTCTTTATCTTTTATAAAGTCATCCTCGTATGAATCCTGGCCTACTGCTAATTTCAGATATGAACTAGTATCTTCAGCAATTACGATATTCTTGTATGAAGCACGCACGATTGGTACTGGGATTAAATTCGTTTCAATATATATATTTACTAACTCTTTTAAGAGCTCTTCGGCACTTTTTTCTTCACATAAAGTTGTAAATTCTTCAGGATCAACTACATATGAAGATTGCCCTTTTGAATTTACTTTAACCACTTTGATTGGCTGTAATTGCTGTCTTGTTGTGAACTTATAAGCTAATAATCTTAAATAAGATTCGATAATTATATTAGGAGTTGTTTTGTTATCTGATGAAACAGAACCTAATACTAGATTTGAATTTTTAGGAAGCACTCCTCCGAAGGTTACTTGATGTTTTTGGCCTGCAACAGTAACTTCAACCGTCTTTAAATAGCTTTTTTCTGAGTTGTTGTCATTAGCAAGCTCAGCTTTAATGGCCAGTAATGTTTTCAAGCTCTCTTTTACTTGAGTTTTAACTTTGTTTAAGAAAATACCGTATGGAAGCTCACCTTTTTTAGCTTTTTGATCTAAATAGGCATCAACGTCATCTAGCATTATCTCTTCAGACAAAAGCTCTGCAAGAATGTCATTTCCGCCATATGAACCTAAATCAAAAGGCTCTTCATCTTTTAAATCAGTCTGATATTTCAAATCTAGTCGTATTCTCAGTCCTTTTTTAAGAATATTGAGACATGGTTTTAGTAATGCCTGTTTAAGATCTGAAATTGATACAGTAATGTTATAAGGCAGAGAGATATTCCATGGATTATCTTCATTATGATCTTGTAAAAAGCCAATAGGAACGTA
>DKDL01000115.1:35651-43259 GCA_002449335.1 Succinatimonas sp. UBA6849 | reverse complement strand
TTTACTCTTTTGATCTTTTTCTTGTTTCCAGAAAGCTTTTTCATTAAATGAAGGATATAACTTTAAACTACAATCCTCTTTCTCAAAATTTCTTAAATCATAAGAATTCAGATATTCCTGTCTAAAGACACGAGCTATAACTTCCTTTCGATTTTGATCTGCATTGTCAGTATCTTGAACTGTAAAATTATCACCTAAATAGTCTTCAAGCTCAGTGATTACTGTAGATGGATTCTTTTGAGTCTTATCGATTGGTGACTCACCTAAATAAGAGAGATACAAACTCTTTTCAGCAGACAGAATTGCTTCTAGGAAGATGTATCTGTCATCAATGGATAAAGATCTGTCATTGATCCTAGATAAGGACTTAACGCCCATCAAATTAAAGCTTGGGGTTGTGTCTTTTCTTGGGAAGGCATCATCATTTAAACCTAAGATATAAATGTGTTTAAAAGGCACCGCTCTCATTGGCATTAAAGAGCAGAAGATTAATCCTCCACGTAAATATCTTGAAGAGTCTCTGTCGTTACCGAAGGCATGGATTAGTTTTGCTCTAAAAACAGGAAGCTTAATCTTGATATTAGAACGAACACCTTCCTCAAAAGGACTGTCTGCATTCTCAGTATTGTCTTGAGAACTCTCACTACCCTTTAAGTTATTAACTGCCTCATTCATCTCTGAGAGGATCTGTCTTATAGCTTCAACTTCTTCTTTTGATTCCTCATCCAGGACAAAGAAATTGTTTAAAAGCAGAGATTGTAACTTGTCAGTCCACTCTAAGGTGGTGATATTTAGATTTGGAGAGAAGACGTCTCTTACAAGCTTTATCTTATCTACAAAATTACAGAACTTATTTAATAGTTCAAAATCGCCAGGCTCAAAATTGTCATAGGCTATAGTGCTTCCATCTTTACCTAGCATAAAACCGTTTAATAGACGTTCAAGACCGGCATCCAGAGTCCAAGGTAAAGGTTTTCCTTTATCATCAAGCTTTAAATGCTCTTTGATGTCTTCTTCATCCAAGCCCCAGTGCACATTAACTTTATCAAGCCAACTTTCTATAACAGATAGATCTTCAACTGAAATATCAAACTTTTTAGCAATAGCATCTACTGATAGAAGATCAGTAACTAAGTTTGCGGTAATACCTTTGTTACCAATTGAAAGCAGTTGCACAATTGCATCAGCTATTTTGCTTGATGAGCGTACGGTCTTATCGCAAATAGAATAAGGAATGAAATCAGGATCATCTCGATTAACTGAACCAAAGACAGCTTCAATTAAAGGAGCATAGCTCTCGATGTCTGGCATCATGACAAGCATGTCACGAGGTGCCGTGGATTTACCACTTACATCTTTTTCATTTTTTATAGTAGATAAGATCTCATCACGTAAGATCTCAATCTCTCGCATCGGTGTATGACAGGATCTTATCTGCAGTGAGCGATCATTTGCTGCAATCTTATGCTTTTGCTCAGAATTATTACTTAAAGTTAAAAGACGATATTTAAGGCTATCTAAGATTGATAGCTCATTATCAGACTTACTATCTTCAGTAGGGTCAATAAAAGCAGGTGTTATATCTACTTGAGCATCTTGAGATAACAGTACATTTAAAGTATCTCTGCCTTGTTTTCCTAATGAGATTAAAAGAGGATTACCTTCGACAATTTCTTTATTCTCATCAAAGAGTTTTTCAAATCTATTACAGTAATCATCTTCGCTTTCATTAAACTTAAAATCGCTAGTTCCTGCTAGAGGAGACATGCCATACTTTTCTTTTAAAGCATTTGATTTTAAATATTTGATAATAGCTTTCTTTTCTGATTTCCATTCAGAGAATTCTGAACGTAAATCTCCCCAATACTCTTTACAAGGATTAAGGTTCATAAAGAACACAGGGACAACCTGACCTAAAGCTCTGAAAAGCTCTATTACCTGAGTAGGAAGAGCAGTAACACCAAAGATAAAGACTCTCTTTGGCAATGTGTTGTAGTCTATTTTTTCAGGGTGTGCTTTTAAGTCGGTAAGCTTGAGTATAAGTTCCTTTACAACTGTAGCTCTATCCCATAAGTTAGCTTCATTATTATCACAGGTCTTCTCAAGATTTCCCTTTAGCTTTGTCCAAAGCTTTATTTGCCAGATATTTCCTAAGATAGAGTTAATAGAATTTTTGTTGATACCTTTAAGTCTGTAGTCTTGAGCCGCCTTTTTAATCCATTTCTCTAGTTTTGAGCCTTCTGCAACTGTGTACTTGCCATCTTTTACAGACACTGCTTTAAAGTCGTCATCTGTTAACTGGTTCCAATCTAAGATCCAATCAGGACGATACATCTGGTATTGGTCAAAAGTATCCGCGATAGCTCCACACAGCTGATATGCTTTTTCAGTCTTATCTATTGATGACTCAATCTTTAGATACTCTTTCATTGGTTTGTAAATAGCGTCATCACTTTTAGCAATATCTTCCATCAAGGAAAAGATAGACCAGGTCATGTGCTCGTGAGAGAAACGGTTAGAAGAGTCTGCGTTGTTTAAGGTTTTATGCAATGACCAGATAAAAGCCCATACCTGTACGAAATCAATACCTGAGCAAACTCCATTCTGTTCAGCAATTTCCTGCTGAAGGTAAGTCTGCATACCTTTGTTCATCACAATGACTTTTTCAAAGGCAAAAGGATTGGAATTTGGGCTTGGAACTGAACTTATTATCTTGGAACATAATGCAGCTAATGTGGTTAAATCATTTGAGTTGATGACGTTCATTAAAATTTCTTTAGACATTAGCTATCTCCTTAAAACGCATTGATAAGTAAAGCTTAACGCAGAACATGTAGTTTTTTAGTAGTAGAAAAGTAAATTTTCCAAAAGTTTGAAAATGACGGCATTATGAATTTCAATCACTATATCGATATTAACATATTTTTATAAATTAGATTAATTTTATACGCTTTATGTGATAGGGATTTTATAGTTTTAAGCTAGGAGGAAATACTTGGAAAGACTGAACTTGACGAGATTGATAAGATCTGATCTGGATTTGAAACAGGCATAAAAAAGCCCACCGAAGTGGGCCTTTTTTAATCATTGCAAGAAATTATTTCTTGTAACGACGAGCTAGGTTGTCTAAACGCTCGTTAGCACGTGCAGCGTCTGACTTAACGAATGCAACGTCGTTTGCTAACTTTGACTGCTGAGCCTTTAAAGCGTCAACGTCAGCTGCGATAGCGTCTAACTTTGACTCTAAAGCAGAAGTGTTTGCACAACCAACTAATACTGATGAACCTAAAGCAACAACAGCTAAAGTAGCCTGGAACTTATTCATTTTTATCTCCAAAACTGTTTAAACAGATAATAGGAACAAACAAACATAACCTTTGTTCCTTTGAACACTGCTAATTATAGTATCAAAATTTGCGAATGGCACATTTATTTCAAAATTTTTACAAATTTTTTTTAAAAATTTTTCTCATGATCATTAAACAATACAAAAATTTATAGCCAACATACTGAAATATAAGGATATATTCAGCACATTGGCTATTTATTTTCTATGTAAAATGTTAGTTACTTATTTTCATTTTTGAGCATTTTTACCACTTGCACTAGATCTTTCAGGCATTTTGCGCCTGGAATTTTGCTTTTTTCGGTCTCAACGTGCTCGCCAACTAGATATAAATTTGAAATTCCAGCGCCTTTAGCTGCGATTAAATCACTTGCATGATCTCCAATCATGATTGATTTCTTCAAATCAATCCCAAGATCTGTTGCAGCACTCTTGAACATACCGCTCTTAGGTTTTCTGCACTCGCAGATACAACGGTATTTCTCTATAGGAGCTTCTGGATGATGTGGGCAGAAGTAAATTCCATCAAAACAGGCATCATATAAAGACAGATTTGCCTGCATGAATGAAGTTACTTTAAAAAAATCTGATTCTGTGTATTTGCCTCTGGCAATACCAGACTGATTGGTGACAAGAACTAAAAGATATCCCATATCTTTTAGTTCCTTTAATGAAGAAGCTACGCCTTCAATCAGATCATAATTCTCTATTTTTCCGACGAAGCCGTAGTCTATGTTGATTACACCGTCTCTATCAAAAAAGGCAGCTTTTCTCACTATGCTAAATCCTTAATTTTTGCAGGATCTAAAGCGATATCCTCAGATAAGGTAATCACAATGCCCTTATCTAATACTTCTTTAGCAATATCTTTAGCTTCTTCTAAAGAATGTAGTTTGCATGAACCGCACTGGTATGGGTTTGATGCAGGAACTACAGTACCTTCAGGTAAAGAATAGATATCTTCCATTGAAGCTCTAAAAGCATCAGCAACTTTGCCTGCATCAGCTTTACCAATAAGGCTCATATAGAAGCCAGTCTTACAGCCCATAGGTGAAATATCAATTACTTCCACCACACCTTTCTCATTTAAATGCTCTCGCATGAAGCCTGCAAAGAAGTGCTCAAAGGTATGGATTCCTTTTTCAGGCATCATACCTTGGTTAGGTTTCTTAATGCGTAGATCCCAAACTTCAATCTCATCGCCTAAAGGAGTTTTCATCACTTTAGCTAGTCTTACTGAAGGAGCTGGCATAATGGTATGGTCTACTAAAAAACTATCTACTAATGGCATTTTTATATCCTTCTTTATGTATTTTTCTAATACAAGTGTTCAAATATAACGTGGTCTTTTAACTATATACTAGTATAGATTGCAACGCTGTAACTGATATTTATAGTTTTGAGAGCGGTTATAAACCTGTCTAGCTACTTTAATCAGCCAATCCTTGCCTTTATAGGTTCCCTTTCTGTAACCTGACCAACCTTCATGATAATTTAAATACTGATTAAAAGCATCAGTTAACTTTACACCATTAGTCTTTTTGGTTTTGGTCATGTACCAGCCAATAAAGTCTAATGAGTCTTTAAAGTTGGAACGTGATGAGAAGAATGAGCCTTCATCATCTACGTAGTCATCCCAAACAGGATCTTGAGCCTGGGCATAACCGTATGCAGAGCTTCCTCTTCCATAAGGGATAAATAAGAACCAACGCATTGGAGGCTGAGCATCTTCTCTAAAGCCAGATTCCTGAGCCATGATAGACATAGCTACATTGATAGGCACACCATACTTACGATGTACATCGTGAGCATCAACATACCAGCTATCCTTCTCCTGAAAAATAGAGCATAGATTCTCTGTATTAGAAGGTGGTGTAGTAGTACAGCCTGTCATCACCGCCAAGCTAAATACGGTTAGTGCGATACTTTTTAGGGAAAGTCTCTTCTGCATAGTAAGTCTTAATGTATCCAATATGATTTATTACCAGAATTAAATAGCGTCGTCGCCTTCTTCACCAGTACGAATTCTGATCACGCGCTCTACATCTGATACGAAAATCTTACCATCGCCGATCTTACCTGTATGAGCACCTTCTGTGATGGCTTCAATACATAGATCAACATCCTCATCTTTTACTACAAGCTCAATCTTAGCTTTTGGTAAAAAATCAACTACGTACTCAGCACCTCTGTAAAGCTCAGTATGACCTTTCTGTCTACCAAAGCCTTTAACCTCTGATACGGTCATACCAGAAATGCCTTTTGAACTTAAAGCTTCACGAACGTCGTCTAATTTGAATGGTTTGATAATCGCTGAAATCTTTTTCATTTTTTTATCCTAACCTGTGAAAGTTATTATTGTGCGCCTGCTAGGCTGTTTGCATATTCTAACACTTAAGCCTAGTGATTTTCTCTTAAATAGAATGCAATTATCACAAATATAGAATGACTTATATTATCAGGTCTTAGGTTTTCTCAAGGATTGAAGCTGTATTAGAGGAATTTATAAGTGCTTAAAAATTGACTTTATATCTGCTCTATTACTTTCTACCTTTTCTATTAATTGACGGTTTAACTCCCTCGCCAAAGATCTGTCATCAAATTTTCTAAAACCACCATTAATTTTCGCTTCAATTAATCATTTTCTTGACGATATTAATTTCATTGAAACTCACATTAATGATGTATTAATACAAAACTCCTTATAAATCGCTATGTTAAAGAAAGATTTTAGTTTTGGCACATCAATTGCAACAGTAAAAGTACATTTGGAAATACGTCAATTTTTGGAGTTTATTATGAATCACGAAGTTTCAAATACCGCTTTAAAGACTATCAATACTGTTATGATGTGGTTATTCTGCCTGACCGTTTTAATGTTAATTGTACCTTGGCAGGCCGTATCAACAGAATTTGCCGACCGTATTGAATCCAATAAGATCTTTTTATATTTCGCTCTGATAATTGAAATTTCAAACTTCATTTCTCAGGCAGTTTTCTCAGTAACTACACTTTTA
The DNA here is from genome assembly GCA_002449335.1 of Succinatimonas sp. UBA6849. GTDB lineage: Bacteria > Pseudomonadota > Gammaproteobacteria > Enterobacterales > Succinivibrionaceae > Succinivibrio. Next base: position 36,896 of record DKDL01000115.1, on the reverse strand, counting down.
CGCAGAAAAAACAGCGTCAAGAGAATTCAAGAAAAAGTTGAAAAGGCTGTTGAGACTTTAGACTTTGCTGAACGCGCTCTATTACGTGAGTATGTATTACAGAGAAAGTCAGTTTTAACCTTACCTGTAACAGAACCTACCGTTAGAAACCTGATTGACGACGGTGTGTTAAAGATTGTTAATGTTGTGGATGATGTAACAGCTAAAGCACAGATCATTATCTCTAAAGAAGCTCGTCCATATATCACCTACAAAGCAATCGGTTTAACCTTAGGTAAAATGAGCGAGGAGCAGATTTCACAGATTATGAACTCAAGACCTGATTATGCTAGAGAGAAAGCAATTCAGACCAACCGCGTATTCATCGGTTCACGTTCAGTAAATCAGTTGTACAAAGGCAATGATCCTAAGGACAAGCCAAGCAACGACGTAGCAGCTTAATATTCCATAATGTACTCCAAACAAGGTCCTAGAAATAGGACCTTATTTGTTTGTACCTGCAAAACAGCAGGTACAACATCCTAAAGTTAAAAGACAATACTTTTGAGGTCTGTCATTTGCTTTGTCAGTATTATGAACGATTTTTTGACAGATAATCTTTTAGCTTATCAACTAAACCAAGATCAGCTGGTAACCATGCAACCGAGTCTAGAGAATCCTTATCAAGCCACTTGGCAGCTTCATGCTCTAAAAGCTCCAATTTTCCGGAGACAACTGTACAGATATAGCACTTCATAGATAAATGAAAGTTTGGATAGTCATACTCTACAGTATCAAAGTATTCTATTACTTCAATTACGGTATCTAATTCTTCTTTAATCTCTCGTACGATGGCGTTTTCTGGAGCTTCCCCCTGCTCTACTTTACCACCAGGGAATTCCCAGCCATCTTTGAACTCACCATAGCCACGCTGTGTAGCGAAGATCTTGTTGTCTTTAATAATGATTGCGGCAACTACGTTAATTGTTTTCATACGAATTTATTTCCTAATTTTCATTCCTTCACTAAAATTACATAGCTAACATTTTGCTTGTTTTCTTTATAAATTTTGCAGGAATAGGTTTCTCTAATTTCCAAATCACACTCATAGGTTTGTTGCCAGAATGCCATTCATGCTCTGCTTTTCCCAAAAAGGTATACGGCTGAGTTCCAAGAGAATCTTCTTTAAACTCTCTTACGAACAACAGAATATTGTTGCTCGAACTCTTTTGATTGATGTATCTTTTTCCTGTTTCAGAGTCTTGA
>DKDL01000115.1:29136-35620 GCA_002449335.1 Succinatimonas sp. UBA6849 | reverse complement strand
TCAGAGTCTTGAGATGTCTGATTCTGAGATTGCCAGTGAAATAAACTGTCAGAAATTGAATAATCGTTATACATTGTTTTTTCAGAATAATCTTTTTCAGTTTTCGACAGTGTTACTAAAAGAATGTCTGTTTTATATTGCTTTAAATATACGACACCTTCTTTTAACAACTTATGAGATTTAAATGAGGCAAGTATTTGGTCTCTACTGTAAGAGCAATACAATTGCAAAGGACTTTCGTAACCAAGATCAATCTCCGGAGAAAACAGATCAATTTTTGTTCTTCTATAATTTAAAAGTTCAACGATTTCTTGTTTTAGGTATTCTCGTTTAAATAGTTCACTTAAATTCTCTTTAACTCTCGCAATACTGTCTATATTGCTTTTTAAAATACCTTTTTCGTTATAGTCTTGCTCATCAAACTCTATAAATTTGTTAAATAATGTCACGTAAAACATGTCTAAAAGCTTTTGGCTTTCTTCAGATAGTGAACTAATTTCAGGCATATATTTATTTTTGGATAACAGTCCAACAATATAATCTATGAGCTTAGCCGAATTGAACCAAGTAAATTTTTTGAGTGAGTTATTAATTGATTTTTCATAGTCATCATAGTTCCAATTTAGATTATATAAATCAGCCTCTTTGCACAACCTGAAAAAATTCCAATCTTTGCCTCGATATAATTTAGAAAATTCGATACCGGAATATTCAAAGAAATTTGATAGAGATAACTCTTTGCCGGTATCCTCATTAAAACTTTTTAATTTTTCAATTACGCTTTGTCTTCTTGAATAGCTTTCTTCTATATTTTCTAAAACCCACTCTTTTGCTTTTTCTTCTAATCCGATATAACAACCAGCAGGAACCCAAGGGAATCCTTTTTTTATAGAATCACGAACAGAACATTTATGTTCGCCAAGCAAAGCATTGAACTTTTCTTCAAAGTTGTAATGTTTATTTGCTTGGCCAACGAAATCTAAGACTGTTAATTCAGTCTTACCTTCATACAATCTTAAACCTCTACCCAATTGTTGAAGAAAAACTGTTAGAGATTTGGTTGGTCTCAAAAACATTACCGTATCAATGCAAGGAATATCAACACCTTCATTATAAAGATCCACAACAAAAATAAACTTTATGGAGCCATCTTCTAACCCTATTTTGGCTGAAGTTCGATCATTATCTTTACTATCTGATGATAGAGCAATAGAAGGAATGTTGTTTTCATTGAACATTCTGCTCATAAACCTAGCATGATCAATCGATACACAGAAACCGATTCCATGAACTTCATTTACATCATTTAAGTATTTATGCAATGAAGAGATAATGTGCTCAACTCTTTTTATGGCACTCTCTCCTTCAATGTAAATCACATTTAATTCTTTCTCGTCATATCCTCCTTTAGACCATTTAATATCTTTTAAAGATACATCATCTGAAATTCCATAATAAGAAAATGAGCATAGTAAATTTCTGTCAATAGCTTCAGGCAATCTTATAGAAGCAGCTATTCTGTTACCGAAATAATCTAATATTGAAAGACCATCCATTCTTTCAGGAGTTGCTGTCAGACCAAGCAGAATTTTAGGTTCAAAGTAAGTAAAAATTTCTCTATATGACTCTGCTGCAGCATGGTGAACTTCATCAATAATGATGAAATCAAAATAATTTTTACTAAATTTAGAGACTATCTTTTGACTATTCGCAGTCTGAATAGAAATAAATAGATCTTCTTTTTTCTTTGCTTCGTAATTGCCTACCCACAGCTCTCCAAAATTGGAATCATTTAAGACATTTCTAAAAGAATCCAAAGACTGTTCTAGTATTTCTTGTCTATGTGCTATAAACAGTAACCTACAAGATTCAGGATTCTCTTCTCTGAAACGCTTGTAATCAAAGGCCGATATTAAAGTTTTACCCGTTCCTGTAGCAGCTACCACTAAATTTTTATTATGGTTATAAATTTTTCTTTCAGCTTGAAGTTTGTCTAGAATAGCCTTTTGGTAGTAAAACGGCTTGAACTCGCTTAAGGAATTCTCGATAGAGCTGATGTTAGGATTCTCTGTTTTACTCTTGTTATTTTGATATATAAGCTTTTATTTTGCTAATGCACTTTCTAATTTTTCTTTATCACCTAGCTTATATTCTTCAAATAGCTCACTATTAAAATAAGAATCAAAAGCTGCAACTATCTTTGAATAAAGCTCAGGAAGCTCTTTTGCGGACACCTTTATGTTCCATTCAGATCCACTTGTAATTGCAGCTTCAGACAAGTTTGATGAACCTACATATGCTGTAGAAAATCCTGTATTTCTTTTAAAGATATAAGCTTTTGCATGCAATCTTGTATGAGTACAATCATATGAAATTTTTATTGAGGTGTTCTTTAAGGGACTTAGATATTCTATTGCTTTAAAGTCTGTAGCACCCATGTAGGTTGTAGTTATTATGTTTAAAGATTTACCTTTATCAGTAAATTCTTTTAATTGATCAAATATTTTTATCAAACCAGTATGTTTAATAAAAGAAACAACAAAGCAAATCTCATCAGAAGATGCAATTTCCTTTTGAAGCTCAGTTACAAACGATGGTTCGTTATTATTTGAATTTGTAAAAAGAGAACTCTTAACTAGGGAGGTTTCAGGTCTTATCAGAGAATCAGCTTTTACCCCTTCTTTTAAGACTTGATCGTTTTCAATTAAAGATAAAAGCTCTACCCCCTCTGGGTCTAAGTAAAAATCATCATCTTTGCAAATAAATTTGATTATCTTATTTGCAAATTCAACTTGCTTACCTTGCTTCTCTTTTTCGTCTTTTCCTTTAATTGTTTCAAGTAACTTTTTTGTTATTTTTGAGATGTATTCTGAAAGCCTAGAAGATATCTCTGCTTTATCTATATTATTTAGGTACTTAAAATCATCTTTAATTTTATCAAGCTCGGCTTTAAGCTCTTTATTTACTATTTGCTCATATATTCCTGAAGAAAGTTTCACATTTAGCTCCTTTGTTCAGTAAATTTAGATTTTCGTTCAAATAAAACATGCTGTTAGAAGTTGAGCTAATAGCAAATAAGAATGATAAAACTTACGTCAGATGATGACTTTCATCTGCAAGCTTGGATATGCCACTACCTCTTTTCCAGAGTATAGCAGCCTTAAATTTTTTGACCAGGTCTTGAGGGATACTTTTATGAAAAAGCACCTTCCCACATCTCTGTGAAAAAGTGCTTAAAAATGAATCTTTGAAAGATTAGGTTATAGGATTAGTACTCAATAGTACTCATCTTTGATAACTTCTTACGATCGTGCCATGCTTCAATGTAACGAACGGTACCAGTTCTACCACGTGAACACATTGAAGAGGTTAGAGCAAAGCCACCCTTATAGTGAACACCATCTAACAACTCACCTGGGGTTACACCTGTAGCTGAGAAGAAGCACTGATCGGTGGTTACAAGCTCGTCAATTGAACGGATAGCCTTTAAATCAAAGCCATCTTTGATGATAGCTTCGCGCTCTTCTTCAGTCTTTGGCTTTAATCTTGTAAGCATCTGAGCTCCGGTGCCCTTTAAAGCACAAGCAGTTACAACAGCTTCAGGAGTACCACCAACACCTACTAACATATCGATGTCTGATCTTGGATCGATGGTCATTAAGGCACCAGCGATATCACCATCTGAGTGAACCATTACACGAGCACCAGCTGCGTGGATCTGATTGATTAACTCTGCGTGACGAGGCTTATCTAATACGAATACCTTTAAGTCACCTACTCTCTTACCTAATGCTTTAGCTACATTTAAAAGATTATCTTTGATTGGAGCATCAAGATCGATAACATTAGCAGCCTCAGGACCTACCGCCATTTTTTCACAGTAGTAGCTGTGACCTGGGTTGAACATAGTGCCCTTTAATGCGATACCAACAGCAGCAATACCATTTGGTCTACCACCTGCAACACATGAAGTTCCGTCGATAGGATCAACTGCGATATCAAACTCTAAGCCGTCACCGAAACCTACTTTTTCGCCAGTGTATAGCATAGGGGCATCATCTTTTTCACCTTCGCCGATGACAATGGTTCCTTTGATATGCAAACTTTGGAATGCAATACGCATTGCATCTACAGCAGCTCTATCAACCAGCTCTTTATCTCCAAGACCAGTGAATTTTGCTGAAGCTAAAGCAGCAGCTTCTGTTACACGAACTAAATCAAGAGCGATATTCTTATCGGCTAAATGTTGTTGCATCATTACCTCTAAACTTCATAAAGTGCACAAATTGTGCATTTGTGTGCGGATTTTCGATGCGTGTATGATACACCGTTATTGAGAATTATTAAAAACAAATCGTGAAAATTATGAGTAAAAAGCTAAAGCTTGCTTGTTTGGCTTAAATTACATACAGCGTACATTGGATAGTTGCACATCCAGCCCTGCTCTTTAAAAGGAAGAGCACTAAATCTAATACTCTTTTCAGGGTGGAATTTATCGTAAAATGCTTTAAGCCTTGGTGAATTGAGGTTGCTAGATATTTTCACTTCAACAGGTACTACCTTATTTTCAATTTGCAGTAAGAAATCCTGTTCATATCGAGCAGTCCTAGTTGAGAAATAATAAGGTATATAGGTTGTTTGAGCCTTTAATTCCTGCAAAACGTACTGTTCAGCTAAAGATCCATTAAATGAAGGGAAGATCTGATTATCTTCAATGATAGAAACAGGATCTACCCCAATCATAGCCCCTAGTAGACCTACATCTAGCAAAAAGAGTTTATATGCATAAAAATCTTTGTAGGCTACAAGAGGTAAAATAGGTTCACTTACTTTTGAAACTTTATAGACAAGACCTGACGATACTAACCACTCAATGGAATTTTCAAAGTCACACGCTCTTGCACCTTTCTTTAGCTTACTAAAGATGAACTTCTTGTTCTCTTTGGATAGTTGCAGCGCGATAAAATCAAAGACAAGGTTAAGTTTAAATAAAGTATTACCGTGAAAGTATTGTTTAAAGTCTGCTTTAATTTTCTCAATTATACTTTCTTGGAGAGCTCTTACTCTGTCGTAGTCGTGCTCTTTAACAAAGCTATTTACAACCTTTGGCATACCTCCTACATATAGGTAGTTTTTTAAATTAAAGAGATACTTATCGGCAAAGATATCAATTACAGAGTAATCATTTGAATCTAGTGCTTGAGATAAAGGATCTTCTCCTATTGCCTGTAAGAACTCTTTAAAAGTTAGAGGATAAAGGTAAAGTAAATTCACCTTACCTACTGGATAAGATATTCCTCTTTTAACAGATAGACCTAATTGTGAACCAGATACAATCACATGATATTCAGGTGCATTTTCACAAAAGTACTTTAATGATTCTAAAACTTTAGGGCATTCATGAATGTCATCTAAAATTATCAGAGTATCTTCAGGTGCAATAGTTACTTTTGACTCTATTTGTAACGATAGAATGATCCTTTTAATATCAAAGCTGTTGTCAAAGATTGCTTTTGCTCTGTTGTTACCGTGAAATGAGATATATGCTACTTTAGAATAGTTATCTTCACCGAACTGCTTCATTAACCAAGTTTTACCAACGCCCATAGCTCCATTTACGATAAGAGGTTTACGTAGTTTTGAGTTTTTCCACTCAATTAACTTTTGCATAGCATCTCTTTTCATAAATGTTTCACCTATCAGCTAGAACGCCTATCTTATAATTCTAGCATATATCATTTTTTAACAGCACTGACTTGAATATTATTACATTATTTAACGCTTGTATCATTTTATTTTCTACATTTATTCACAGTTAGATATTATCTGGACATCAAAATTATAAAAAGCTGAAAGTTAGGAGAAAATCATGATAAAAACAAACACGCTTGGAAACAGCGTGAGTTAGGAGAAATTGCCGAAAGAGTAACAAGAAGAAATTCTTCATTGGAAAGTCAGACTCCTCTTACAATTTCAGCTGAATATGGACTTATAGATCAGAATAAATTCTTCGGCAAAAGAATTGCTGCAAAAGATTTGAGCAATTATTACCTTATTCAAAAAGGTGAATTTACCTACAACAAGAGTACTTCTAATGATGCCCCTTGGGGCGCTATCAAGAGACTTGATTGCTACAATAATGGCGCTTTATCAACACTTTATATAGTGTTCAAAATAAAAGACAACAAGAGCTGTTATTCTGATTTTTTAGTAACCTATTATGGAACTTCTTTGTGGCACAAAGGAGTAAAAGAGATTGCTTCAGAAGGAGCAAGAAATCATGGATTGTTAAATGTCTCTCCTTCAGATTTCTTTAGGACTAAATTAGTAATACCACAGGACTTTGAAGAGCAGCGAAAAATAGGAGCTTTCTTTACCCAATTAGACAACACTATTACCCTTCAACAGCGTAAGTTAAATTCGCTCCAAAAATTGAAAAAAGGGCTTCTTCAAAAGATGTTTCCTAAAAATGGTGAAAATATTC
>DKDL01000115.1:28587-29082 GCA_002449335.1 Succinatimonas sp. UBA6849 | reverse complement strand
CGCTTGGAAACAGCGTAAGTTAAGAGAAGTTGTTAAAGAATTTTACAATGGTAAGACCCCATATAGGCAAAATAAAGCTTATTGGGGAGGAAATGTAAATTGGTTAACAAGTGGCGATTTAAATAGAGACGTAGTGACTAATACCATTGAAAAAATTACAGAAGAAGGACAAAAGGCGTCTAGATTAAGAATAATTCCTAAAGGAACTTTAGTGATAGCTATAATGGGGCTAGAAGCTGCTGGTACTAGAGGAAATTGTGGCATCTTAGGAATTGACACAACAATTAATCAAGCCTGTATGGCTCTAATTGCTAATGAATCTATAGCGACAAAAGATTTTCTATTTCAATGGTATAAAGCTTTCGGTAATAGATTAGCCTTAAAATTCACTCAAGGGACTAAACAACAAAATTATAATGAAGAGCTTCTTGGAAATTTAGACATTTCGTATCCTTCATTAAAAGAACAGCAACAAATAGGAGCTTTCTTTACCCA
>DKDL01000115.1:27846-28523 GCA_002449335.1 Succinatimonas sp. UBA6849 | reverse complement strand
CACTATTACCCTTCAACAGCGTTGGCTTTTTTACACTCACAAACAATCTTAAGGAGTATTCCGGATATGAATATATTACTGTTTCATGAGTACTATGAAAATTGGATTTCTGTGTATAAAGACGGAGCTATAAGAAAGGTCACACTTGATAAATACAAGATGACCTTAAGTTGGCTCAAAAAACTGATACCATCAGTCCATGTGAATGAAATGACACGTGTTGTCTATCAGAAGTTATTAAATGACTACGCTGAAACCCACGAAAAACAGACAACGATGGATTTTCATCATCAACTAAAAGGAGCAATACTTGATGCTGTAGATGAAGGCTTAATTGAAAGAGATCCTACAAGAAAAGCCATCATTAAAGGGAAAATCTCAAGAGTTAAAAAGCCTAAATTCTTAAGTCAATTTGAACTTCATACCCTATTATCATCACTAGATCTTGGGACAACTTTGAACTTTGACTGGCTCATTCAACTTATAGCCAAAACAGGGATGAGATTTTCAGAAGCAATCGCGCTCACGCCTAAAGATTTTGATTTTTCTCATCAACTCGCATTGATCGGTAAAATTTTCGAATAAAACATCATTATTCAGTTAATCAACAAGTTAAAACGCTTTGTCCTGGTAATACGACTTAAGGTAATACCGGCACCATTCATCTCCCATAGCTA
>DKDL01000115.1:0-27814 GCA_002449335.1 Succinatimonas sp. UBA6849 | reverse complement strand
GGACCAGTTTTACTTCAGTCGGAAGTCCAAGTACAGATACTTTTCCTGTACTTCGGTTGCACTGAAGGACGATTCCACTGTTGACTATATACTGATACAGTCTCATAAGGCTTGGCTTTTCAAGCTGAACCTTATGATCCGGAGATGGTATAGTGAGCTTCTGCTCCTGCATCTTCTTTCGCATCAGGTATTCTGTTGCGGTATATATCAAAAGAGCAGTGGTCATAATCCACATCAGTGCATTTATTCTTGATGGCAGCTCCAGGTAGATTGCGTTGATAAGCAGTTTCTTATCCTTGAGGCATCTCCAGTTACGCTCTACTACAGACTGCTTCTTATATACACCTATGAGCTCTGCCATAGTCCAGTTTCTTTCAACATCATTGGTGCAGATGACGTAATAGGTATCCTCTTTTATCTTCTGCTCTATGGCGGTATCATCAAGCTCAACTTCAGCTCTAACCTTAACCGCAAACGTTACCTTTTGCTCATCCTTACCATGTCTGCCTTTATGAGTGTATTTCTGTACTTCCTCATAGCCAATACCAGCATCAGTAAGCTTTACAAGCTTAAGCTTAGCTGTGATTTTCTTTAATTCCTGTTCTGCATCAGCCTTACATTTGCAGGGCTGCGTCCAGAGTTTCTTCAGCTGAGAATTTACCTTATCAAGCTCCTTTTCTGCTCTTTTGGTAATGGTCCTCTTCTTGGTGGAGTAAAGTAACTCATTCTGTACCAGCAGTTTCTTTACGGTTTCATCTCCAAGTTTACCTTCACCACACCACATGGCTTTAGTTCCTTCAGGATTGTTCTCATCTACAGGAACAAGCTCTTCAGAATGTGCCTTTAACATCTTTCTGCAGGCTGTAGCCTCGTCATTCTTGTCAGGAATACGAGTTACCATTTTAATGCCATGTTCTTTAGCAGCTTTGGCAATAGGAGAGGTGCATAAGGCACTGTCTCCTGTAAGATAACGTAAATCCTTAAACTGAGCCTTGATACTGTCCCAATAGTCAGTAATGACATTTCTGAAACTGGTCTTATCGGATACATGTCCACTGACACAGGTTTCAAATATAGGCAGTTTACTCAGTTCATCACAAAGCATCAGCTCATTTATCTGTCCCAGCTCTGGATGATTGTCTCTACTGTACCCCTGGTCGAGAACAATATTGCATCCTTCTTCAATTCTTGGCTCTCCAGAATAATGGAAGCTGGTACTGTCCAAATGGACACTCTCTACCTTGAGCCCCAGTTTCTCTGCTACCTTTGCAGAGCATCTTAAAAACAGCTTCTCTGGTCCAAATTCAGCGATGGCATCCAGAGTTCTTGAAAGAACATTTCTATCCAGCTGCTCAAATGTAACATCTTTACGATTTATCAGAGCCTGTAATGGTCGGTTTCGGTAAAACTCCTGCGTTCCATACAGTGACTGATATGGTACATTCAGGACCTGACAGCATAAAAGCTTTACTATTTCAGAGCTCTTAAACTTAACATGGGAACCTATCTTTCCTATGCACAACTCAATAGGCTCATCAAGGTTGAAATAATCAAATCCTGCCGCTGTTAATCCCAGATTACCAAGCTCAGCTGTTACCTGTTCGTTGTCATCATCAAAATCGTCAAGCGATGCCATATTCCTGTGCCTTATATTCTTTTGTACCCAAGCTTTATAAGGCATCTGATGAAAAATTAAAAGCCTTTATGTGATCTGGTGATCCTTAAGTCACGCAGATGAAATTACTACCGATCGTTTTGATCCTTTAATCGCAAAATAAGCAAAAAGTCGTTGAAAATTAAATATATAATTTTATGATGACCATAAATTAGTAGAAAGTGATCTGAAATCAAACAGTTACGACTAAAGTTTTATTCAAAAATTTTACTGACCAATGTCTGCATCAAAGTCTATCTATCGAAAAGACGTGGGATTACAAAGGCGATGGAGGATTTTTACCTACTAAAAATAAATCATCTGTAAGAAAAATCCAAATTGACTGGCAGACTGTGATTAGATTTTCAGAACTAGTAAAAGATCTGCCAGAGGATAAGCCTATCTTTGTAAAAGAAGGTGAAAAAATGTACAACTCAACGGTTAATGACCATCTTTTTCGCAAGTGTAAAAAGGCTGGAGTTCCTATAATTTCATTGCATGGATTAAGGCACACACATGCGTCGTTACTTCTTTTTGCAGGAGTTTCTATAGCCAGCGTTGCCAGAAGATTAGGACACGCCAGCATGAATACCACTCAAAAGACTTACCTACACATCATTCAAGAACTTGAAAATAAAGATGTAGACATCGTGATGAGATCACTTGCTGGTCTATAACCAACTCTTTTGCCAACGCTGTTACTTATCTTTGCAAAAGAGGAATAATCTCATTGACGATTAGTTCTTGAGATTTCTCTCTTACAATTTTGTTGTACCTTATCTTACTTAAGGTACCACCTTTTTCTTTAAACTCAGAAAAATTAGTCTGTAGTTCCATATAATCATTGTTGTAGTACTTGGCTGCATACTCAAGATCATTTAAAGCTACACACCACTCATCTGCAAAAGAAGTTAACTTCTTTTCGATGATCTCATCAATTCTTTCATTGATAACTGTAAAGGCTTTCTTTCCTTTAAAAGAACTTGGATTTGCTTTTAAGTTAAGCCATACACCAGAGATAACTTCACCTAGTTTAGGATTCTTTTCCATAACACTTGCGATGTACTTATCAACAGCAGGATCGTTGATCTGCTTATAGCCTGATGCTGACTCTCCCATGTCGATATATCTTTGGATTAAGCTTACAAGATACTGGTAATCTACCTTAATATCTGAATGAACAGATTCAAGTTCATAGTCGATATCAAAATCAAAGTCTATCTCGTCAGGATCATCATCTCCCTTATCATCTTTTAGAGACTGCACAAGATTTTGGTATTGACCCAAATATTTGTTGAATTCTTTTTCTGTAAAGTTAAAGCCTGTTATTTTAGAGATGGCATCAAAGGTAGCTGAATCTTCTTTTGAAACAGCTACATCTACTAGACTTGTCGAGGCTGTAACTTCTTCTGAAATTTCTTTAGATAATTTCTTTAATGACTTTGATAGTTCATCATCCCATTCTTCATAGGTTTTAATAGCTGTAATTGCTTTATCAATTGCTTGGAACTTCTTAACAAAAGCCTGTCTAGCTGCTTTTGGTGAATGATCATTTAGATCTTCATGTGAAGGATCTGCCATAAAGCCTTTAAACTCAGCCATAGCATCTTTTAATTTCTTCTTACACTCAGCATAGGTAGGAGCAATAACGCTGTTTCCTCCTCCCTGAGCATACAGATTTAAAGCCTTTTCAAAAGCTCTCTTGAATCGTTCTGGTGTTTGGAAAGTCACGATCTGACCATAAGGCTTTTTCTCATTATAAATTCTGTTAGTACGAGAGAATGCCTGAATGATTCCTTGAGGACTCATTGGCTGTCTGTCAATGAATAAGGTAGAAATCATTGGAGCATCAAATCCTGTCAGCAATCTATCAACAACTATCACAAGATCAAGTTGGTTCTCGCGTAGCATGTACATGCCATGCTTTCTTGCTAAACGATCATTTAGATCTTTGTTATATGCAGGGATTGAACCTATATTAAAGTTGGTGCCAAACATCTTGTTGTAATCTTTTAAAGATTCTTTCATCTCCTCTTGATTTGCTGTGGCACCATCTTCGTTCTCACCTACTGAATATGTAATAGCAATCTTTGGAAAATCTGGGATTACACGTTTGATTTTTTCTTTTACATTACCGTCAGCTATGAATTGTTTGAACTCTTTGTAATACTTTTGAGCAATCTCAATGCTGCTACAAGTTAAGATTGCTTCAAAGGCTTCTCCATTAGGAGCTAATCTAAACAGGCTAGACGATCTGTTTACGATGTAATCTATAACCTCTTTTCTATGCTCTGGATTATCGTAGAGATCAAGCCCTTTAGAATTCTTATTAAAGCGCTTGAATACTTCATCTTCTAACTGAAGTCTATCCATATTCCAAGCTTCAGATTCGCTTTCAACGATTTTGAGGTTAACAGCTAACTTACACAACTCATCTTTTGAAAAGCCTGATGCTTGAATTTGGAAACCAAGCACTGCACCATCATTTAAAGCTTCTTTGATGGTGTAAGAGTGTAAGCATTCTCCGTATTGGTCATATGTGGTTCTAGCTGCTTGTCCATTCTCTGATTTTTTGTTTTCTTCAAAAATTGGAGTTCCTGTAAAACCATACCAAAGAGCTTTTTTAGTTGAAGTATTAAAGAATTTATCTACCTCAAGCTTTGCCTGACCGCTTACAGCTCTGTGACATTCATCAACGACAAAGGCCACATTCTTAGATTTGATTTCATTACCAATCTTATAGTAGCGGTCAGTCGTATCATTAGCATCTAATGCTCTTGTACACTTGTTTAGCAAGCAGTCTAACTTTTGCCTTGTGGCAATGATGATGCAACGATCTTTACTTTTTAAACGCTGCTCTAACTGATAGGTATTAGCTGTTTCTGCAATGTCATCACCTGTTACTGCTGCATATGACGCAAAGCTAATGGAGGTTTGCTGATCAAGATCTTTTCTATCAATTAAAAAGATCGACTTATCAATGTTAGGTATTTCTAAGAGATTTCTTGTTACATGGAATGAGGTAATAGTCTTACCAGATCCTGTTGTATGCCATACATAACCTGATTCTTTTCTAGCAGACGCTGCCTTTACAGCTTCAATTGCATGGATTTGGTATGGTCTTAGTAGCAGAAGCTTTTTAGCTTTCTCATCAATAACACTGTACTTACCTACCATTAAATGAGCTTGAGGAATATTCAAAGCTGCATGAGCAAATTTTAAGTAATCTCTTACAGGATTGTTGCTCTTGTCTACCCAAGTGCTTAAGAACTTTTCATTTAGTTTTTCAGGATCGTCATTAGCAGCGATGTACTTTGTATCCACACCGTTTGTTACTACAAACATTTGAACAAGGCCAAATAAGCCTCTGAATTTACCTTGAGTTAAGTACTTTTTGATTTGATTAAAGGCTTCTTTATACGGATGACTTTGATTCTTTAACTCAATATGAATCATTGGGAAACCATTGATTAAAAGAGTTACATCAAAGCGTCTGTTTCTGTCTGTGTCATCCTGTTTTCTGCTTTGATATTGATTGATAATTTCATAGGTAGAATGCCCTCCTGCTATATCTCTATTACTTATAGCATCTAGGTGCACTTGGCCTAAAGAAGCATCTTCTCTTGAAAGAGGAATTTGAGCTAATCCTCTTTCTCCTGATAACCAAACTGCAGCTTTATAAGTTGACTCGGCTTTTTCTTTGATAAAGGATTTAATCTGCTCCATTTCTGAATCAGTAATTGGATGGCCATCCAATTTGTGAGAATTCATATTGCCAAGCTTTTCTCTGATGTTATTCCAAAGATCATCTTCAGTTTTTAAATCAGGTCTATAAGTCCACTGAGAATCGCCTGTAGCAAGTTCATGGATCAGTTTGTTTTCTAAAATTGATTCGTTTTCAGCCATGTTCAAACCTAATGTCTCAAACAATCATATACAATCTTTTTAGCTAAATTGCTTCTATGATATCTGCTACCAGCATGATCTATTCGCAATCTTTCCCTTACTCTCATTAAAGAGAAGCCTAAAAGATTTTGACCTTTCCAACAATCAAGATCTCTTCTATTAGCATCGAGTATTGATAATCCAATACCCCAAATATATTCTTTTACAGTACATTCAGCCAATAGAGCATCATCTGTTGATAATAAGCGAGAGCATAACTCATCATCTTGCTCAAACTTTGCCTTCAAACCTTCATAAACCACAGCCTGTCTTAGACCGTTCCAAATTACATCGTCATAACCTGAAACTTGTCTTCCAAGTTCGTTGATTTCATCAGGATCTTCAGAGTCTAAAATTTGTTCAGCAATGTCATCATCATTAAAGGTAAGTGCTTTTGTGTACATCATGAATTGTTCTACACAAAAGAACTCATCCTCTCCTATAGCAAATGAAGATGGGTAGCGATTGCTTAAATAACCATTAGCTCCATTTGGACTATCAAAACAAATTAACTTCATGAAGTAATACCTACTTTTTTCACAGCCAGTTCTAAATCAAGATCATGTAATCCAGGATAAGCTTTAATTAAAAAGTCTAATGGAACTTTTTTTAACACTTCAGAGCTTGGTAGATCATAAAACCATTGATAGTAAGCGTAGAAGCGTCCAATCCAATCAGGCATAAAGCCATCTAAGGCTTTTCCCTTCTTTAACTGATATTTATCAACTTTGCAGAAATACTCAAAGAGCTCAAGGTAATCTTTAGTACTTACATAAGCTTGAGAAACATCGATGTAATGACGAGTTTTGCTGTTCATATAGCTTTCAATAAACTCTTTGGTATCCATATCAGGATACTTGTAAGCTATATAGTCAAACAACCGTCCTTGAGTTTCTACTACTTCATCAAGATAAGCTTCTGAATATGCAGGCATGATGATGTTTCCTTATTTAAAGAAGAGAGCTGAAGACTTTAGTTACTGAATTAGCTTCAGAGTTTATAAGGCGTCTCATGTTCTCTCTTGCCTTAGAATCTCTGTCATTATACTTTGCATTGAAGGTAGCATAATCGACAGAGATAAGGCCAGTCTCAATTTCTTTAAGATTTGAAAAAGCTTTCTCTGATTTAAGGCAGATCTGAATTCCTAAACCGCCTAAACACAGCAATTCTTCTAGGATATCAACATCGATATTATCTCTAACAAACTCTTTGGCTATATAGAAGTATGAAGCATCAGCTCTCCATCCCTTGATAACATCATAAGATGTAGTATCAACTCCATACTTTTCTATAAACTTTGCTGATAAAACTTTATATCGTCTTGATTCATCAGCATCTCGATGTTTCATTAGCTCTGCTAACCAAGCCAAGATGCCAAGAGAAGTAAAATCAAGAATCTTTAAATCATCAGTACACAGTTCATACTCATGAACCCATCCATGATCATAGTCAGGCTTAGATACAGACCATTCTTTAGCTAATTCTTGATATGCTGTTAAATAAAAGCCTCTACCGTAGTCATGCTTGTCATCACCTAAACCATATGTAGGCACGATATGTTCACTAGTAGAGCCATGGTAGAGAATTATGTTTGTCATCTTGTACAAAACTCACTAAATGAACATCTGTTGTAACAGACCTTTCTTCAGCTTTTGCAAGGATTCTAGCTTACGCTGTTGAAGAGTAATTGTATTGTCCAGTTTTGAAAGGAGTTCCCCAATTTTTACTTGTTCACTTAAAGATGGAACAAAAATTGGCATTGTAAAAAACACATTGTCCTTAATAGAAAATCTATCAGATCTTGCACCTGAATCTCCATTAAAATGCATAAATTTGTGCCAACTTGAACTTTTAAAAAAGAACTCGAGAAAAGAGCAATCTATATCATGCGTTTTAAAAACGGTGTATAAAGGAGACATAATTCCTGTTCTTTTCAGCTTGTTGCGGTTAATAGGGCCGACAGGAGCTGTAACTGAAATTCGAGGGTTGTAGACAAAATCATTAGGACTAACAACATAGTAGTTATTGATGTTGCTCTCATTTGATATGCGATGATCGAAAAAATCTGATTGGCTGATAATACCAAGCTCAGCAGAATTGGTTAAAGTCTCTTGCTCTTTTAACTCTGTATTCTTTTCTGTAATTTTTTCTGATATATCAGATAACTTACGCTGTTTCCAAGCGTCCGAAAATTCTGGAAAACGAATTTCTGGAATATTTTCACCATTTTTAGGGAACATCTTTTGAAGAAGCCCTTTTTTCAATTTTTGGAGCGAATTTAACTTACGCTGTTGAAGGGTAATTGTGTTATTCAACTGAGCTAAAAAAGTACTTATTTTTCGCTGTTCTTCTAGACCTGGAAATATAACAAGACCCTTTAATGCGTTTTCATTACTTACCTTCATATCATTTTTTGAACCTTTGTTGACCAATGGGCGAAGGTAATTATTCAGTCTAGAATTAAGTTCGAAATAATCTTGAATAAAATTAGGAAAAGAGTTTTCTTTTACAGAATATACGGCGTAGAGCGTTGAAACAATTCCAGATTCTCCTTTATTTGTCTTTATTATTCCGTAAGGATTTGCTTTTAAAGGAGACTTTGTATAAATAACGTTTCCTGTATGAACAACTCCATAATTAGACACAGAGGTTCCCGCAAATGACCTTCCCTGAAATTCGATTTGATTAACAACTCCATAATCTCCAGACACAGATAGTACGTCATCTTTTGAAAAGAAATTGTCAACATTTTTTTCTGATGAAACATCAAGGTAACTTGACAACTTACGCTGTTTCCAAGCGTCAGTAAATTCATGGAACCTCAATTGAGGTACTTTCTTATCGTCTTTCATAAGTTATACCTCCAGCTTAATGTTTAGACCTAGCTCTTTGAAATAGCCATTTAAGGTCTCATTAAGATCAGATTCTTCCTTGCAAGCATCTTGGTATTCTTTAAATACTTCATCAAGATCGATAGGTTCTTCTTCCTCGAAGGTATCAACATATCTTGGGATATTGAGGTTAAAGTCGTTTTCTTTAATTTCGTCAAATGAAGCTAAGTGACTGTACTTCTCAATATCTTTACGTTCCTTGTAAGCATTAAAGATCTTCTCGATATTTTCAGCAGACAATTTATTGCGAGCTTTTTCTTTTACAAAGTCTTTAGATGCATCAATAAAGAGAACTTCTCGGTTAGAGTTATTCTTTTTTAAGATAACCACACAAGTAGGGATTGAGGTGTTAAAGAAGATGTTAGCAGGCAGACCAATTACAGCATAAATAGAACCAGACTCCAATAAGTGTTTTCTAATTACACCTTCAGCATTACCTCTGAACAGAACTCCATGAGGTAAAACAATGCCCATGGTTCCATCTGTCTTTAAATGATAGAAACCATGTAACAAGAACGCATAATCAGCTGCTGACTTAGGAGCTAACTTTTCATACTGAGCAAAACGAGGATCAGTAATAAAGTTCTCATTAGCAGACCACTTTAAAGAATATGGGGGGTTCATAACTACAGCATCAAAGTTTGTAGGTTCATCTGTAGGCCAATCAGCTGATAGTGAATCACCGTTATTCAATCTTTGGTAATGAGCAGATACCTTATGCAGCATCATGTTCATTCTTGCAAGGTTATAAGTCTGATTTACGATTTCTTGTCCATGATAGTAAACATGCTTTGATTGAGCTTCAGAAATGTAGTTTTTAACCTGTAATAGTAAAGAGCCTGATCCACAGCAAGGATCAAACACAGTAAATGCTTCTTTATTCTCTTTGCCACTAGTTACGATCTTAGCAATTAATTGAGATACTTGCTGAGGGGTATAAAACTCGCCAGCTTTCTTACCTGATTCTGATGCAAACTGACCAATCAAGTATTCGTACGCATCACCTAAAGCATCTTCACCATACTTATTAAAATCAATATGAGCTAAAGCTTTAATCACAGATGAAATTAACAAATTTCTATCCTGTGGTGTTTTACCAAGATCTTTTGAATTGATATCAAAACCTTCAAATAGGTTTTCATAGGTCTTACCCTGAGATACTTCAACATCTCTAAATGCTTGGTGCAAGTTTTCTAAAAGGAAACTGTCATCGTTAATCTGGTTGTAGAAAGCTGTAAAGGTAAATTTTGGAAGAATGCAACAACCAAAGTCTCTAGTTAACTCTTCTACAAGATCATTCCAATCCTCAGTGTCTTGAGCTTTTTCATAAATTTCTTGAGCTTCTTCAACAGAGGATGGAACTCTATCTTCTAAAAGGTCGACAACTTTATATAAGGTCTTATCTGATAAGCTTTTATAGAAGATTAAACCTAATAAATAATCTTTATAAACATCGGCAGTCATTTTGGCACGCATTTCATCAGCAGCAGCCCATAATGAAGACTGTAAATCCTTTGCATTTAGCTGTTCCATACTATCCTCTTTACAAGTATGAGTTGAATCTATCTTTCAGTTACAAATATATCTAACTGTAACTTTATAGAAGTAAAAGACTTTTTGAAATAGGAGCCTAACTATTATTCTTTAGAGGTCACACAAAAAGCCTTACCTAAGACAATTTCCAAATATATGCTCTTACCGTTCCATAACTAGACACTTGTTGTAAAGTTTTAATTTACAAATTAGCAAGATCGTCAACATCTATCTCGTTATCTTGGGTTACTATTTCCGTATTAGGATCAACGATTATTTCTCTGAGTAATACTCCATCTATTTTGCATTTCTCTAAAAGCTCATCCATGCTGGAGTATTGACCAATAGTGTCATAATCAGGATCACACCAACCATCTACCCACTTAAAATGAACCAGAAAAACCCAAAACTTCACACCTGGGACTCGATATGCAAAGGTTGGAGTCAGATATTCATTATTTATTCTGTATGTCTCACCTTTGTATACAAACTCTATTGCTACGAATTTATTTTTATCTTTTCGTCTTTCATCCATGTCATCAAGAAAATCATCTAGAGTCTTGTAAAAATTTACACCTTCATCTGACATATAACACCTCAACTTTCCCTATTGTGGAAACATAATTACTTTCTTGTAGATAATAATCAGCTTTGCACTTACATTTATGCCTGCGCTCTTGGCGCATGGTGGCCAAGTAACTGGCGGTAGCACATAAGATAACTCTTAGTCTTAACAATAGTCATTGATTATTCCAGAATAAGGAATATCTAAAAATCACCTAACAAAAAAAATTTTTCGTTACGACATATCATTTAAATCAAGGTCTGAGACATCATAAAGAAAATGGGGCTGAACAAAAAAAATTGAAGAAGCTCAATTAGCAATAAGGAATGAGATTGAATTGAAATTGATAAGGTCTTGAAGTAAGAGAAAAGCTAATGCATTAAATAGAATCTTTAGTTTAAAAAGCTCACCTTCCTACATTAGACTCAATCAATTCAGTGATCGGATCTTATGCTGCAGAAAGAGAGCTTTTAACTAAGCCATCTCAAAAGCTAAAGTAAAGGTTGTGCCTTCACCTAGTTTTGAATCAACATCGATAGAGCCATGACACTCTTCAACGATGTGTTTTACGATAGTAAGACCTAAACCTGTACTATCTTTATTGGAGTGACTTCTGTCAACACAGAAAAATCTTTCAAAGATTCTGTCCTGATCTTCTTTTGGAATACCAATACCGGTATCTTTGACCACTATAAAGAACTTGTGCTCCTGCCTGAAGATCTTGCAGTTAACAATACCATTTTCTTTGTTGTATTTAATAGCATTAT
The DNA here is from genome assembly GCA_002449335.1 of Succinatimonas sp. UBA6849. Classification (GTDB taxonomy): domain Bacteria; phylum Pseudomonadota; class Gammaproteobacteria; order Enterobacterales; family Succinivibrionaceae; genus Succinivibrio. The sequence goes on along the minus strand of DKDL01000115.1, from coordinate 16,459 downwards.
CAATTAAGTTGTAGAGAATTTCAGACATATATCTGCGTACGAAATTCATCTCCAGATCTTCACTATCAAGCACAAGGGTTACGCCCTTTTTAGAAGCTTTCTCTTTTAGAGAATCTACTACACTTTCAGAGAGTGACTTTAAGTTTATATGCTCACTTTGTGCTTTTACGCCAGATTCAACCTTTGATAAGAACATGATGTCGTTTATCATGTTCAACAAAGCCTGACCTTCTGAGCGGATCTTTTTACCAAAGTTCTGTAAATCCTCAGGACGTACAATACCGTTTTCAATAAGTTCTGCTCTACCAATGATAGATTGTAGAGGTGTCTTTAACTCATGAGATACATTTGAGGCAAATTCCTGACGTTGCATCTGCAACTGCTTAGTTTTAGTAATATCAACTAATAAGAGTACGAAACCTACGAGTTTGTCCTTTTCTGAAATCTTGTTGAAAATAAGTTTGTAGTATTTGCCAGACAGCTCGATATCCTGTTTTAAACTCTCAAGCTCTTCTCTTTTCTCATAGATTGAGCAGAAGATTGGAGATCGGTTGATATTAAGTAAGCTCTCACCTTTATATTTTTCAGGATCTTCAATATTAAAAATAGACTGCGCGCTCTGGTTAATAAGAATCACTTCACCCTTCTTATTCAAAAAGATGATGCCCTCAGACATATAGGAGGTCATAACCTTAATCTGGGAATGAGCCGCAGTTACCTTGCGCAGAAGCTTCTTGATACGGTGCTGATGGGAGTCAATTCTCTCTAAAAAAGGCTTTAACTCATCATAAACCACGTTCTCTGTCGGATTGTTAAGATCAATTGTATTGATTGGGCTTACAATCTTTGCAGAGAGTTTTTTAGCCAGAATTACTGATACTGCAATTGCAAGCAGCAGAATGATGAATAAATGCAGACCTAACGATAATGCCTGGGAAAAGATATTCTCGGTGGTGTAGGCACAGCGCAGCACGTCACCGGAGTTCAGTCTTACAGCATAGTAGACAGTTCTCTGACCTAAGGTTGAAGAATATCTGTATACCCTGCTTTTACCTGTTTTCTCTGCTTGTATGAACTCATCTCTGTCAGAATGATTCTCTAATGTTGAAGGATCAACCATAGAGTCATAATAAACAGATCCATCCTTATGAATAAGATTTACTCTGTAATCATCGATTGCAAGCAGAGTCAAATCAAGAGACGGATTTTCGTTTATGGCATTTTCAAGTTTGGTTGTAAAAGAAATAAGACCATCACTATCAGCTTTTATAAGCTGATAGGATGAAATAACAAGTGATGCTCCAAGACCTAAAATTAAAACAATTATGGTTGTAAAAAAAACGGAGCGAAAGATCCTCGAAATCATGCGTCAGCCTTGTATCCGATACCTCTTACAGTCTGAATGACATTCTCAAGATCACCTAATTTTGATCTCAGTGCCCTGATGTGAACGTCAACAGTTCTGTTCTCACCATCATAATCAATTCCCCAGATAAGATTTAACAGCTCATCTCTGCTGTAAACACGACCCGGATGCTTAATTAGAAGTAACAGTAACTCAAACTCCTTTAATGATAAGTCTAGTTTCTTATCATCAGCAGTAACTGAGTGCTTTACCTCGTTAATTACGATCTTGCCAAACTTAACCTCGCCTTTAGCATCGCTACCTTCATTTGAACGTCGCAAGATAGCTTTAATTCTGGCAACCATTTCCATTACAGAAAATGGCTTGGTCATATAGTCATCCGCACCTAAATCCAGGGCTTTAATCTTTTCATATTCAGCACCACGTGCTGTGGCCATAATTACAGGTAATTTTGCTGTCTTTGGATTTGCTCTTAATTTTTTGAGAACATCAACACCACTCATATCTGGCAACATTACATCTAGAACTACAAGCTCAGGTAGTTCTTTTGCTATTGCTTGAAAAAAGCTCTGAGCATCGGCAAAGCCTTCAGCCTTAAAATTCATGGAATTGAGTGTATAGAGCTCAAGCTCTCTGATATCTGCATCATCTTCAAGACAGTAAATCATAAATCTCCTACTCCTGGCCTGTAAGTTTGCCTGTAAGCATGTACTGGGTGCATCTTGCCACGTTGCATGAATGATCACCGATACGCTCTAAATATTTTGCAATCATTAAAAGATCAAGTGAATAGCTTGCATCATTTTCTGAAGCTTTGATCTCGTGAATTAAGGTATCCTTAATAGTATAGAAATACTTGTCCACTACTGTATCATGCTTTATGACATTTGCAGCTAACGTACCGTCTTTGTTTACAAAAGAATCAATACTCTTTTTTACCATATCGATAGCTTCCTCACTCATTTTTTCTACTAGTAGGATGTCATCCCCCTTATAGTTGAAATCAAAGTGAGTGATGATTTCAGCAATGGCAATAGCCTGTGTTCCGATACGCTCAACATCTGAAACAAGCTTTAAGGTTGCAGATACTACCAGCATATCGTTAGCTACAGGCTGCTGTCTTAGCAGTGTCTTGATGCACAGACTCTCGATATCACGGGCTTTAGAGTTTAGGTCATAGTCCTTTCTGTAGATGCTCAGGGCCTTTTCCTTATCATGAGTTTTAAAAGCCTCAAAAGCATTGCTTAAGCTCTCTTCACATGCTGATGACATTAAAATCAGTGAATTGTTAATCTGTGCCATCAGCTCATCTAACTGGAATCTCATTTTCATCTCCTATAAGGCAAAATCCGTTTAGCCGAATCTTCCGGTTACATAGTCTTCACAGCGCTTGTCCTTTGGTTTTGTGAAGATATTGTCGGTGCTGTCGCACTCTACAAGATCACCTAAGAGGAAGAAGGCTGTTCTGTCTGAAATTCTTAATGCCTGCTGCATATTGTGGGTAACTATCACAATGGTGTATTTCTTTTTAAGCTCGCAGGTAAGCTCTTCAATCTTGCCGGTTGATATAGGATCAAGGGCAGAGGTAGGCTCATCCATTAACAGGATCTCAGGTTCTACGGCAAGAGCTCTTGCAATACAAAGTCTCTGCTGCTGACCGCCTGACAGGCCTAAAGCTGAGGTTTTCAGTCTGTCCTTTACCTCATCAAAAATTGCAGCCTTCTTTAAAGACTTTTCCACAAGCTCATCTAAGGCAGATTTGTTTCTGATGCCATGAATTCTAGGTCCATAGGCGATGTTGTCATAGATTGACATGGCAAATGGATTTGGTTTCTGGAAAACCATGCCGATGTCCTTGCGCAGAGCACTGACATTGATTTTGGTGTTTACAAGCTCTGTACCTTTAAACAGGATTGAACCGTCAACTCTTAAACCTTCAATCAGATCATTCATACGGTTTAAGGAACGTAAAAAGGTAGACTTACCGCAGCCTGAAGGTCCGATAAGAGCAGTGATCTCGTGCTCATTGATATGCATATTGATGTTATGCAGAGCATGATTTTCACCATAGTAAAGATTAAAGTTTTTTACATCGATAATTGGTGTGGTATTCATTTCTAGTACCTTTTATTCTGAATTCTCTTTGATAACTTGCTTGCGGTGTAATTTATAAGAAGGCTCATGAAAAGCATGATGGCTGCAATTACGAAAGCAACATCAAACTCGCCTTGCTCTTTAGCATAGACATACAAAGCAACCGTTAAAGTTGAACCTGATGATGACATCGCATCAATAAAACCATTTACCTTATGGGCAAAACCTGCGGTAAATAAAAGAGCTGCTGACTCACCTAACATTCTGCCGATGGCGAGAATACAGCCAGTAACAATACCGTCGATACAGCAAGGTAAAACAACAGTTCTAATTGAGTACCACTTATTAGCTCCAAGACCAAAAGCACCTTCTCTGTATGAAGTAGGAACAGAATCCAAACTCTCCTGGGTAGTTCTAATAATGGTAGGTAAATTCATGATAGTAAGTGTTAGGGCTCCTGCTAATAATGAGGTCTTAAGGCCAAAGTACTGACAGAAGATGAGCATTCCCACAAGACCGTAGATAATTGAAGGAATACCGGCAAGACTTTCAATTGCATACTCGATTGCTCTTTTAACCTTCATGTTCTTTGCATACTCTGACAGGTAAACAGCAGCACCCACACCTAAAGGTAAAACAAAGACCAAAGTGGCAATCACAATATAGATGGTGTTTAGAATATCTGGTAACACACCGATGGTGTCGTTGATGTAACTTGGCTTGGTGCTCAAAAGCTGCCATGAAACATGAGGAACCGCTCTTATAAAGACATAAAGAATTATGAAAAGAACCACTGCAACGGTAAGTGCTGTAGCCGCATAGGCAAAAGACAGCATTACGTTCTTATAGATATTTCTTCTTAAAGCATTGTTCATTTTACTTGCTGCCTCTCTTCTTTAAGACAAGATTTAACAGTGCATTGATTACCATAATGAAGATGAACAGCACTAGAGCGATTGAGAACAGAGCCTGACGCTGCAGACCTGCTGAATATGACATCTCGGATGCTACTGCGGTAGTTAAAAATCTTACTGATTCGAATATGCCAGGCATATTAGCTACGTTACCTGCAACCATCATTACAGCCATAGCTTCACCAATGGCTCTACCTACACCTAAAACCACTGCAACACCAATACCACGGCGAGCAGCTGGGACTACAACTTTATAAACTGTCTCTACCTTATTGGCGCCTAATGCTAATGAACCTAACTCATATTCGTGAGGAACTGCCTCAAGTGCACCGATGGATACCTTGATAATTGATGGCAGGATCATAATAGAGAGCACCAGTACTGCTGCCAGTAATGAGGAACCGTCTGCAAGATCAAATATGTTTTTGATTGCAGGAACCAGAACCAGCATACCAATAAAACCGAAAACCACTGAAGGAATACCTGCAAGTAAATCCACTACTGATTCAATGAACTGCTTTACTCTTAAAGGAGCAAACTTAGCCAGGTATACAGAACTGAAGAAACCTACTGGAAGACCTAATAAAATAGCACCAAAAGTACCGTAGACTGAGGTCAGGATGAAAGGCATGATACCGAATTTTGGATCGGCTGCTGTTGATGCCCACTTAGTTCCAAAAATAAAGTCAAAAAAGCCTATTTCATGAATTGCCGGAATTCCTGAAATGATTAGATACAGACAGATCACGACCACGAAAACGATGTTCAGGTAACCTAAAACGGTGAACACCCAGGTGGCAATCATGTCAGCGCATTCCTGATGATTTCTTAACTGCATAAAACAATAACTGCAGGATCAGATCCTGCAGCTCCATAATGATTACTGATTACTTCTTGGCAGGAACAACACCAGCCTTTACGATTAAAGGCTTAGCCTCGTCTGACATTGCGTAGTCAATGAAAGCCTGAGCATCCTTTGAAGGCTGTTTAGCCTTGTTTAGAACGAATACGAATGGACGCTGTAACTTGTAGCTCTTATCTAAAACTGTTTCCTCTGATGGAACAACACCGTTGAAAGATAGAACCTTGATTGAATCATTTACAGCTGATAGAGAAGCATAACCGATTGCATTCTCGTTCTGACCTACAGTGGTAATAACATCACCAGTTGAGGTTAATTCCTGACGATATTTGCATGAATCCTTAGTACCGGTTACAGACTCGAAACCATCACGGGTACCTGAACCTGCTTCACGACCAATTAAAACTACAGGAGCATCAGCACCACCTAAATCTTTCCAGTTGGTGATCTTGCCTGTAAATACATCTTTAATCTGCTCAGTAGTGATATCAGTTAACTTGTTTGCCTTGTTAACAACGATTACGATGCCGTCGTATGCAACATCGATACCCTGTAATTTTTCCTGTTCCTGATCTTTTAATGCTCTTGAAGATAGACCGATATCAGCACGACCTTCTAAAGCAGCAGTGATACCAGCACCTGAACCTGTTGGGTTGTAAGTAACATCGATTCCGTTGCCGTCAAATGACTCAATCAGAATACCCATTACCTTTTCCATTGAAGTTGAACCGTCAGTAATAACAGCGCCAGCATTAGCTGATGCAGAAAAACCTAATACACAACCACAAACTGCTGATAACAATGTCTTATTAAATTTCATTTTTAAAATCTCCATATCAATCGACATGATTAAGATACAAAGACTTTGTTAACTTACTAATGTGCAATTGTTAAGATTTGGTAAATAGAGTAAAAGAGCATTGCCAAGCGGTTTTATTAGTTTTTTAACATAAATTGTTAAGTGCAAATGAAAGGATTTATTGTTTTCAGGAAATATCTTCTGGCATAAACTGTTATACAGGAACAGAAGTGGAAAATTACAGGAAAAGTTATGTTCTGTGTGACCTTATCTTAATCAGTCTTCACAGAATTATTCTTCTCCTGTTTACTGTTACAGCATATGCTCAAGGCTCACCGTATGTCATCTGACCGTCCTTTATTTTTATAAAGGACACATCAGACAGAGCTTCGTTACCCTGAATATCTGACATTGAGAACATATAGGCATAGGTACCGTCAGGCAGGGCTGAATCCTCAAGTGACCAGTTAGAACTTAAAGTAAAGCTGTCAGTCTCAACCTCACTTGTATCATCCTCACTGTCAGCCATTTTCTGCATTAAGGTTGTGATCCTGTCGCCTGCTTTCAGTTTGATTAAATTCTTGTCAGGCATACCTGCACTGGTTATACGGCGCGCTCCTAATACCACATATTTACTCTGTTTGAAATCATACAGAGCCTCAATGACAGAGCGGACTCCATTTAAAATCACCGGAATTGAGTAGTAGTTGTAATTTTCAAGATCTGCAGTAGTTTCAAGATACACAAGATGACCGTCTAAAGTCGGCCAGTTACCGTTGAAATTATCCCTGAAGATACCCTGATCCCAGTCCTGAAACATATCAATATCGTCACCGAAAACTGTAACGTCATTTTTATCGTTGAGTGTTGCAAGATAAAAACGCACCGAATCTATGTACTTTAAAGATTTGTCATCAAGAGTCATTTCAAGGGCAGGAGTGCCGTCATCTCTGGTAACTACCTCCACCTTTGTATCCTCAAGTGAGCTTATATCCATCTTCTGCATTGGAGCTATAGATTCTGAGATTAGGGTTACATTGTTTTCAACAAGCCCCTGAATAAAGGAAATCGGATCCTGATCTTTTCCAGGTTTTTCATTTAACAGAGACTGCAGAGCTGTATTGACACTGTGGTTTACAGTATTTGCAATAAAATCTACAGCACCACCAGAACTACTGTGATCTGGCTTTTCTGATGAATCGGACTCAGAAGGTTCTGAACTTACATGAGACTCAGGCAGTGAGGTTGAAGACAGTTCTGAAGAAGTGGCATCATCACCGTTGCTTGTGATAGCTTCAAGCATTGAGTTTGCGGTATTTCCGTCAATAAAACCGTGCTGAAGGCCGTAGGTTAGAATAAAGGAATTTACAAGACCGTTTTCAACCATCATGGCATAACTGTCCTCATCAGAGTCAAATGGATAGTAGCATGACAGTCCTGATGCCTGATGCGCAGGTCCGCTTACCTGATATAAAACAGCTTCTTTGAGGTACTGCTGCATTTTTCCTGCAGCTGGATGTCTTTGTGCTGAAGCATCTGATACTTTAGAAATAAAGTCTCCCATATCCACCATGTTGGAGTAGCCTGAGGACTTTGAATTTGAGAAATTCTCTGATCGTGTTGCTGCTCTACCGATTGTGGCATAGAAGGAGTCATTTTCTGAAGCCTGCATCAGGGCGTACATACCAAAGATATTCCAGGCTTTGATCATTGGACCGATTTTACTCAAATCGATTAGAGACAGGGTTGCAGTCTGTTCTGTCTCCTCATCCTCACAGCCCCTGTAATAGGCATCACAGATACTCTTACCTAACTGAACGGCACTCTGTGATGTATTCTCTGCTAGAGCATTTAACCACAGGGTATACTGCCAGCCGTTACCAGGTTCTACCTCCTGAGAAGCTACAAAATAGTGTCCATAGGGTTCAATGCTTGCTGCAGTATCCACAGTAGCCATAAGACAGGTGTCAAAACCTATAAGTTCAAAAGGTTTTTCTGCAGGGGCGTCACCGTAAACCGATGAAAGTGCATTCCTTAATTCTGACAGACAAATCGAATCAAAACTGTAATTCTCGTCATTGGCAAAACCGAACACACTTCCGCCGCCATGATCCCAGAAGAGCAAAACATTGTGATCTGACGAATAGTTCTTTTGACAGAAATTTAAAAAGTTATACAGGGTTCTGCCATCTCCCATGTTTCCCTGAGGTAATTCCTCAATTAAATTAAGCTCTCCGTCCCTTACCATAAAACGGGAGATTTTTTTTGAGGATATGCCAAAGTTCTGCCATTTGTTTGCACCTCCGGTCTGAATGATCACGGTCACCTCATCTGAAGGAGAGGCATCTATCATTTCACTTATATCTGCAGTGGCAGCACCATAGTTGCTTTCAAGATCACTGCCGCACATATAAACAAACACAGACCAGGAATCTGCCATTGCACTAAATGGTGTGCACACAAGCGCAACAGCTATACAGACATAAGACAGTAAAGTTCGCATAGACCACCTGTAACCAAAATATCCTAAAACAGGAATAAATCCTTAATCTCTGCTATTCCATGAGTTTTAACAGCTCGTCATGTCGGGCTTTGTCTCTTTGCATAGAAACATTAAAAGTCCCTAACTGACAGCTCTGAACCTTTTGAACAGTACTGCCGTCTGATGAAAGTAAAACATCCACATTGTTGTCTATTACTGTTGGAATATAGTCAAACAGACAGGCGGCGCTGTTCATTTTCCATTCACCGAAAGCAAGTAAAAACACAGGAGAGCTGTCTTCAGTTTCAAGAGTAAAGAACTTGTCTGACATAAAGTCCTTTGCTTTTTTAAGAGCCGCCTCATCATCATTTACAACAATATCACAGGCACATCTGTACATTGAAAGCAGAACATCATGAGACTGCTGAGATCTTTCTCCATAGGCTTTGTCGTAAATACCAAGAGCATCAGAAAAAGTATCCATAGCTTTGGCATACTGGCCGCAGGAGTGTTCAAACAGGCCCTTTTCATTGAGCACCGAGGCCATTGCAGGATGCTCTTTACCATATGCTGAAGAGGCAACAGAAACAGCCTTCTCTATATATGAGCTTGCCTCATCCGTGTTATTCTGTCTTTGGGCGCATACACTCAGGCTTTTTAAGACACTGATAACGGTACTGGCATTGCCTGACTGGTTTTCTGACAGCTCAAGAGCTTTTGAAAACAGTTTCTGGGCGCTGGCATAATCTTTCTTTTCAAAAGCTATCGAGGCTTTGTTCTGGAAGAAGCTAGGCTCTTCAATTCCCAGTTTTTCATAGATTTTTTCACTTTCACCGATTGCATCTTCAGCCTTTTCAATGTCACCTGATCTAAGATATGAAAGGCTCAGTGCAGACAGAGATGAAGCCACCTTCTGACTGTTTTCCCCTGCGGTTGTGCGTCTTATATCAAGAGACTGCAAGCCATATTTCACAGCCTCGTCATGTCTGTTAAGAGCAGTGCAGATCCCAACCATGAGCTGACTTATATCTGAAAGTTCCTCATCCTTCTCGTCTCCTTTAAAAAATGAAAGAGCCTTTCGTCCAGTTTCATATGCTTCTTCATAGTCTCCTAAAAAAAACAGTGCTCCTGCTTTAAGTTCATTCAAACGGGGCAGCCAGTATTTATCCTGTTTCTTTTCAGCTGTTTTTAAGGCTTCCTCAAGAAGAGCAAACGCATCACTTTTGTCATCAGAATATTCCATCAGAAATGAGGCTTCATCGTAGATATACTGCAGATTGTCTTTATCAGTCTCTCTTCTCTGAGCTAAAGCCTCATAGGCGCCGTTCAAATCATTGCAGCTCAACTTTTGCTCATAAGTGGCGTACAGTAAGGCAGCGTCATCGGATGCATTAGCAAAACCGGCACTTAATGAAAGAACCAGTGAAAGTAAAATTCTATTAAATTTCATATAACTCCCAGAGTTTGTGTTTTATTTCTCTGTATGACAAATGTCCTACCAGCGGGAGCTGGCTCCACCGCCCCCAGAGCTTCCTCCCCCAAAACTGCCGCCTGAAGAAGAGGGGAAACCGCCAGTGCCACCACTTAGGAAACTGTCATTATCGTCATCATCGTCATCTATTTTGTATGAACGTTTAACTTCATATCCGCAGTAAGAACAGCGTTTTACTTCCTCAAGATAAGTATGATGGTGCTTTTTTCTTTCTTTCTCACTTATCTTTTTTAAGGTTTTGCGTCTACCACAGTTAGGGCATTTTTCAAACAGGTTCCAAAGCATCACGCCTGCTGCAACAGCAAAGATCAGAACTACAGTTGCGATGATTGTAACAAGTGTAATTAAAAAGTCATCATCGTCACTGTCAGCCACCGAACTCTCATCATCTGACTCTGATTTGCCTTCTGCGGCAAGGCGCTCATACAGGGCATCAATACCTGCCCTCATGCCTTCGTTTATTTTTCCCTCTTTAAAAAAAGGGATCATCTTCTGCTGCTGTATACGCTTGCAGACAGCATCCGGAAGCACACCTTCAAGACCGTAACCTGTATGGAAACGGATAATGTGTTGATCTTCAACATAGGTAAGCAGAAGACCGTCATTTTTATCCCTCTGTCCTATTCCCCATTTTCTGAACAGCTCCTGAGAGAATTCAAAGACATCACTGTCGCCAACTGATGGAAGTACTACCACAGCTGACTGTATACCTGTGTCCTTTTCGAGCTGAGTAAGTTTTTCGTTAAGATATGAAACCGTATCATGAGTAAGTAGAGAGGCGGGATCACTTACATGAAATGAGGTATTCTCAAGTCTTGGATTTGGAACTGTGTCTACTGTATAAAAGTCAGATGCAAAGGCACTTAACGTAAAAATAAGACTTAATGCAAAAATGACAGCAGTTATCCTGTGAAGTCCTGCTGATAACACAGAGTGCCTAAGTAAATTCATGCTCGAACCTTAAAATGAAACCTCAGGACTGTCTTCTGAATGCTCTTTTGCCTTCAGGTATGCTTTTGATTCAAAGCCAAACAGAGAAGCTAAAATATTTTTAGGGAATTTTCTGACCCCGGTATTGAATGCATTTACTGCATCATTGAAGTCTTTACGAGCAACTGCAATACGGTTTTCAGTACCTTCAAGCTGTGCCTGCAGCTCTAAAAAATTCTGATTTGCCTTAAGATCAGGATAATTTTCAGCGACAGCAATCAGACGACCTAAAGCCTGAGTGATAGCCCCCTGAGTCTCTTCAAATTTCTTTAAATCCTCCTCAGAAGGATTGCTGACGTTCTGAAAAGACTTTGCTCTTAAGGCTGTCAGATTTTCAAGGGTTTCCTTTTCATGTGTGGCATATCCTTTGACGGTATTTACAAGATTAGGAATAAGATCTGCACGGCGCTGATACTGAACTTCGACATTAGACCATTTTGCAGAAGTACTCTCCTCCATTGATACAAGACTGTTATATGAAAAAATGCAATATAGAACCAGAAAGGCAAAAACAGCACTTAACACCATAGAGGTATGACTTTTAAACATGGGAGCTCTCCTGTAAAGTTAATGTATAAAGTTATTGTATTGACTGTCTGTATTGAATGACTGTACTGACAGGCAGTAGCGCTCAAAAAAAACAGCAAGAAAACAGCATCTGTATGTTAATTTATTAAACAGCGATTTTCAGAAAATTTCACAAAATATTCTGCCTTATTATTTACTGATTTTCTTTAAAAATTTCCGCTTATTAAATGTGCTTCGCAAAAACAAAGACCCGAATTTGCGCAAATAAATATAAATTATCAAATAATCAAAGAGTTAACATAAATATTAGACCACTTAAGAGATTATGATATATAAGCCTCTTTATAGTGCAATTCAGATTATTTTGGAACAGGCACACTATCAGATAAAGTTCGACAGCCTTCACATAAAAAATTCACCGTAAACATATAGTAGCCTCAATATGAGTTTTTACGGACATATTTAAATGTAAAAATGAGATACAACTCAATAAATCAGCATATAAACTAAAGTGAATTTTATTATATTGCTTGTGAACAATATTTTAATCAATTATACTCAGTCTGTGAGTGGTGTAAGTTAGAACTGATCTATGACCTTTTAAGACACGCTGCTCATCTTACAGTCTCTTATATTATTTATATGGGATTTTTTCAAACAAAAGGACTCAATATGAAACGTGCTTTGATGATCATTGGTCTTGCTGTCGCAATGACAGGGGCTTCTTTTGCTGTTCAGGCTGAAGAAACCGATGTTGCCAAGGTTAAGTGCAGCGAATTTATTCAGGACAAGGAAAGTATGGGTATGCTTTTAATGTGGCTTGACGGATACGCATCACAGAAAAGCGACAATACCGTATTAAGCGATGAGTGGATTGAGAAATTAGGAGCTCACATGGGTAAATACTGTTCTGAGAATCCTGACACAACTATTCTTGATGCAGCTCAGGCTATGGAAGAATAACAGATTTAACGGAGTTTATTATGAAAAAATTACTAGCTTCAGCAGTAGCTGCACTAGCATTAACCGTAACCGCCAACGTTGCCTCAGCTGAAGAGCAGGATGTTGCAAAGATTAAGTGTTCAGAGTTTTTACAGAGCGGCAGCACCATGCCTCTTTTAATCATGTGGATCGATGGCTACCTCTCAGCTGCATCTGACAACACCACCATGGATGACGCCTATATTGAGGAATTAGGCAACAAATTAGGTGAATTCTGTGGCAAGAATCAGAATGCTACCCTATGGGATGCAATCAGCTCTTTAAGTGATGAATAATCCTTAAAACCACACCCAAAGAGGCGGACTGTCATCAAGTCCGCTCTTTTATTTTACAGCTTCCTTCTGCATTTTTCTCCTCAGCACTGTTAACCCCATCTCCTATCTGAATGCTTTTCACAAAAAAAAGGGCAACTTCAGATCACCGAAATTGCCCGAATGTGTAAACTAAGGTACAGTCTCTCCAATACCCTTATACCTTATTTACAGGAGTTTAGTTATGATCACGCCTCCTTTTTGAAGACATGAACTGTCATAAAGGTGACTGAACAGTACCTGCTCATTGTTTATTGTGACATCTAAAGGTGAATTGCCAGCGTTTATATATACTTTTAATACTTCATCAGCAGAATGTTTTTCATATTTAATGAATCTGCCGTCTTCTGAATGCCAGGTTATGTTCTGGCTTTCGCAGGCTTTATGCTGTTTACGCAGTGAAATCAGTGACTTTACAGTGCTGATGGTCTTGTCATAAACCTTATTTTCAATGTCTTTCCATGGCATTGGTCTTCTGTTGTCAGGATCATTCTTTCCTTCAAGAGCAATCTCTGTGCCATAGTAAATACATGGAGAACCAGGCATGGTAACCAGTACGCCAAGCTGCTGTATAAGCTTGTCATAACTTCCGCAGCGTGTAATGGCTCTGTCCACGTCGTGGCTGTCAAGGAAGTTAAATACAACCTGATTAACCTGTTTCATATACAGAGAATAACAGTAATTCATCATGTACATAAAATCGTCAGAGCTTAAGGTCTCATCGACAAAGAAGTTACTTAATGACTGCATGAAAGGATAGTTCATTACAGAATCATACTCGTCCCCTAACAGGTATGGTGTTGAATCCATCCAGATCTCACCTAATAAGAACAGATCAGGTTTTACAGCCTTTAATTCGCGATGCAGTTTCTTAATAAAAGCGTGAGAAATCTCATTTCCAACATCAAATCTGATGCCATCAATGTTCCACATTTCAATCCAGTCTTTGCATACTTTAGTAAAGTAGTCCATAACCTCAGGATTTGAAGTATCAAGCTTTGGCATTTCATCTACGAAGGCAAAGCTGTAGTATCTTCCGTCCTTGGTGTTTCCATCAAAACTGAAATTGTCCTTTTTAACAAAATACCAGTCATAATATTTTGAGTTTTTGCCGTTTTTTACAACATCCTGCCAGGCGAAAAAGCCTCGACCTGAATGATTGAAAACAGCATCAATCATGACTTTAATTCCCAAAGAGTGAGCCTTTTCTACCAGTTTTCTAAAGTACTCATTGTCTCCAAAATCAGGATCGATATGCTCATAGTCTGAGATGTTATATTTGTGATTCTCAGTTGAGGTAACAAGTGGAGTGAAATAAATACCTGTAATGCCAAGATCTTTTAGATAGTCCAGCTTACTCATTGCACCCTTCAGGTTTCCACCATAAAAGGAATCTCTGGTTAGCGATTTATAATCATCCCAGTCGTTTAACTGCTTATTGCCCTCATAATCGAGCTTGCAGAATCTGTCAGGAAATATCTGATACCAGAAGATATCTTCAGCCCACTTAGGATGTGTACAGATATCGGCACGGTTCATCCAGGCAAACTTGTAGAAATGTCTGATGATGTTGTCCTTTTTCATGAAATCCTTGTCATGGACTCCATCTTCAAACAGATAGCATAACTCATCGCCAGCATAGATTTCAAAATAGTACTGGATACGCTTGAATTCTGGTTTTAAGGTGACAGACCAGATTAGTTCGTGTGAAAGCTCTTTTTCAATATGAAGTTCAAGAGGCTGACCTGACCATGGATCAGTACCTGAACAGCCGAAAATGTATGGATCAGCATGAACAATCACTACTTTACTGATTGATTTATTGGTTTTTACATTGATGACCAGCTCATCTTCATTTAAAGAATAACAATCTGTAAAAGCGCACTTGTGTGATATTCCTTCTACCTGCATACAATATGCTCCTTTTTTTTATATCCAACTATAATTAGCATTTTAATACTAAAAAATCAGACATTCTTTCAGAATACTATCGACTTTTTAACACAATCCTATTATTTGTATTAAAATTATCATGTAATTTGCCTTATAAAGGATCTGTTTTCAATAAAATCGCTGATACGGTAGTTTATGATAGAAGAACAAAAATCTATTCACGAAAATGTCAATCACGGTACGGTTAATTTTCCATATGCTATTTACCATGTGAGGATGCCTTTTCACATCACAAGTTATCCTCTGCACTGGCATAAGGAAATCGAATTTATCTATGTTATTGACGGTACGCTTACAGTCTCTGTAAACAGCAGAAAGTTTGAAATGAACAGAGGTGATATTTCTGTAATACTTCCAGAACAGCCTCATGCCTTATTCCAGTATGAAAATGTAGAGGCTAACTATATCAATATCGTTTTTAATCTTGAATATCTTCATTCACAGGGCACAACCAACTATCTTTACGACAAATATATCGCACCTTTCGTAAGGGGTGAGCGTTCTTTAGATCCCTACATTCCCTGCAGATCTCTTATAAATGCTGAACTGTTCCCTTATATAAATGAACTTTTTAACTGCCGACACGAAAGCTACACCGAAGACGGATTACTCATCATTTCAGATCTTATTCACATCATGCACACGGTTTGCAAAAAGAGCGTTGAAGTATCACAGGATCTGATGTCTGAACATATTAAAGCTGACAAAGTAAAAAAAGCAGTTTACAAGGTGCAGAACTGTTTCCATAAGCATCTTACAATCGCATTCATGGCAGAGGTCTGTGGCGTATCGGAAAGCCATTTTATGAAAATCTTCAAAGATGTTACCAAACAGAGCTTTAATGAGTTTCTCGTAAATTACAGACTGGAGGTTGCTGCAAAACAGTTAAGAGAAAGCGAACTTAAGGTTATAGATATCGCAGTTGCCTGTGGTTTTAACAACCATTCTTACTTTACTCGAGCTTTTATAAAGAAATACGGATTAACCCCAGTAAAGTATCGCAGGAGAGAAGAATTGAAACTGACAGAAAAGATAAAAGGCAATGATAGCTGATAGGTTAACTGAAATAAAATTACAACAGAAATAACGAAGCCAGGCATAAAGCCTGGCTTCTCTTTAGCACTAAATGCTAGAGGTATTACTCAATGATAGTACCAACAACACCAGCACCTACTGTTCTACCACCCTCACGGATAGCGAATCTCTCACCTTCAGCCATTGCTACTGGGTGAATTAAGGTTACGGTCATATCGGTGTTATCACCTGGCATTACCATCTCTACGCCTTCCTGTAGGTCGATAGTACCGGTAATATCTGTTGTTCTGAAGAAGAACTGTGGACGGTAGCCCTTGAAGAATGGAGTATGACGACCACCTTCATCCTTGTTTAATACGTATACCTGACCTGTGAACTTGGTGTGAGGAGTGATGGTACCTGGATGTGCAAGAACCTGACCACGCTCTACTTCGTCACGCTTGGTACCACGTAATAGGATACCTACGTTATCACCTGCCTGACCCTGATCTAGTAACTTACGGAACATTTCTACGCCTGTTACTGTGGTCTTGGTGGTTGGACGAATACCTACGATTTCAACTTCGTCACCTACCTTTACGATACCACGCTCAACACGGCCGGTTACTACTGTACCACGACCTGAAATTGA
>DKDL01000095.1 GCA_002449335.1 Succinatimonas sp. UBA6849 | reverse complement strand
TCTTCTTGTAAGCCTTTAATGTTTCAGGTCTAAACTTGTCATGGTAGTAAACCATGTGATCAATTGCAGTAATCTCATCTTCTGTAAGAGTTACTTTCTCATCAGCTTTTGGCTTATCATGATTGTCAGCTGTGTTCTTTAGAGCTACAACATATCCAGTTTTAAAAACTCGCTGAGCAATATTGATAGTTGATACCAATACCTCTTTACTTACCTTGTTCTTTTCAAAGAGCTCGGTTAACTGTCCAATGTACCAATCGTAGTTTTTAGCTTCCTTGTCTGCAACTTCATTTTTAATTTCGTTACCAACATAGGCACCACGTTTTCTAATTTCTGGAAGCACTTCATTACAAATCCATTGTCTGAACTCACGAGCAACCTTAGCGCGTGACCTCATCATTACGAAGTAGAGCTGTGGCTCAGTGATGAAGTTAACTTCAATTCTTGAGCCGTCAGGGCGGGTGACCACACCTAAGTTTAACTTAGGGATGCCAAATTCGTCTTTAACTTGATTTGCAATAACTGTAGCATTGGTAAGATTTAAACTTGCACATACATCAGCCAGGCAAAAAAGCACTTCACCTTTATCGTTCTGTTCAACACGGATGTCTGAGTTATGGAAGTTGTAAGAAGTTAGATTTGAGTTAGACATGATAATGTCTCCTAGTTATATATTTTTGAATTAACCCATTTTGAGTGGGTCGGTGGTGCTCAAAAACTCGTAACTAGTCGAGCGGTGCTTATTCAATATATTCACACCACACCACCATGCAGCAGATACACGAAGTCTAATGACTGTGTATTAAATATGGTGAGATTGACGTGTGTCGCCAAGTCAGCGCTAGTTATTGTCGTGTTTTTGAGGCACGGTAGCTTGTAGCTACATCTATAGTATAGCGCAGATTTTGGTGAAAGGTCAAAATTACTTAAAGTTGATCTTTTCTATATCACTCTGTTGTTTTGCAGAAACACTTTCCTGTTGAGAACTATGAAAGTATGATTGAAATCACTAAATTTTACCCTTAAAAGCTTTTAACAAAACTCTTTTAAATGACTGTAGTCTTGCTTCTGCATCATTTAAGACAGCCGAATAATCTAGTAGGTAAAAATCAGCTTTTGTTATTACATTATTTCCAAGTGTATCGTATACATCTGTTGTTTTGCAGAAGCACTTTCCTTTTGAGAACAATGGTACATACTTGGCAGTCCTTATCTGTCCAACATATTCATCTTTTATATCCGCGACACCGTAATACCAAATTCTATTTACTTTTTTAAAGTAAGATGCAAAAGCTCTTGCACTATTGGATAATTCAGTATCTAGACTTGAGATTGAACTATAATCAGAGTTTCTCTTTTTAATCTCAATGATTACTAAATCTAAACTTACTTCATGTTTTTTAGGATCATCTGAAAAAGCTATTGCAATATCAGGTCTGTTCTGCTTTTCATAAGAATTAATCAATTTTGATTTTTCCATTCTCTGATAGAGATCAGATATTGTCTTATCACTGTATATGTAATCAAAAGTAGAAAAACGCTCATCAAAAAGCCACAGATTATTCATGCAAGAGATGTTTTCTTTTTCGGACTCAATAACCGCCCGTTGCTTAACTAACAAGTTATGAATTACTGATTCTTTGTCTTTTTCATTAGTTGACTTAATAAATTCAAGAACCTTAAATCTGCTCATTACATATTCAGCAAATATGTCTTTGGCAAAAGCATATCTTTTGGCAAATTCAGTTTCTGACATGGATTTTACATCCATATCAAAGAACCTCATTCTAGCTTCCATTTGTTTTTTATATGCTTCCTTCTCGATATCATCAACCTGGAACAAGCCAAATTTATCTTTATCAACAAAGTTGGCAATAAATGGTTTCTGTTCTACCAAGTCTAAATATGACTTTTCAGATTTTATCTTAAAATCCTTAATTTCACTGATCGCCAAAGAGTTAATTTTCTCAGTAATAGCCTTTTGTAGATCACTTTTTATTTTTGGATTCTTAAAAGTAGGTATTGTTCTACATACATCGGTTTTAGTATCTGATATTTCATCATAAACAATAAAAATACATCTTTGACCAGCAAAAGAGGCATTTTTAAGTTCATCTAGTTGAACACTTCTATTATCAACACTGATTGCAATAAAGCTATATCCATCCTCTATGGCTTTTGAAGCAAATTGATAAAAACACTGGTAAGATTTGACATTATTTATTACTGGAGTGTCAAGATTTAGATTTGTAGCATTAAGATCAGGTATATCAGCGCATGTGATTAAAGTTGTGATTGGAGTTCTTTTGTTTAATGAGTTTTCCTCAACAAAATTTGTTGTTATGGATATTGTAATATCTTTCTTGTTTTGCTTTAAGCTGAGCAAAGTTACAAAGAACTCTTTTAGCACAGCATTTTTTAAATACTCTTTGCTAAAGTTACTCGTTTTGATATTTTGAATATCACTTACAGGATCTGATAGAGAGATAACAGTGCATTGTTCTTTGTTACTACCATCGTTGTTTTTAATTTTTTCCAATTCAAGTTTGTCATTAAACTCAAATTCAACTTCTCCATTATTGACATTAACACTTTCTATCTGAACCTTTTTAAATGCTCTTTTAAAGGCTAATCTTCCAACACCTTTATGAAAATCATCCTGAGGATCGTAGAGAGTGATAAATCGCTTAAGAGACTGTTCAGTAAAACCATTACCATTATCTTTAATGGTAATACCTAAATTTTGAATATTTCCATTCTTAGATGAAGGTAGCTTACCTGTTATTTCAATCTGTATTGATGTGGCATTGGCATCTATCGAATTGGCAATAGCTTCATTTATGATTTGTTCTAACTTCACATTTGAGTAGATTGCCTTTACAGCTTTATCTAGAGATACTCTCATATAAAGATCCTGATTAGTGTTGTTTACCTGGTTACGGATCATATTACATCTCTCATTGTGATGGTATTTTTATAAAGAAAAATTATGAAAGCTTACACATTTATAAAGCTATGTAGCATCTTCTCTTTAAACTTCATCTGTCTAAAGTTAGCTCTTTCCTGATCTTGAGTGTAAGCAACAGTTTTAGGTTCAAGGTGAGACATGTGCTCTATACCTAATGCCCAGCGTATAGCAAGAGTAGGATCTTTTTGAGCGCGTCTGTAATGTCTGCATAAGCGTCTGACTTTCTGATAAGAGAGATTTAAAGCGTTGCAGCACTCACATAGAGAGCGGTATTCAATGCCGTTATATACAAAAGTTCTCATTAACACTCCTTAACGCAATCTACATTAAGAGGTGTCTCATGCTCTTGGTTGTATACCTGTACAAGGTGCTCAAGAACTAGCTTTTCGCCCAGGATGATTACATCTCTCACTGCCCTGCCTGTAAGGTAGCGTATAGCATTATCGTATGGAGTAGCATCATATCTGTCTTTATAACGCGCTCTTGTTGTTCTAATACTGTGTTCATGCTCTTTAAGTACTGACAAGATGTCATACTCATCAAGACCTCGAATGTAGTACATTGAGAGTAGCTTATGCACCTTAGGACGTGTTTGCTTTAACCAGCACATACAAGCTTCAACTACAAGAGCACTCTCATCGTCAATGATATAGTCTTCATGGGCTGTTGCTGGACAGTGATATCCTACAGCACCAAAATATCGTGCCCATAAACCGTAGTTGTGCAGAAGACTTAAATAATCAGATGAGTAACCATACTGTATTGCTTCTATGATGTACTTAGTTAGCATTTACCTTCCTTACGCGCTCGACTTATAAGCACTCCTAAATTCCGTCAATCTGGTACATTCTAAAAGCCTTATCTGCAGGTACATTTGGGATGATTACAAGATCTTTCAATGTGAGATTTGTATTACCTGTGATGATCTCTAATGCTTTAGCTTTAACATTTGGAGTAATAACTCTGATAAGAGCGTTTGAATCACGTGTTTTAAAAAATCCCATTTTTGAGATAGTCTCACGATCTTTCTCATTGTTCTTAAGTGTGCTCTCAGGTACAGCCAGTACTGTGAACTTGTTAGCAGCAGAACGTCTTAAATCAATAAAAAGCTTTGGCTGTAACACCAGCATGTTAGTAAGAGCCATAGCATCGTTTAATGCTCTGTGAGCTTTGTAAATAAAACGATTATGAGCAATGATTTTTACAAGGCCACATGATTTATAACCATAGCCTAACCAATCAATACCAATCATAGAGCAAGCCCAAGGTATCTTGCGCATTGGTTCACTGTCTTTAAAGATTCTGTCAAAGAACGGACAGTCAAATGCAGCATTGTGAGATATCACAAGATTTACATCAGAGAACAGCTTAAAGATCTTTGCATAGTTAAAATCCTCACCTGCAACCATCTCATTGGTAATACCTGTGATATCAGTAATCATTGGAGAGATTTCTTTTTTAGGCTGCTTAAATCCTTGATACTTGTCAGTGATTTGAAAGATCTTACCATCGTCTTTAGAGTAGGTAACTTTGAGAAAGCCTAACTCGATAGGATCATCATTAAACCTGTCTAAGCCTGTAGTCTCAAAATCCAAGATAATGGCTTTGCCCACCTTTTCGTTTGGATATTCTTTTCTGTACAGAAAGATTGATCCATACTTGTTACTTTCACTAGGCTCTTCAATAGCCTCAGGAGGTATAGGCAACCTTCTGTCAGGTGGAATGTTGTCATAATCGAAATCTTTACCGTACATTAAAAAACACCTCTCCATACCTGTCTGTTGACTGCATCAGAGCCATATTGAGCTATAAGCGCTGACATATACTCGCTGTTAGCAAGCATTTCATTGGTAAGCACACTAGGCATCTGCATTTGAGCCTTACCTGTGTCTTGGCATCCATGCACGCTGTCACTATCACGGTTTGTAGCTAAAGATGTGGGTTGTGACAACGTACATGAATCTTGTTGTGCAGTAAGTGGCTCTTCGTAAACACAGTCACTTTGCTGCTTAAATCTTTGTCGAGTTTTCTTAAGATTATTAACCCAGTGCTCACATAGTCTTGTAAGCTGAGATAATGAGATCTCTTTACGGTTTCCTCTTTGATATCTCCATGTACCGTCTTTGACGTAGTAAGAGTGCATCTTCTCGATTAACTGCTCTACGTCTGATGCAGACAGCTTGTAAATATCACTAAGGGTCTGTCTTAGAGTTGAGGTGATAACCTCGTTCTTGTTGTTCTTTTCATCGATATTGTCAAAAGCATGTTCATAATCAACAAACTCACTGTTGATCATCTCACCGCGCTCATCATAGGTGATAAAGAGCTCAATACCACGAACGTTCTTTTTGATGATTCTGACTTTTTGATTTTGTGGCTTTAGATCAACGGTCTGTTCCTGAAGTTCAAGCTCGTGAGCCTGATTTTCAAAAACTTCCCCTTGCTTCTTACTATTAAGATCAGATCTATATATATATTTATTTTTATCTATATTTAGATCTTTATTATAGGAGTGTGACAATTTGTCGCACCCCCTGTGACAATTTGTCGCACCCATGTGACTATTTGTCACCATCTCAACAGAGTTTTCCACAGGCTCTAAAGAGTTTTCAACAGGATCAGTTTTCTTGGCTTTTGACTTCTTTTGCATCTTTTTAAGCAGAGTTGGCTGCATAGATTCCACTCTTACTTTCTCAGCATCTTTCATGATGTTGGTAGTTAAAAGCTTGATGTTGCCAACGTCAGTTTCGTCAATGTATACGTAACCGCGCTCTTTTAAGGTCTTTAAAGAGCGTTGTATAGTTCTACGGGGCATATTAACCTTAAGAGCCAGGTTATTCATTGTTGAATAATAGCCATTCTTAAAAGTAGACAATGCAACCAAGATAATCTTTGGAGCTGGTGCTAATTCCAACTGCATCAAATCATCTGATACATACGAGGTAATTGTGTCCATATAACTCTCCTTACTTTGATAAGGTAGAAGGTTCTTTGTTCCAGTCAGGCTCTTTTGCCCAAACCTGTAGATTTGGATATTCAGTCTTAAAGTACATCATCCAACCGCGAGGTATACCTTTCTTTAACCATCCCAATACAGAAGGAGCTTTAATACCGCAGATCATTCCTACTTTTGTAGGACCGCCTAGCTCATCTATAAGAGTTTGAGTAAATACCGGATCTTTTAAATTTCGTCTTTTCATCTACATAAATCCAAAATTTTGCCACTATATTATGTTAGTTTTAACTAAATAAAAATTCAAGGCATAACTACTAAAATATATCCTACAATTAGATATAGCTAAAGAAAATGTGGGGTTGTTAGGTATGTTTGACTTTTCTCAACTGTCAGATCGTATTAACTACGGTTTAAAAAAGAGTGGTAAGAATCAATCTAGACTTGCTGAAGAATGTGGCGTTAAATCTTCATCTGTAAATGGATGGACAAGTGGTAAAACCAAAGATTTGATGTCTACTGTAGCTTACAAGGCAAGTCGTTCCTTAAATCTAAATCTTAATTGGCTCATCACCGGTAAAGGTGAACCTGAGGGTGATCCTGTAGTTGCATTGGATGATGATGAAACTCCATCAGATGATTATGTGCAGATTAAAGAGTACGGTGTTAGATGTGCTGCAGGTAATGGCTGTGAACCTACTTATGAAGAACAGACTGAGAGTGTGCCTGCGACGTATCGCCGATCATGGTTTCAGCGTATTTGTGTGAATCCTGAGCATTGTAAAAGATTTATTGTCTCAGGTGACAGCATGGAGCCAATTCTTTTTCCCGATGATAGAATTTTAGTAAATATGGCAGATACAAGCCCCATACATAATAACCATGTTTACGCTATCGTCTATGGTGATGAAGTAAGAGTAAAGCGCCTAATACAGTTAATGAATGGTGATCTAATTATTCATTCCGAAAACCCTCAATACCCAGATGAAACTATACATAAAGGTGATGAGATCAACTTCCGAATTATTGGTCGCGTTATAGATAAATCGGGTAGCGGTGGATTATAATTAGTAAAAGCTAACAACAAAAAAAATATTAGTAAACTCGAAGAGGTAGCAAGTATGAACGCTCTCCCATTAGCTGGATATATAGTTCAATACTGCATAGACAGAAAGACACCTATAAGCAATTTACAGCTACAGAAGATCTTGTACTTTGTGCAGTTACAATCATTAAGAGAAACTCACTTTAGATCGGCTCTGATAGAAGATCCTAAATTTGAAGCTTGGATGTTCGGTCCTGTGATCAGAGAAGTTTATTTTATGTACCATTTAAGTGGTGGAATGCCTATTTATATGCAACCTCCTCAGGCTGTTATAGAGGCTAAAGAGAACATACCAGAGTATGTACAACAGGTTGTTAACTGTGCTGTAAACAGAAAACCTTGGGATCTCGTGGAGATAAGTCATAGGCCTAATGGGGCTTGGGCAAAAGTCTACAACGAAGATCATTTTAACAGAATTGACGACCTTGCAATTGTTGAAGATGCAAAGACACTAACAGAGAGCCTAATCTAATGCTTGAAGATAAATCTGAGTTATTTTTACAGTTTATAAAAAATGTAACTGAATCAGGTACATTTAATAAAGCTCTTGTTGATAAAAACCTTACTATTGCTCATAGCTTGTATGATGATGGGTGGAGACATAGTTACTCTGTTGTTACACAGTATTATTTAGAGCAAGTAGAGACAGCAAAGCTCAATTTATTTTTAGAACAAGCTGTAACTAATTTGTCTTCGCTGTTGGCAAAAATTATTGATGATAGTGCCAACATAGAAGATTTAGAAACAAAAAGATGTAGAAGAAGTATAGAGAAGTTAAAAGATCATATTAACTTAGAAGTTGTTAGATTGGCTTACACTGGCAAAATCAAGGAAGATGCTTTATCTACTTCAAGAAAAGCTTTAGATAACTCTTTAAAAGCTACTGAGAACATCGATAAAGTAAATAAGGCTTTTCAAAACATGCGCAAGGAATCAGTAACTGTATTAGGAATTTTTGCATCGATCGTTGTTGCTTTTGTTGGAGGTTCAACATTGACAGCAAGTATCTTTTCTAACATGCACAAAGTAGATACACCTCTACTTTGCTTCCTTACCGTACTGATAATTGGATTTATCTCAAACCTTGTATTTCAGCTGTTTAACTTTTTACGCAGAATCAACGATCTTGATGGTCCAAACACCTCACTTAAGTGGTATAACATCGCACTAGCTGTCGTTAGTGTCGCATGCCTGGTATGGCAATATGTTGACTCTGCGTGCTGGTAATTACTTACTAAAAATCTCTTTTAAGATCTCAAAGCACTCATCTCCCTCTTTGTAACGCTGTTCAATCAACTCTTTAAGCTTCATAGCCTGTAACTCTGATACAGGTTTCTTTCCATTCTCCATAATTGAGATGTAATTACTACCAACACCAACTTTTTCACCTAACTCACTGGTAGTTAAGCCCAATGCCATTCTTAAACGCTTATATAACTTTCCATCCATGATTTAATGTCCTATAATCGGAGTAGGTGGGGCTCTCACCCCACCCTGCTTTCTAGCTTAAGCTTTTAATCAAATTAAACAGGGTTAGTGCTTTTTCTTGATTACTTTTGCTAGAAAGTATCCAAAGGATAGTTAACATCAAAGTTAAATCATTCTCATCCATTTGAATATCTCCGTTAGTTGAACATCTCTTTCGAGTCCCACGTTCTCATTGAACGTGCTTATATTATAATACTATTTATTACTTTTGTAAAGAATTTTATTAAAACGCATCACAATTTTAGCAGCTTTCCTTTAATTAAATTCCTTTATTTTTCAATACTATAAAATATTCTTTAGTTTTTCCTGTTGCAATTTCGTTAGTTTTAACTAAGATCTTTAATAAAGATTAGCTAAAACTAATAATTTACAGGTATTCTGAAATGGCAACACTAAATTTATCTCTCGAAGTATCAGATATTGAAATCTCAACTCTTACCCTAAAGGCAAATGAGTATAGAAAACTTAACACTGAGATTGAAAACGCAAAAGAATTAGCTTCAAAGTTCTTTGAC
Organism: Succinatimonas sp. UBA6849; assembly: GCA_002449335.1. GTDB lineage: Bacteria > Pseudomonadota > Gammaproteobacteria > Enterobacterales > Succinivibrionaceae > Succinivibrio. Next base: position 7,007 of record DKDL01000095.1, on the reverse strand, counting down.
AGAGGTTCTTTAAGCTTAAAGTCAGACATCAATAAAGAGCTTGATGAGAAACAAATGGCCTATCTTGATGCTGTGAATATGATTGTTACAGCTCAAAAGATTGAGGACAAGATCACTGACGCTGTTTTAAATCTTGGTAAAGAGCATGAGTCAAAGAACCCTACAGACGATACCAATGACAAGCATGATCAAGACAAAGGTACTCCTGTAAAGTCTGTAAAAGCTCCTAAAGCTACAGCTAAAGAAGCAAAAAAGACTGCAACCGAGCCTGTCAAAGATTTACCTGTAAAAGATCCTGTTGAAAAGAAAGCTGATGGAGCATGTGATCCTGGATCATCAGTATCTAAGGCTGTTAAAGCTGCTGCGCTTAAGTTAATTCACTCAACTGATCCTCAGTGGTTGTGGAGCGTTCATCAGTTAGCTTACAACCAAATCAAGAATATACCTGCATCATTTGATATTGGTGTACTTGAAGATCTTGCAGCATGCCGTGCATGGGAGCTTCTTAAAGACAAAGAAGAAACTGTACTTGAAGGTGTTAACTTCAACGCTCAATACTTCGACAAGCAGGAAGGCTTTAAATGTTGCAGGGGGTTGGTTAGGACAGGACCACAGCTCAAATCAGCAATTGCTTTCAAGGCTCTTCACTCAATATGCGTCAACTATTACCAGTTCAATTCTAAAGGTATCAGCTTTGCTAGCAAGTTTATCTCCTATTGCAATTATGCAATAAAGCTTATTGATGATGAAAATGACAGGTCACTTGTATTAGCTGAAGCTGACAGACTTAAGAAAGCTTTTATTGATAACTGTCGAGCTAAAGAACAGGAGAGCCTCATAAATGAAACTAAGTAAGGAGACAAAGTCTGTATTAAGCGACCTTATGGCAGGTGTTGGTTTTATTGGATGCTGTGCTGCAACTATCTACCTGTACAGCTATGAAGATGAGATTTACACCCTGTTAAACAAATTCTTTGGGTTCTAGTGACAGACTCAAGACTAACAGACATTGAGGAGTAACCAATATGACTAAAGCTAAGCTCAAACAAAAGCTATATGACCTGATGGTAAACATTACCGTAAGCATGTTCATAATCTTAGCTTTTTTCATGGTGGCATCAATGTTAGAACAGTTTCTGTAGCAACGGAAACAAGCAGAAAGAGCGCGCTCATCCGCTCTTAAATATGGTGAGTAAGTTAGAAACATGAAAATATCTCCTTAGTTGAGATTTACTGAGGTTGGGTTCTTAAGTTCATTCACTTTCCTAACCTCAGGCTTTTTGAGCAAGTTTATAAGGAACTTATATGAATTTACTTAATAAAACAGAAGTTGCCATGAAGCTACACATGACCACGCAGACGTTCTTGAGACACTTAAGACTGGATTGGACAGATTTTCCTGAATCTTTCCCATTAACAAATTCAAGTAATGCTCAAAGAGTATGGATAGAGCCTGATATTGATGATTGGGTTCTAAAAAAAAGACAAGATTATCTTAAATCACACAAGGAATGAGTTAAAAAATGAGAGTTTTAGTTCACAAGATCTTCTTTGATGAAGAACCAAAATCAGAATATTCACCATACAGACATATACACAGTGCTGAAAAGAAGCTATGTATGTTTATCAACGACAATAAGATTGAAAGTAAAGATATCCAGTGCATACATGCTTTTCCAATGACTGATAACAGTGGAAATTTAGTAGACGGTTATGCAAGTGTTTTTTATTGGGTAAACAAGGAATAACAAGATGAAGAAATTATATGGTGTTTGGTTCAAGACCAATTACGAACCTTTAGCAATGTTGGATATCAAACTTACTGATAAGACATTAAAGCCTTATGAGCCTGTTAATACATATCTTTTGTACAAGGCTCTGTTTATGGGTGCCAGACCTACAGATATTAGAGCAGCATTTATCGCTTTAAAGAAAGGTGCTTTTCCTGATGTTATCAATAAGATCCAACCTTATCTGCAAGATCCTAAAACTATTTTGGAAGCATACAACACCTATGATGCTTATGAAACTGAGAGCAAAACCATGGATGACATCAACAAAGAACTTGATAAAGCTAATCCTGATACACCACAGGCTTTTGCCAAAGGTGTTGTTGAAGCTCAGGAAGCTAATGAGGCTAAAGCCAAAGATGAAATTAAAGACGTTAAATCTGATACCAAGACAGTAGAGCGCGTTGAGACTGTAGAGAGTAAGGCTACAGATACTAGGAAAGAAGACAAAAAGCCAGTGATTGAGATTAAAGATGAGAAGAGCATTGAGAAAGCCTGCCAAAGCTCAGCAGAGGTTAAAGCTGATGAAAAGACAGAGACTGAGATTAAGACACCTGCAAAGGTTTCATCAAGAACAGGAGGAACAGGAACAAATGCAGCAGAGCAAGCCGTTCCTGTGGCAAAGGTAGATGGTAAAAAGTCAAAGTTTGTCTTTGGTGTGCGTGTTGGCTCATACGACAAGCTACTTCGCGCTCTGGGCTTTGCTGATGAGTATATCAATGCAAACTTATCAAAGTTTGAGATGGATAGCCATGCTCTAGAGTTTGTTGTAGTCGATGAGCTTTGCCATAAGACAAAAGTTGATAAAGGTACCTTGGTATTTCAAATGAAACGTTTATTAAAAGCTTATGAGCTTAAGTACAAGTACAGCGATCTAAAAGATGATGAGCATAGAACTGACCGTGTGAAGTTTCGTGTAGGTCTTTTAAATGCTGCAAAGCGTTTTGAACTTAACGGCAATCATCCTTTAAACAAGACAACTGTAGCAAAGGCATAACTATGAGAGTAAGTGAGCTTAAGGCTTGGCTTAAGAGCGTTGAAGATGAATTTAATGGCTCTGATCCTGAGATTGGTATTGACGTCTTAGCAGGCAAACATATCGAGTTCTGGTCAATGAATTTAGGCGGAGCTCACTTTATTAAAAAGGATAATTGCCTGTCTCTCTTTCAAGTTCGCTTACGCTCTCCTATTCCTCGTGGCGCTTTACTAAAAGTTAAAGTGCCTGGATTGGATAGCTTAGAGTGCAATCTGCATGATGCTATAGCTCGTTTTGTTGAGGAATACGAGGTATCAGGAAACTTGAAAGCATGGCAAGAGCAGGATATCGATATGCAGGAGTTTACTGTAGCTGTAATCAAAGAGGATGTCTCTCGCTTGGTTCGTTTATCTGAGGATTTGTTGTGTATATACAACAGAGATGATCTAATCGAGAAGTACAGTTTATTAGTTACTAAAGGGTAAGCGCCAGTATGAGATTTTTAACCGAAGATATGGATAGCTTTATGAAAGAGCGCGAGGCATACGAAGTCAAAGTAAATCGACTTTCCCCTGCCGATGCTCATGATAAAGCTAATAAGGCTCTTAAAAGTTTGATTTTGGAGCAGTACGGAGCTGAGACTAAAGCTCTTTACATGAAAGAATATGGCTTACCTCTTGATATGGCTTATCAGGCTGCAATGACTGAATGCAAGATCAAGATTGAGTCTTACTTTGATACTAAGGCTCCTAAAGTGGGTAAACAATCTGACAAAGTTGTCTGGACAAATGGATTTGGCAGTAGTAGGTCGTAAATATGAATATTGATGAATTTGCGTTGAAAGGTGAAATATTTAAGCCATTAGTCGCTCCCTTTGAAAAGTATCTTGTTAGCAATTACGGCAGGGTTTGGAACTCAAAAACCAAGAAACCTGTAGCTTTAAGCAAATGCTATTTTTCAAATCACAAATCAAGAGGTTATCTGGCATGCATGCTGTATTCAGGAAGAGCTCAAAAACATGTATTTGTACATAGGTTAGTAGCCTCTGTATTTTGTGAGAATCCGGATCCAGAGACACACACAATTGTTGATCATATTGATAATGATCCCAGAAACAATCTTGCAAGAAACCTGCGCTGGGTAACACCTCGGAACAATACCACTGAAGCCTTTAGCAACGAGTTGCAGAAATACACAAGATGGCTGATTCAAAAGACACAGGAATAAAACAATGGAACATGAAACATCACAGAACCTTATCAAGGTTGAACTGACAGTTAAACAGCTTACAAGTATCTTAATCAATTTTGATTATCTGAATAAGCTGGCAAAGGAACGTGGAAAATCACTAATAGCCATTAAATACTCAAATGATATAGAGCCTTTTAAGAAAGCTTTGAATTACACCCTCGCCGAAGATCCTCGTCAATTCTCAGCTGAAGAATGTGACCTCTTATATTGGGCTAATAAGTTTGTTAATGATCCTGATGCTGCTAAGAAGATTGATGAGTTTTTCTCATACTTTACTTCTGCTAATGACACTGAGCGAGGTGATGGCGGATTTGGTAGTACTGGAGCTTAGAAAATGGCAAGTGTAATTAACTTTGTCAGACTATACAACGTGATATGTTTTGCTTTAAAAGATGCTGCATTTTTAAACGGACGCATTTGTTGTCAAAGAGAAATCTATCGAAAGTACTTTAGTTTACCAGGCAGCCTAAATTTAGATAGCTCTTTAATTCAAGTTTTTATTTCAAACAAAACTCAGCAAAACATTATATTTACTGAATCTTCTTGGAAAGAGTTAACAGGTTATGACATACCAGATGAATATAAACATAGTGCCATTTTTACAAAAGGATTTTTACAGTTTCCCAATAATGAGGATCCTGAATATGATTCAAAAATTAAGTTGCTTCAAAGAATGTGTTCAAGATTTTTAGAAGATTTAGCCACTACTCCTAAACAGATAGTTTTGGAGCTAGAACAAGACTTTGGTTTCATTGATTTAAAAAATGGCGAGATAGCTTCTCTATATTTTGTTGCGAGAACTCAAATAACTGATCTTATCTTGCCGTTCAAAAAGCGACACGACTTGTTTGAATCACTTTTTTATTGTCAAGAATTATTAGAAGAAATAATGAAGATTAAGACTTTGTCTAAATTAAATAAATTGAGACTACAGAGAATACTGAACAACATGAACTCAATTGCTTGTTTAGTTCCTAACCCCAAAGCATTGGAAATGACAAAATGAAAACAACTCATGTAGCTGCAGTTTTCATCTTGATGATAGCTTCTTACTTTTGGGGGTATGTACTGCTTTTATTGAATGATAAGCCAATTACTGCATATACAATTTTGGGAATTTTATTTATTGGATTTTTTGATTTTAAAGGTCTTAAGTAGAAGGTATAAGTATGTATATACGTACTATTCAAACACTAGATGAGTTATTTTGCTTTATACATCAAATTTCTCTAAGGCAGCTAAAAAGTCTCAAAGATGACATTATGGGTCCAAGACAAAGAAATTTATTTGATGAAAAAAAATATATTGTTGGTTATACATTGCTCGTACGTGACTTGAGGGAAATTGACCAACATTTACGATTATTTAAAATTAAAAAAATTGAGACAAAAGAGAATAAAAGAACATGGGAAAAGCAGAAGATAGTGATAAGTAACCAGTACGATGTCCAGTATAGTATGAATGACTTGCTGTGTTACATTGACGTTTTTAGGCCACTACACAACAGTAGTAAATTTGGTTGGATAATTACTGACGAGGAGATTTACATGCAATTGCAGAAAATGAGCTGGGATGAGAAAAATATTGTTTCATGGTCTAATCGTCATGATGTTAAGAATGGTGATAGAGGTTTTTTCGCAACTTCCATTTCGGACTTCTCAAAAACAAATGGAATTGACTATTATGACGATTGCATTGATCATATAAATGACAATAATGCATATTGTTTTAACGCTAGCGGTAGGTCTTTTCCTTTCTTTATACCTTTTGACAAACTGAAATCACAGCTGTAGTTAAAGTTTTAAATAGTTAGTGATTGATAGCACAGCATAATTCACTTAGCTTTGCTAGTATTGGCTTTGATTGTTTAATTGGAAGGTGATTTTATGTCAGATAACAAAATTGCTTCATGGCAACAGGTTAATGGCTTTTTTGCTCTTGAAGGTATTACAGAAGACAGTCTTGAAGATCTATGGAAACGCTTTGACGTAGATAACCTTTCTTTAGCTGATATAGAGTTTAAGATCTACGGACCTAACTATCACAGCTCTATACGTTCTGATTTTGCAGAAGGTATTGCTTCTTTTCAAAGTATTTTTAACAGACAGCTTTTATTAATCTTAGAAGATAAGAATCCGTACAGACCAGTACAGAAAGGTGATAAAGAAAACTTTCTTTTTTACATATCAATTCAACCGGGGTGTACTGACGTCATACTAAGATTATCAAAACCTATCGTCAATGCAGTGGTAAAGAAACTAGAAAAAATGAAACCATGGAAAGTATGCATCTTCTTTTTATTATTAGCAGCAATATATGAGAGCCCCAAATTTTATACAATATGGACAGACTCCTGTATAAAAGGACAAGAACTAAAACTAGAAGAGTTAAATGATAAATTTAATGCTTTATTGAAACTATCAGAATCTCAGGTCTTTAAAAAGTTTGTTACATCTCAAGATTATCAAAATTTAAAATGTATGGTACTTGATGATGTATGTAATCAACAGATCAGAGCTTCCAATGAATTGATAAGGAATACAGCTGAAGTAGAAAGGATTGAACTTAATAGTGAAACTTATGAAGTTAATGATATCAACAGAATAAAAGATACTCCTGATGAAGACGTTATTCCTACCTCCAGTAAATTTGTAGAAGGGCTTTTTCAGATAACCTCTATTGATAGACTACACTACACTTCTTTAAGACTGCATCTAAAATCAGAAGACAAAAGTAATTCTACTGTAGATGCAACATTTAATTGTGAGGATGGTTCTTTGACTGAAGAGCAAATAAAGTTAATCTGGTCATCATGTGAACAAGGTCGTTCATTAAAGTTTAAGATAAATGAAACAATAGCCAAAGATGGCAAAATTAAAAACGCATACATTGAATATGTAACAAAACCTTGACGCTCCCATTTTTCTGCGCTATTATCGCCGATGTAGGAACTTCCCTACCGTGCCTCAAAAACACGACAATACAAAGCG
>DKDL01000051.1:11658-12532 GCA_002449335.1 Succinatimonas sp. UBA6849 | reverse complement strand
ACCTTCAACCCTGTAGCTCAGATGGGTAACAAGAAGTGTTTTGATCTATTCACATCTGATGAATTGGACGCTATTCAATGGGATTCATTAGAGGAAGAAATGTCACGTTCTCGTGCTTATGATATCGTTCCTGACTATGATAAGGCACACGATATCATGGTAGAAGCAAAGAGAACCAAAGGTTAATTAGATTCATCATCTCCATAATGTGCCGGCTTATGCCGGCATTTTTGTTGATATTTCACCACTATTTCAATTTTTAAGTTGTACTTTCAACATGACAATCAATAGTTCTAAGCTAAACATTGTCACAGATGCAACTTGCAACAACAAAACTCATTAGAGAATATCTTAGCTATACTTTACGCAATTAAGCTCTAAATCATTTTGAATTTACAAAGATTTTTGCTTTGTTTTGGCAAAAGTTCTTTTTGGTGAATCAAAGCACCTAGCTAGTGCACATGCACTTTATTAAACAAGCATCAACATAATCATAGATTTCCTGTGAACTTATTCACAGTTCAACATTCACTCTAACTTATTGTTTAATAAACATAAAATTTAATTCCTCAATATTAAATTGTTGTACTTTCAAACTTGATGAAATATCAATGTTGCAACAACAAATAATTATGTGTTGATTACAACATTATTATGTTGTACTTTTAACTCATGAAGTTTGATTCTTTCACATAACACATTCTTCATTTACTTGGGAGCTACTTAATTTCCCAATTTATAAAAATTACTTTATGAGGTTTTAATTATGAATAGCAAAACCACCTCTTTAAAAGATGACGAATCAAAAGTTAAAGTTCTTCCTGGTCAACCACTACTTGATCTTGTAAATGTTTGCAGAGATTTTGACAAAGTA